>NZ_JAUMTJ010000038.1:0-7647 GCF_032654765.1 Bradyrhizobium sp. 33ap4 | reverse complement strand
TCAGTGACCGCTCGATCTCGGCGGAGATCTCGCGGATCTGGCTTGCGGCCTCGCTGGAGGTCGCCACGAACGAGCTCTGGGCATCGCGGGCGCTGCCGAGGATCGCCTGCGCGGTGTTGGTGCCGACCGAGGCCAGGGTGCGCTCGACATCGACGGCCAGCGACTTGACATGGTTGGCTGCTTCCGTCGACGCGGTGACGAGGGTGTTCTGCGCCTCGCGGGCGCCGGCCGTCAGCATCTCGACGGTGCCGGAGCCGGCCATCGACAGTGCACGCTGGATGTCGGCGGCAAGCGCCGACACCTTGGTCGCGGCCTCGGTCGACGCGTTGACCAGGGTGCTCTGGGCCTCACGCGCGCCTGACGTGATCGATTCCGCGGTGGCGGAGCCGGCCATCGACAGCGAACGCTCCATATCGGCCGCCAGCGAGCGGACCAGATCGGCGGCCTCCGTGGATGCGGCTGCCAGCGTGCTCTGGGCCTCGCGAGCGGAGGCGACGACGGCTTCCGCGGTGGCGGAGCCCGCCATCGACAGCGAGCGCTCGATGTCGGCCGACAGCGTGCGGACCAGGTTGGTGGCTTCGGTCGACGCGCCTGCCAGCGTGCTCTGGGCCTCGCGGGCGGAGGCGACGACGGCTTCCGCGGTTGCGGTGCCGGCCATCGAGAGCGAGCGCTCGACGTCGCTGGCGAGCGACTTGACCTGGCCGGTGACGTCGGTCGACGTCGAGATCAGCGTGGTCTGGGCCTCGCGGGCGCCGGTCATGATTGCCTCGGCGGCGGCAGAGCCGGCGGTCGAGAGCGAGTGCTGCACGTCGGCCGCGAGCGTGCGGACCAGGTTGGCGGCTTCGGTGGATGCACCGGCAAGCGTGCTCTGGGCTTCGCGAGCGGAGGTGACGACGGCTTCCGCGGTGGCGGAGCCGGCCATCGACAGCGAACGCTCGACGTCGCTGGCGAGCGACTTGACCTGGCCGGTGACGTCGGTCGACGTCGAGATCAGCGTGGTCTGGGCCTCGCGGGCACCGGTCATGATCGCCTCGGCGGCGGCAGAGCCGGCCATCGACAGCGACTGCTCGACATCGCTGGCGAGCGACTTGACCTGGCTTGCGGCTTCGACAGAGGCGCTGACCAGCGTGGTCTGCGCGTCACGGGCGCCCGACAGCACGGAGGCTGCGGTGGCGCTGCCGGCCGCCTGCAGCGTGCGTTCGACATCCTCGGACAGTGCCTTGATCTGCGAGGCAACGTCGCCGGAGGCCGAGACCAGCGACACCTGGGCGTCGCGGGCACTGGTGAGGATCGAGTTGGCGGCGCTGGTGCCGACGGCGGTCAGCACGCTCTCAACCTCGGCCGAGCTCAGCTTGAGCTGGTTGCCGACGTCCGCGGACACGGTGAGCAGCGCCTGCTGCGCCGTGCGCGCGCCGGTCTGGATGGTTTCGCTGGTGTTGACCACGAGGTTGGTCAGCGAACGCTCGGCGTCCTCGACATGGGACTTGATGCTCGACGACAACAGCTCGGCGCGGGACATCAGGTCCTCGCTCGCCTGGCGGCCGCTGCTCTCGATGCGGCCGGCGACGGCCTCGACGCGCGAGCCCAGCAGGTCCTCGAATTGCGCGACGCGGGTGTCGATGTCGCTGGCGATGACGCCGACGCGGCTCTCGATGCCCTGCTGGATGTCGGCGAAGCGCGCCGAAATGGTGTCGGTCAGGTTCGCGCTGTGACCATTGATGGTGTCGGCGAGGCGGGTGCTGTGGCCGTTGAGGGTGTCGACCAGGCGGACGCTGTGGCCGTCGATGGTCTCGGTGACGCCGTTGATGCGATGGTCGACCGCGGCGATCGCCTGCACGGTGCCTTCGGTCAGGGTGGTGGTGAGCAGGCCAAGCCGCGAGTCGATCGACTGGATCGCCTGGGAGGCGCCGTCGGTCAGCTGGGTCGCGAGCGTGCCGAGATGGCCGTCGATGGTCTCGGTGACCGACTTGGCGCGGCTCTCGAAGGTGACCTCGAGGGACTTCATGCGGCCGTCGATCGCGTCATCGAGCGATTGCAGACGGCCGTCGAACGAGCCGATCTTGCTGGCGAGCGAACTGTCGAACGACGACAGCTTGTCGGTCAGCGAGGCGTCGAGATTGGTGACGCGGCTGCCGAGCGTGGTCTCGAACTGCAGCAGGCGCTGGTCGAGCGAGGCGGTGATCTCGCCGCTGTTGCTGGTGACACGGTGGTCGAAGGTGTCGACATAGGTCTTCAGGCTGTCGGCGATGTCCTGGGTCCGCTGGCCCATGCGCTCGACGATGTCGCCGCCGAAGGTCTTCACCGTGCGGTCGAATTCCGAGATGTGGCGGGTGATCAGCGCGCCGAGCGTGCCGGAGTCGCGGGCGAATTTCTCGGCGAGCTCGCTGCCATGGTTCCTCACCAGGTCGTCGAACGCGCTCATCTGCAGCGACAGCGAGTCGTGCGCGGTCTCGGTTTGGCCCACCACCTTGGCGACCAGCGAATTGACGGTGACGTCGAGCGCCTCGCTTGCCTTGTCGCCCGACGTCAGGATCTGGCCGGCGAGGCGGTTGCCGGCATCGTCGATCTTGCTGACGAGGTCGTTGCTGCGCAGCTCGAGCTCGAGCAGCAGCGAGTCCGCAGAGTTCTTCAGGGAGTCGTGGACCTCTTCGGTGCGATCGGAGATGCCGTCGACGATGACAGACGAACGCTGCTCGAACTCGCCGGTGATGCGGTCGATGCGCTCGTTGAGCAACTGGTGGACGCGATCGGCCAGATCGACGAACTCGTCATGGACGTGGCCGGTCTTGAAGTTGAGGCTGGTGGTCAGCCGTTCTGAGGCGTCCATCACCGCGCGCGTGGTCTCGGCGCTGGCTTCCTCGAGACGGTCGAGCAGGTCGCCGCCGCGCTCGCCGAGCGCGAGGATCATGTTGTCGCCGGCATGGCTCAGCGCGGTCGTGATGTGCTGGCCGCGCTCTTCCAGCGCGCCGGTGATGCTCTTGGCGACCTCGTCGACGCGCGAGGCGATCGCGTCCGAGATCAGCGCGATGTCGTGGCGCAGGTCGATCTGCACGCCGGAGATCGCGCTGCGCACCTGCTCGGCCTGGCCGACCAGGTTGTCGCGCTGGTGGGCGATGTCCTGCAGCAGCGCGCGGATGCGCACCTCGTTGTCGGAATACGCGCGTTCCAGTGCCGCGACCTCGTTGGCGACGAGGGTCTCGAGTTCGCCGGCGCGCGCGATCGCGCGCTCGACGCCGTCGCCCATCGCCGCGACCTCGCGGCGGATCGCCTGGCCGACCGTCACCATGGAATCGGCGGCGGCGTTTTCCGGCTCGGAGAATCGCATGGCGACCTGCGCCATCGATTGCGCGATCATCTGCATGCGCTGACCGTGCGCGGCGAGGCTGGCGAGATAGTAGAACAGCAGGATCGGTACGGCGAACAGCGCGGCAAGGCCGGCGAGCACCAGGACGCCGGTGCCCTGAGCCATCGAGGCCTGCAGGGCCGGCCAGAACGCGATGGTGAGGATGACGCCGCCCAGCAGCCAGGCGCCGGAGCAGACAAAGAACAGCGTGAAGGCGTTGCGCGCGCGTCCTCCCTGCAGCGTCTGCAGCATCTGGCCGATGGTTTCGCGATCATCATTGGCGGCGCGGCGCGGCGCGCGCGGTTCTTCGATCGGCTCGAACGCCGAACGATCGGAATTACTCGGACGCGACTCGAACGATGTGGCTGAAAAATCGGCAGCGGGCGGCAGGTTCGGCGGCGCGGCGCCTTCGTTGAGGGGGCTGCGATTCTCCGCGCCCTGTTCGCTGATGTTGAGGGCTTCCTGGATGGCAGAAAGCGCGACTTCGGTGGGGTCTTTGACCTTCTTGGGAGTGTTCGCCATGTTCAGTCTGAGCCCTCTCACTATTTTACGCGTCGGCGAGCCTGCGATCGTCCCCACGCAAGCTCGAAGCCGGTGCCCACAAGCGGAGCGCAAGCCGGCCCCCTCGGCGGCTTGTCCGCTACATCCGCAAACATCCTATTGGGAGAGCGATGCGAATGAAATGCTTGCGATTAATACTTTCTTAATCATCGTTAACAGCTTTGCGCCATAAGGCCTTATGGGCACTCGAAATTCCCGCTGCAGAGCGTCGATTGTGTCCAGAAATTGTCCAGAATCGGGCGGTTTTGCCGATCATCCCAACAACAATCCGTTAACCAGTTTCGTGATTGGCTGGGGCAACGATCCGCCGGCGAGGGCCGGCGGAGACGACAGGGACAGGCCATGCCGCTTCACCTCGAACGGGTCGAATGGACGCAATCGCCGCCGCTGGCGCCCGGCGCCGGGCCGATCGACGTCGATCATCTTCAGCGCATGACGCTGGGCGATCCGGGCCTCGAGCGGGAAGTGCTGGCCATGTTCTCGACCCAGTCGGCCCGGATCCTCGGTGAACTGGCCGCCTTGCCGCCCGAGGCGGCGACCCATGCCCACACCCTGAAAGGATCGGCGCGGGCGATCGGCGCCTTCGGCGTCGCCGAGGCTGCTGCCCAGCTGGAGACCGCGCTGTCCGGCGGTTCCGATGCGGCCCAGCCGCTTGCCGCGCTCGGCGCCGCGATTGCCGAGGCGCGCACGGCGATCGAGCTGATCCTGGGCCGCGCCTAGGCGTCCGGCGTCTCGGCGGCCCGCTGCGACAGCTTGGGCGGCGTCCCAACCGGCGGGCAGGTTTTCGGTCTCCGCGCTAGCGCTGTGCGGATCGACCCGTTATACGACTGCCCGGGACCTTTCCATCCATCGTCCGGCGCATTCCGGCAGCACGAGCAATCATGGCCAAAATCCACTTTATCGACCATTCCGGCGAGAAACGCACAGTTGACATCGAGAACGGCGCGACGGTGATGGAAGGCGCGATCCGCAACGCCATTCCCGGCATTGAAGCCGAATGCGGCGGCGCCTGCGCCTGTGCGACCTGCCATGTCTATGTCGATGAAGCCTGGCGCGAGAAGGTCGGTGCGCCGTCGCCGATGGAAGAGGACATGCTGGATTTCGGCTTCGACGTGCGTCCGAATTCGCGGCTGTCCTGCCAGATCAAGGTGACCGACGATCTCGACGGACTGGTCGTGTCGACGCCGGAGCGACAGGCCTAGAGCCTTTCGTTCCGATTGAATCGGAACGAGGCTCTAGATTTTTGTTTTGACGCGTTTTCTTCACGCGAACCGGTATCCACTTCGCTTGAAAACGCTCTGCCGTCTCTATTCGCCGTCCGGATTCACTCCGCGACGGACCCAGCGGCGGAAGTTCTGCTTGACCTCCGCCGGCAGCGGCGTCGGCCTGCGCGTGGCCTCATCGATCATCACCGTGACCGCCTTCGCCGACGCCACGCATCTGCCTTCCGAAAACACCACCTGGTCGAAGTGGTCGATGTGCGTCCAAACTTGACGAGCCCGAGCCCGAGCTCGATCTGACCCGGCCAGTGCAGCTCGGCGCGGAAATGGATGTCGAGGCGCACCATGATCCAGCCGAGCCCCGCCGGCATCAGCCCCATGCTGCGGTCCTTTACCAGCGTGACGCGGCCGGTTTCAAAATAGCTCGCATAGACGGCGTTGTTGACGTGCCCGTTGGGGTCGAGATCGGCAAAGCGCACATTGTCGGACAGGCGATAGGGAAAGTCTTCCAGGCGCGGCGCATCGTCAGCACGGACAGGGGCATTCACGAGGGGGATCTCCGTCGGTTTCCCGCCCATACAGCCGACTTGCGCAGGCTCGGCAAGGGGTTGCCGCGCCAGCCGCTGTCCCTATTATGCATGTCGCGATCCGGCCCACTTGGCTGGACAGGCGAAAAAGCCGTCCAGTCGATTTCAACTGAAAAGAAGCGGACATGAGCGAAGCGATCAAGACCGATGTGCTGATTATTGGCGCGGGCCCCTGCGGACTGTTCGCCGTGTTCGAACTGGGCCTGCTCGACATGAAGGTGCATCTGGTCGACATCCTCGACAAGATCGGCGGGCAGTGTGCCGAGCTCTATCCCGAGAAGCCGATCTACGACATTCCCGGAATTCCCTTCGTCACCGGTCAGGGCCTCACCGAACAGCTGCTGGAGCAGATCAAGCCGTTCAATCCGACCTTCCATCTCAACGAGATGGTGGAGAGCATCGAGAAGATCGGCGATCCCTTGTTCCGCGTGAAGACCGATGCCGGCAAGGAGTTCGAGTGCAAGGTCGTCGTGATCTCGGCCGGCGGCGGCTCGTTCCAGCCGAAGCGCCCGCCGGTGCCGGGCATCGAGGCCTATGAAGGCACGTCGGTGTTTTATGCCGTGCGCAAGATGGAGCAATTCCGAGACAAGAACATCCTGATCGTCGGCGGCGGCGACTCCGCGCTCGACTGGACGCTCAATCTGCATCCGATCGCCAAGCGCATCACGCTGCTGCACCGGCGCGACGATTTCCGCGCGGCGCCGCACAGCGTCGAGCAGATGCGTGCGCTCGTTGCCGACGGCAGGATGGATCTGAAGATCGGACAGGTCACGGGGCTCGAAGGCGCCAACGGCCAGCTCTCGGGCGCGGCGCTCAAGGGCAACGACAATGCGGTCTCGACGATCGCCTGCGATACGATGCTGCCGTTCTTCGGACTCACCATGAAGCTCGGCCCGGTCGCGAACTGGGGCGTGGCGCTGGAGAACAATCTGGTGCCGGTCGACACCGCGGCGTTCGAGACCAACGTGTCAGGCATCTTCGCGATCGGCGACATCAACACCTATCCGGGCAAGCTCAAGCTCATTCTCTCCGGCTTCCACGAGGGTGCGCTGATGGCGCAGAAGGCGCACCGCTACGTGTATCCGGACAAGCGGCTGGTGTTCCAATACACAACCTCGTCATCGAGTTTGCAGAAGAAGCTCGGGGTGAACTGATTTCACTCGGGCAGAGACCAATGCCGGGGGCATGGGCCACTTCCTGCGCGGCTCCTGCGCGGCGCGGGCACTGGAACGCTCCGTGAAATGGCCGTAGTCTGCTTGTAGTCGAGTTGGTCGATTGATCAGGTGATGATGATGCGGAACACGCTATCCAGACTTCGGCTGATCCTCGCGATCGCCACGGCCTTTGCGCTAGCTGCTCCGCTTGCGGCCTCGGCGGCCGACCCGTCGGCTGCCGGCCTGTGGCAAAAGATCGAAGACGGCAAGCCCGAGGGCTGGTTCCTAGTGATCGAGCGCAATGGCCTGTTCGAAGGCATGATCGCAAAGATGTTCTCATCGCCCGGCGACCCGCCCAATCCGATTTGCTCGAAATGCACCGACGATCGCAAGGACATGCCGTGGCTCGGCATTCCCCTCATCCGCGACATGAAGCGCAACGGGCTCGCCTATGAAGGCGGCAACGTGCTCGATCCGCGCAACGGCAAGGTCTACAAGGCCAAGATGACGTTGAGCGCCGATGGTCAGACGCTGACGATGCGCGGCTTTCTCGGCATCTCGCTGTTCGGCAAGGATGAGGTCTGGACCCGGCTGCCTGACACCGCGGTGGCCCAACTCGATCCCGCGATCGTCGCCAAATATCTGCCGGCGCAAGCCGCCGTGGCGAAGCCGGCGGCGCCGGTGCCCGCGACGAAGCGGCACTAATCTTACTGTGTCATAAGTGGATCGGCGGGTCGCGCCCTTTGATGAGCCGGATGCAGCAAGGACACCTTTGCATGCGG
>NZ_JAUMTJ010000037.1:0-92175 GCF_032654765.1 Bradyrhizobium sp. 33ap4 | reverse complement strand
CAGGCTCGTTGGCCACTTCTACATCCACAATGGCGACGATTCAGCCTTCGTTTGCGAACGCGGCTGAGTTCTTCAACGGCCTGCTAGGAGCGGACGGAACAGGGAACCCGAACTTGCGGGACGGCGTTGAATCGGTTTGGGTTGGAGTGCATTGCAATGACCAACCACCGAGCCGCGCTGATCCTATTTGCCGTCGCTCTTGCGGTGGCGCTCATCGCCGCAACGATTACGACGCTGGAGAACGTCAACACTCGTGTGGCCAGCAATGAGGCGCCGCCGGGCGCGATGGGGCTAGCTAGGCCGCATCCGCCGCTTGATCGGGCGCCCGGCGTGCCCATTGAGACGCCGGTACGGAGATAGAATCCGGCTTGCGACGCCAATTCGACATTCTAGATTGAAGAAGAGAGTCATCCGGTAGCCGCGGTCGCGCCCATGCGTTGCTTCGAACAAGCGACGGAGCGCGCATTAGCGGGCTTCCTCGCGGCGTCCGACAGCCTCACTAAAAGAACCTCGATCATTCCGATTACTCCCGTTACCAAAATAACCAGAGATTCATTTAGGCAATAGAATAACCAGAAGAACCGTAGTTCTAAAGCGGCTATGTTGGCGAAGTCCTGAACTGCCTACCTTGTGCCTGAACGACCTTGGAGGGCAGCCGCTTGCTTTGCCTGTTCGGCTTGTTCCTTCGTCAGTTTCCCGGCGAAGCGGCCATCTTTTTCCAACTGTGCTGGACCCTTGAGTTCTCGATCATAAACCATCCAGTCAGTGCTTCCTCTCCGAACGACGAATCTGGACTGTAGAGGCTGTCTGTGTATTTCAACGATACCTCCAATTGGTCGCGCCCTCCGGTCTCAAAAACACACCTGGCCGCAGTTTATTCCTCAGCCGGGACACTGAAATTGCCAACGCCACATAAGCTGCAAGGCCTATGCCGACTTACCGCATCGCCGGTCAGTCAACACGCGCGTGGATCAGCTGTGCCCAGAGACTCCGTCGCGGTTGACACTGATTGGGAACTCTCATTTGCAGACTAGGACACTAAGCACCGCCGTCCGAGAAGGCCTCGACGCATCCAGCCCTGCGTCAGGGCCTTTCGTATTTGAGCTTGGCTAGTTCCACTGCGGTAATACAATTTCTGTCGGCGTCCCCGTTCATTGCAGAGCATTTTTTACGGCTGAGTTTTTACAGGTCTATTGCAACCTGCTCTCACGCTTGCGCGTGCGCTTCGTACCGGCTGGCAAATTGTCGGGGCACGTCCGCTATCGCGTGAGGAATTTCGATCGCCGCTCGGCAGCGGTCTGAATCTGACGAAGTTCATCACGACAGGTCCGTAATCACTGCGCTGACAGGCGTTGGGGTGAAGGTGCGGGCTGAGCGCGGGGCGCCCTGCAGCGAGGGCGGTTGACAGGGGAGAGCGCCCACTTTAATCACCTGACTAATTAATCAATTAATTAAAGCCCAAAACCCTAGGGAAAGAATCCGCCTGATGTTGGCCGGCCAGAGACATCCGAAGCTGCTTGCCCCGCGCGGTCGCGGCTTCATTTGGCTGGAAAACAAGGTGCTCGTGCATTCCGTGCGCAGCGGCCTCGAACAGGCTGAGAATGACCTTGCCGAGCCCGCCGCACGCTTTGCCGAGCGCAACGACAGTGTGATCACCGCGGGCAGACCGAACGCCGGAGCGACCGGCCATCGCGTCAAACCGTCGATCCCGGAAAAACCCGTGCAGCACCGCTGCAATCGCCCACGCGGTGCACGCCGCGGACCCCTGCCGCCAAATCCCGCACATCAGTTCGGGCGCGCGAGCGATGCGCGCCCCGGCAGTGATGTCGCGGATCGGCGTCTGCCGCCCGAAGCAGAGTGGGCTTCGTTCACCCGTATGGAAAATGAGGAGTGAGGCGTAAACGATGGGACGTCGATCTGAGGTACTGATGGCGCAAGAGACCGCCGGCACGGACAACCGGCGCGTGATCCAGGTGGTGTCGCGCGCATTCGACATCGTGCGTTGCTTCGAAGGTCGAAGCATACGCCTGGGAAATCGCGAAATCGCCGATCGCTGTGGTCTTCCGCGATCGACGGTCTCGCGTCTCACCTTGACGCTTACCCAGATCGGGCAGCTGATCTATCTGCCGCAAGAGCAGAAATATGCTCTCGGTCCCCACGCCGCCCCGGCCGCCGCGCCGTTGTTTGCGCAGGATTGCGATAAGCCTGCCTGCGCCGACGAGCCGCAACTCCGCCAGGTGCCGCGCTTCGGGTACTTCGAAGATCAGCGCAACTCGATTGTCGAGCCGCTTGCAGTGACGCCACACCGTTGATGCCTCGCGGAAACGACTGGGACCACCGGCACGAGCGCGAGCTAACGAAACATTCGAAGCAAAGGGAAACGCATGTCTGAAGCATACATCATTGACGCTGTTCGCACGCCGCGGGGCATCGGCAAGCCGGGCAAGGGGGCGCTGTCGCACCTGCATCCGCAGCATCTGGCCGCGACGGTGCTCGGCGCGCTCAAGGAGCGCAACAAGCTCGATACGTCGACCGTCGATGACATCATCTGGTCGACATCGACCCAGGAAGGCAAGCAGGGCGGCGATCTCGGACGCATGTCGGCGCTCGCGGCGGGCTACGATATCAACGCCAGCGGCACGACGCTGGATCGTTTCTGCGGTGGCGGCATCACCTCGGTGAACCTCGCGGCAGCGTCCGTGATGTCGGGGATGGAAGATTGCGTCATCGCCGGCGGCACCGAGATGATGAGCTATCAACAGACCCTCGCAGCCGAGCGCTCCAAGGCCGGGCAGCCGGCGCGGATGATGGGTTCGGGCAATCCGGCGCTCGACGAGATTCACCCGCAGTCGCACCAGGGCGTGTGCGGCGACGCGATCGCGACGCGCGAGGGGATCAGCCGCGAGGCCTGCGATGCCCTGGCGCTGACGAGCCAGCAGCGCGCCAAGCGGGCCATCGATGAAGGCCGCTTCGCCAAGTCGGTGATCCCCGTCCTCAACGACGACGGCAGCGTTGCGCTCAATCGCGAAGAATTCCCGCGCCCGGAAACCACGGCTGAAGGCCTTGCTTCGCTGAAGCCGAGCTTCGAACAGCTTGCCGATTTCGATCTCGGCAACGGCGTGACCTTCAAGAAGCAGATCCAGCGCCGCTATCCGGACCTCGACTGGAAGGGCGTGCATCATGCCGGCAACAGCTCGGGCGTGGTGGACGGCGCCGCCGCGGTGCTGATCACGTCGAAGGAATATGCCGAGAAGCACGGCCTCAAGCCGCGCGGCCGCATCGTGGCCTATGCCAACCAGGGTGACGATCCGACCCTGATGCTCAACGCGCCGGTTCCGGCGGCCAAGAAGGTACTCGCCAAGGCCGGCCTGACCAAGAACGACATCGACGTCTGGGAGATCAACGAGGCCTTCGCGGTCGTCGCCGAGAAGTTTATCCGCGACCTCGAGCTGGACCGCGAGAAGGTCAACATCAATGGCGGCTCGATCGCGCTCGGCCATCCGATCGGCGCGACCGGATCGATCCTGATCGGCACTGCGCTCGACGAGCTCGAGCGCAGCGGCGGACGCTATGGCCTGGTCACCATGTGTGCCGCCGGCGGCATGGCACCGGCCATCATCATCGAACGCATGTGATCGCGAAGGGATATTGCCATGAAACTTGACTCATCGGTCGCCGCCGTCGTCACCGGCGGCGCTTCCGGCCTTGGTGCTGCCACCTCGCGCGCGCTGGCTGCGCAAGGCGTGAAAGTCGCGATCTTCGACTTCAACGAAGAGAAGGGTGAAGCAATCGCCAAGGAAATCGGCGGTGTGTTCTGCAAGGTCGATGTCACCTCGGACGAGCAGGTCGATGCGGGCTTTGCCAAGGCCCGCGCGGCGCATGGCCAGGAGCGCATCCTGGTAAACTGCGCCGGCACCGGCAACGCGGTGAAGACCGCCGGCCGCGACAAGAAGACCGGCGAGCCCACCCACTTCCCGATCGACGCCTTCAACCGCATCATCCAGATCAACCTCGTCGGCACCTTCCGCTGCATCGCCAAGTCGGCGCAGGGGATGCTGTCGCTGGCTCCGCTGGAGCACGGCGAGCGTGGTGCGGTCGTCAATACAGCCTCCGTCGCGGCCGAGGATGGCCAGATGGGGCAGGCGGCTTATTCTGCCTCGAAGGCCGGCGTGGTCGGCATGACCCTGCCGATCGCGCGCGACCTGATGGCCGAAGGCATCCGCGTCAACACCATCCTGCCGGGCATCTTCAACACCCCGCTGCTGCAGGGCGCCCCGGAAAACGTCAAGGCCGCGCTCAGCGCGTCGGTGCCGTTCCCCAAGCGTCTCGGCATGCCGGAGGAATATGCGCATCTGGCGCTGACCATGATCACCAATGGCTACTTCAACGGTGAAGACGTCCGTCTCGACGGCGCCATCCGCATGGCTCCGCGTTAAGCGATCAGGAGACCAAAGCGATGTCCGAAGAAACCCCGGTCCTCACTGAAGTCCGCGGACCGATACTGATCATCACCCTGAACCGGCCGGAAGCCAAGAACGCGGCCAACCTCGCCCTCTCCAAGGGCGTGGCCGCGGCGATCGACCGGCTCGACGCCGACGATTCCCTGAGCGTCGGCATCATCACCGGCGCCGGCGGCACATTCTGCTCGGGCATGGACCTCAAGGGGTTCCTGAAAGGCGAGCGGCCGTCGATCCCCGGCCGCGGCTTCGCCGGCCTGACCGAGGCCCCGCCGAAGAAGCCGCTGATCGCGGCTGTCGACGGCTACGCGCTCGCCGGCGGGATGGAGATCGCGCTGTCGTGCGATATGATCGTCGCCAACCGCAACGCCAAGTTCGGCATCCCCGAGGTGAAGCGCGGGCTGGCGGCCGCCGCCGGCGGGCTGATCCGCATGCCGCGCCAGATGCCGTTCCGTGTGGCGATGGAGTTCGCATTGACGGGCGAGTTCTTCGGCGCCGAGCGCGCCTATCAACTCGGTATCATCAATCGCGTGACCGACGGCCCGGCACTCGACGCCGCGCTCGAGCTCGCGGCAGCGATCGGCGCCAACGGCCCGCTCGCCGTCAAGGCATCCAAGCAGGTGATCGTCGAATCCCGGCTCTGGCCGGAAGATGAGATGTGGAAGAAGCAGCAGAAGATCGTCGGTCCTGTCTTCGTATCCGAGGATGCCCGCGAGGGTGCGGCTGCCTTTGCCGAAAAACGCCCGCCGAACTGGAAGGGCAAGTAAGGCCTCGCCTGTTTCGATGACGGAGCGTCGGTTTTGATCGAAGCAGAACCGGCGCTCTAAACTTTTTACGATGCCTCGCCGCACGCCGGCGGGGTTCCATGAGAGCGCTATTGGGTGATTGATGCGCAGCTTTACCGAAGACCAGGTCATTTTCCGCGACTCTTACCGCAAGTTCCTCGCCAGCGAGATCGCGCCTCACATGGAGGAGTGGCGGGAAGCCGGCATCGTCGACCGCGGCGCGTTCAAGAAGGCCGGTGACCTCGGCTTCCTGATGATCTGGCCCGAGGAAAAATACGGCGGAATGGGCGACGAGGACTTCCGTTACGAGCAGATCATCATCGAGGAGACCGCGCGCTCGGGCTGCAAGGGCTGGTTCAACACGCTGCACAGCCGACTGGTCGGTTCTTACTTCAAACGCTTCGGCACCGAGGAGCAGCGCGACCGGTTCCTGCCGAAATGCGTCAGCGGCGAGACCATCCTGGCGATCGCGATGACCGAACCCGGCGCGGGCTCGGACCTCGCCGGCATGCGGACCACGGCGGAAGACAAGGGCGATCATTTCCTGCTCAATGGCTCGAAGACCTATATTTCCAACGGCATCAATTCCGACGTGGTGCTCGTGGCGGCCAAGCTCGCGGGCGCCGAGAAGAAGCATGCCATGGTGCTCCTGATCGTCGAGCGCGGCATGGAAGGTTTTGAGCGCGGCCGCAATCTCAAGAAGATGGGCATGCCGGCGCAGGACACTGCCGAACTGTTCTTCAACAATGTGAAGGTGCCCAAGGCCAACGTGCTCGGAGAACCCGGCAGGGGCTTCTACTATCTGATGGAAGGCCTTGCCGAGGAGCGGCTGATCTCCGCGGTCGGATCGATCGCCAACGGCCGCAAGGCGTTCGACATCACGCGCGCTTACGTGATGGACCGCAAATTGTTCGGCCGGCCGCTCGCCGAACAGCAGAACACCCAGTTCCGCATGGCGGAGATGGATGCCGAAATCGATCTCGTGCAGGTCTATGTCGATCACTGCGTGGCCGAGCACAATGCCGGACGCCTGACCAGCAACATGGGCGCCAAGGCCAAGATGATGTCGTCGGAGGTCGAGTGGAAGATGCTCGATCTTGGCGTCCAGTTGCACGGCGGCGCGGGATACATGGACGAATATCCGATCAGCCGCATGTTCACCGATGCACGCGTCAATCGAATCCTCGCTGGAAGCTCCGAAGTGATGCGGCTGATCATCGGCCGCGATGTCTTCTCGGAGCACTACGAGAGCGTTCTGGACTAGCCGGTCACCATCACCGCCTAGCTGCCTCCGCTCCGCGTCAGCCGCGGGCCTGCCGCAGTGGTTCGCGCGCATGCTCCTTCGAGCGCAGCAATGCATCGACGAAGATCGGCTCCCAGGAGCGGATGTGAGTGCGCAGCAGGGTGGTCAGCGCCTCGGTCTCGCCGGCGAGCGCGAGCTCGATCAACCGGTAGTGCTCAGGCACTGACGCTTGCTGCCGCTCGTGGCCGGCGCGGGAGCTGATGCCGTAGAGCCGCATCTTGTCGCGCAGGCCCATCACCGTGTCGGTCAGCAGGTCGTTGCCGGCGGCCGCGATGAACTCGCGATGATAGTTGCGGTCGGCTTCCAGATAGAGCTGGACGTCGTCGGTCTCCACGGCTCTGGCGATCTGGTCGGCCCAGCCGCGTACGATTGTTAGATCCTTCGGTGGATTGGCGGCGACCAGCACGGCGGCGTGCAGCTCGAGCACTTCGCGCATGTCGAACAGGTTGCGCAGTTCGGTCAGCGTCGGCTCGACCACCTTGAAGCCGCGGTTGCGCATCGGCTCGACCAGACCGCCGCGGCTGAGCTCGAGCAGCGCCTCGCGCACCGGCGTCGAGGAGACGCCGAGGCTCGCCGCGAGACTCGGCACCGAATACATCGTGCCCGGAAGGCTCTGCCCGGAAATGATCTCGGCCCGCACCCGCTGCAGCACCTGTTCTCGCAAATTCTGGTCCATCGGTGGTCGTGGCCGCCTCTCGCTGGGAACTCCGATTCGTCGCTGATTATTACTTAGCCTTGACGCGGCCGGTAGCGTATGACGTAAATGTGTAACGCATTACAAAAATGCGTCACATGGATTGACTGGGATAGGTGAGACGGCGGTGAAACAGCGGCTGCCCGGCTATTGCACGCTTTGTCGTTCGCGCTGCGGTGCCGTCACCGTGGTCGAGGATGGGCGTCTTGTCGGCGTAGAGGTATTGAATAACCACCCGACCGGCGGCGCGCTTTGCGCCAAGGGCAGGGCGGCGCCCGAAATCGTCGCCAGCCCGCGCCGTCTGACCGTCCCGCTGAAGCGGACCCAGCCGCGCGGCGCCGCCGATCCGGGCTGGGTCGAGGTGTCGTGGGACGAGGCCTTGACCGAGATCGCCGCCCGGCTCGGTACAATCCGCGCCGAGAGCGGCGCCGAAGCGGTGGCGTTCGGCGTCACCACGCCGAGCGGCACGCCGATGGTCGACAGTTTCGAGTGGGTCGAGCGCTTCATCCGCGGCTTCGGCAGCCCCAATCTGATCTATGCGGTCGAGATCTGCGGCTGGCACAAGGACTATGCGCACGCGCTGACCTTCGGCCGCGGCATCGGCTTTCCCGATTACGACAATGCCGATGCGATTATCCTGTGGGGCCACAATCCGGCGCGGACCTGGCTTGCCCAGGCAACGCGGATCGCCGATGCGCGGCGGCGCGGCGCCAAGGTCGTGGTGATCGATCCCAAGCCGAACGGCTCGGGGCAGCAGGCCGATCTGTGGCTGCGCATTCGTCCGGGCGCCGATGGCGCGCTCGCGATGGGCGCGATCCGTCACCTCATCGCGACCGGCAGCTTCGATGCGGATTTCGTCGGCGCATGGACCAATGGATCGCTGCTGGTCGATCGTGCGACGGGACGCTTCCTGCGCGCCGACGCATTGTGGCCGGATGGCGCGCCGGAGGCTTTCGTTCGTCTCGATGCGTCGGGCGCGCCCGTGCCTTGCGACACCCGCTACGCGCCGGAGAGCTGTGGCCAGCTGCGTGGCGCGCTGCAGGTCCGCACACGCGACGGCCGGCTGATAGCGGCGGCTACCGCGTTCGAACTGCTCGTCGAGCGAGCCGCGCCATACACGCCGGCGCGCGTCGCGGAGCTGACCTGGCTTCCTGTCGAGGACGTCGACGCGTTCAACACGCTGCTCGCTCGCCGGCCGCGGCTCGCCTATCATTCCTGGACCGGCGTCGGCCAGCACACCAACGCGACCGCGATCGAGCGCACGATTGCAACGTTGTATGCGCTGACCGGCGCTTGCGATCGGCCCGGCGGCAATCGCTGGCCGGTGCCGCCGCCGACCCGTGCCCTCAACGACTACAACATCCTGTCGCCGGAGCAGCAGGCGAAGGCGCTGGGCATTACTGAGCTACCGCTCGGCCCGCCGGCCAAGGGCTGGATCACGGCGCGCGACTTCAGCCGGGCCGTGCTTGACGGCGAGCCCTACCGGGTGCGCGCGCTGGTCGCCTTCGGCACCAACTTCGTCGTCTCGCAGGGCCATTCCGAGCGTAACCGCGCCGCGCTGAACGCGCTGGAATTCCAGGTCCATATCGACATGTTCATGAATCCGACCGCGGAGAGCGCCGATTTCGTGCTGCCGGCCAGCACGCCTTGGGAGCGCGATGCGCTCAAGATCGGATTTGAGATCACGCAGGAAGCGGTCGAGACGGTGCAGTTTCGCCCGCGCATGGTCGAGCCGGTCGGTGCAGTGAAGGCCGATTACGAGATCGCCGCCGCGCTCGCGCTCAAGCTCGGGATGGGCGACTTGTTCTTCGGCGGCGACATCAAGGCCGGGTGGAACTATCAGCTGGCGCCGCTCGGCATCGGGGTCGAGGATCTGCGCGCGCATCCGGAAGGCCGCCGCTTCCCGCAGATCTTCCGCGACGAAAAATACGCCGTGGCGCGCGAGGACCGGACGGTTGCCGGATTCTCAACGCCGACACGCCGCGTCGAGATCTATTCGGAGCTGATGCTGGGACACGGGTATGATCCCTTGCCCGACCACGTCGAGCCGGTCGGCAGCCCGCTCACGGCAGCGCCGGACGCACGCTTTCCGCTCGTGCTTTCCACCGCCAAGAGCGGCTGGTTCGTTCACTCCTCCTATCGGCACGTCGCCTCGCTGCGGCGCAAGTCGCCCGATCCGGCCGTCGAGATCAGTCCGCAGCTCGCCAAGCGGCGTGGCCTTGCCGAAGGCGACTGGGCCGTGGTGGAGACGCATGGCGGTGCCGTGCGCCTGAAGGTACGCATCAATGCGGCGCTCGACGATCGCGTCGTCGTCGCCGAATTCGGCTGGTGGGAAGACTGTCCGCCGCTCGGCCGCGAGCGTTCCGCGACGGCAGGCATCCACACCCGCAACATCAACGCCGTGCTGCATGACGATGCGCGCGATCCGGTCAGCGGCTCCGTCCCGCTGCGCGCGATCGTCTGCGATATCAGGCGCGACGGAATTGCCAGTTGTGGCCTGTGGAGCGGTCAGCGGCGGTTCAGGGTCGGCGCGCGTCGCGCCGAGGCAGCTAATGTCATCGCGCTCAACCTGCTGCCGCTTGACGGTGGTCCACTGCCCGACTTCCTGCCGGGCCAGCACGTGATGGTCTCGCTGCCCGGCGCAACGCAGGCACGGGCCTATTCGCTGACCGGATCGGGCGATCGGCCGGATGTGCTCTCGATAGCGGTGAAGGGGCGCTTCTTCAATGAGGCGCCGAGTGGCGATGCGCCGTTCTTCATGCCGGATCGTCTGCACCGTCTTGCCGTCGGAGACGAGGTTGTGCTGGAGCCGCCGGGCGGCATCTTCACGCCGCCATTGAAGGGGCAGCGGCCGCTGATCTTCCTCGCCGCCGGCATCGGCATCACGCCGTTCATCAGCCATCTCGAAACGCTGCAACGGATTGCCCCACAAGATCGCGTTGGCGAAATCCTGCTGCTCCACGGCTGCCGCAGCAGCCGGGAGCATCCGTTTGCCGAGCGGCTTGCGGAGCTGGAAGCCGGTATTCCAGGGCTGATGCGTGTGACGTTCTATTCCGCGCCGTTCGCGCAGGACCCGATTGACTCGCATGCGTTGCGTAAGGGGAGGGTTGATCTCGAGCAGGTCGAGCCGCTGTTGCCGCGTCGGCCGCTGATCTACATCTGCGGCTCGCCGGAATTCGTTGCGGCGCAGATCGAGGCCGTGACGGCGCTCGGCGTGCCGCGCTTCGACATCTTTGCCGAGAGCTTCGTGTCGCCGCCGTCGGTACCGAGCAATCTTGCGCCGCGCACCGTCCGGCTTGCGGGCAGCAAGCAGCGTTTTTCTTGGCGGCCGGAGCAGGGGACGCTGCTTGATGCGGCGGGTGCGGCGGGCGTCGCGCTGCCGAGCGGCTGCCGTGTCGGGCAATGCGAAAGCTGCGCGGTTCAGGTCGTCGATGGCGAGTTCACCCATCTCGGCGCTGTCGATGGCAGTGAGGGACAGTGCCTTGCCTGCCAGGCCGTGCCGCTGACCGATCTTACGCTCGCGCTTTGATGACGAAACCCGATTGAAGGCAGTAACCGAATTACCGGAAGGGGATCAGATTGATGACGAATGCAACGCACGATCAAACCGTGAGCTTACGAAAACCTGTCGCGGACAACATCATCGCGCGATTTTCGCAAGCCCTGGTGGCATTCGCGGAGCGCTGGTTTCCGGATGCCTACGTCTTCGTCCTGATCGCGGTGATTGCGGTCGCAATCGGCGCGATCCTGCATGGCGGTTCGCCGCTCGCCGTCAGCCGCGCGTTTGGTGACGGGTTCTGGAACCTGATTCCCTTCACGATGCAGATGGCGCTGGTGGCGATCGGCGGCTATGTCGTGGCGATGTCGCCGCCGGTGGCGGCCGTGCTGGCGCGGCTCGCCAGCGTGCCGAAGACCGGGCGCGGCGCCGTGGTCTTTGTCGGTGTGCTCAGCATCTTCCTGTCGCTGCTGAACTGGGGCCTGAGCCTGATCTTCTCCGGCCTTCTGGTGCGGGAGATCGCACGGCGCACCGACATCAGGCTCGACTACCGGGCGGCCGGCGCCGCCGGCTATCTCGGGCTCGGCTGCGGCTTCACCCTCGGCATCACTTCCTCGGCCGCGCAGCTGCAGGCCAACGCCGGCAGCATTCCGGCGTCGCTCCTGCCGATCACCGGCGTGATCGGTTTCTCCGAAACCATCTTGACCTGGCAGAACATGATCACCGTCGCGATGGTGACCGCGGTCTCTGCTGCGATCTGCTATTTCACGACGCCGGCGCCCGATCAGGCCAGGACGGCAGAAGACCTCGGCGTAGCGCTCGGCGATGATCGCATCGAGGCCAGGAAGCCGGCGCGTCCGGGCGACTGGCTGGAGTTCAGCCCGCTGCTGACGATCCTGATCGCCGTGCTTGCCGCCGGCTGGTTGTGGCAGACATTCCAGTCGGGCAATCCGTTGATCACGCTGTCGGGCCTCAACACCTATAATTTCGTCTTCCTCATCCTCGGCATCGTGCTGCACTGGCGACCGCGCAGCCTCATCGAGTCGTTCTCGAAGGCGATGCCGAGTGTCTCCGGCGTGCTGTTGCAGTTTCCGTTCTACGCCGGCATTGCGCAGATCCTGACCAAGGTCCCGAACAGCAGCGGCACGACGCTGTCGGACACGATCGCGCACTGGTTCGTCGGTGCCTCCAGCAATTCCACCGTGTTTTCGTTCCTGGTCGGAATCTATTCGGCGCTGCTCGGCTTCTTCGTGCCGTCGGCCGGCGGAAAGTGGATCATCGAGGCGCCATACATCATGAAGGCGGCCAACGACATCGGCGCGCATCTCGGCTGGACGGTGATGGTCTACAACATCGCCGAGACGCTGCCGAACTTCATCAACCCGTTCTGGATGCTGCCGCTGCTCGGCATCCTCGGCCTGAAGTCGAAGGATCTGATCGGCTACACCTCGGTGCAGTTCTTCATCCACTTCCCGATCGTGATGCTGTTGGCGGCGATCCTGATGGCGACCTTCACCTATCACCCGCCGATCCTGCCCTGAGCGACCTTGGCCGGGCGCCGGGATGCACGGTGTCCGGCCAATTCATCGCTCCACGACCGTCACCACCAAAACTGTGCTGTTTTTCCGCTGGCCGCGAATGAGGCGTCGCGCCGGGCTCTTATCTTTGGTCAGCCATTTCATTGACCGCCGCGCGGTTCGGCCGGATATTGCTGCGCGATACCCCGCGTTGTTCAAGGCCACCGCAATGAGACACGACCACCGCAGCTTGATGTGCGACATGCGAAACCGCATGCAGCATCGCTGCGTCTCGGCGGCGACCGGCGTCTGTTGTTGTTGATCGCTTCGACAAATCCAAAGCATCCGACAATCAGACAGGAGCGCCGTAGTCCGGCGATCGAACACGCATGTCCCAAGCCCAAATGTCTCAAGCCTATGTCATCGAAGTATCGGATCGCACCGCCGGCATCGTCGTCAGCGACAACCGTGGCTTCTGCTTCTTCTCCTCGGATCGCGCCTTTGACGGCCTCGACGGCGGCTATTTCGGCTCCGCGCGCGCCGCGGAGCGCGCGGTGAGGGCGCATTTGCAGCGGCACCGCGAGGTCCGGGGCCGTGCGACGCGCGGTTGAGGCCAAGTCTCAGGAGGCCGCGGCGAGCGGCGGCGAGACCACCTGTGGTGCTTCGGGCACCTGCATGGCAGTCGTCGCCAGCTGGAAGCGGATGCCGTGCAACGAGCAGGTCAGCGGGATGCCGCGAAAGTCGTCGTGGAAGGCGCGGATCCGGCGCGCCAGCTCACTGGGGTTGATGCCGGCGGGAAGCTCACACATCTCGCGGTACATCTGTCGGGTGCTCTTGATTCCGCACCAGGCGATCTCCAATTCCGCCAACGGCGTCGGATCGCAGGCGAGATCGCGCGACATCCGCCAGAACAGATGGGCAAGCCGCACATAGGCGATCTGTTCGAGCCCGCGCACGCTGATCTTGTCGGGAATGATGAAGGACTCGACCCCGACGATCGGGCCGGAATCGACGCGCGCGGCCATCACATGGGCCGTTGCGCCGAAGGTGCGGGCACCGTCATAGAGCGCGAAATGCGCCGGCGCCCAGCCGGGATATTGCGGCGGGCCGGGATGGAAATTGTAGGCGCCATGGCCCAGCGTCGCCAGAATGTGCTCCGGCACGATGACGCTGGTGGTGAAAGCCAGCAGCCGGGCCTCGCGCAAGACCTCCGGCTCGATCGCGGCGAGCTCGTCGGCCGTTACCGCGCAGCGGAATGACAGCGCCGGATTGTGTGCCTTCAACAGCTCGGTAAGCGCGAATTGCTGGTTGGCGGCACCGGTAAGAAGGATGATTGTCTTCATGATGTCGATGTCCTTCCCTTGCTCTGTCTTTCCGGCGGTCATCAGCCGTGCTGCCCGGCCATCACGACGACGCTGCCGGCATCGCGGGACTGGCCCACGGTGCGGAACAGGTCGGCCGGCAGCGCCTGCCACGGCGCGATCTCGATGATGCGGTTATTTGCGCTTTTCGCGGCCGATTTCGCCGCGCGGATATCGTCCTGCCAGGGGCAGAGTGCGAGCTCGAGCCGGCCGAACCCGCCGCAATCGGCTGCGAACGCGCCGGTGACCGCCTCGATGCTGGCAGCCATTTCGCGCGCGTCGCTGGCCGCGATATCGCGCATGATCACGGTGATCGCATCATTCGAGGCCGCCTGCGACCGGATCACGATCATGGCGTCACGGCCGCCGCTGCGGCTGGCGCGCCGCGCGGCCCGCATCGCGACGCCGAATTCGGCATCCGGTCCAAGATCGCTGCTGTCGGTGGGCAGGTCGTGAACGACCGTGGTGTGGCGGGGCGTGCCGGCGTCTTCGGCCGGAGCGTGGTATGAGCGCGGCAGCCAGACGGTGTCGAGTGCCATCTGTGACGATGTCAGGCTCCAGGCCTGGTCGAGCAGATAGCCTTCCCAGACCGCGGGATAGGCGCTCGCGATGTGATGCCAGTTGCGCAGCACCGCTTCGGCGGCGGGCGAACGGGCGAGATAGAGGGTGCGCGCCGACATTTCCCACCGGTTCCATTTGTGAAGCGCGATGTCGCATGCGAGGGACGACGGCAGCATTGGCGGCTCGCTGAGGACCGCGTCGGCCTCGATGAACAGCAGCGGCTCGCGATGCTGCTCCCACATCCGCAGCAAGAAGGCGGATTTCTCGGCTGCGCGCATGTGCTCGCCGTCTGCGGTGTCGATCGGAGCGATATCGCAGGGGATCCGAAATTCGGCCAGCTTGTCGCGGAGAGCGCGGGCATGGTCGTCGCCGCAAGCGCGGGGATAGCAGGAGACCACGCGCAGCGATGCCTCGGACCTTGAGCCTTGCTCGGGCGCGATCGGGCGCCAATTGAGGCCGCCCCACCACATCTCATGCGGGCCATCGAAGCTCGGCCCGATCGTTCCGAAGTCGGTCAACTTGGATTTCAGGAAGTCGAAGGCGGGATTCTCGCCGAAGGGGACGACGACCGCGCAGTCGGTGCGAAGCGACCGGTAAAGCATCTCGGCGGCGGGGCCGCTCGGCGGCTCGACGAGGATGATGACGCCATGGTCCCTCGCCGGCACTGAGCTGGCCTGATGGACGACCGCGGGTCCGAGCCGCTCCGACAACCATGCGAGCCGCCGGCGCTGCGCCGCGCTCATCCGGATGCCGTTCGCCGCCAGCAATTGGTCGAAATTCGTCTGCAAGCCGTCCGCTTGCGCCGTGTCAACAGACATCATGCCCGCACTACCCCTCGTTAACCTTCTACGTGCGGGGCGGCCGGATCAGGCGGACAAATCAGCTGTCGTTGTTCGTTGTCGGCATGCCTCTGGCGCTGCGCCAGGTCAGTGTGGCCGAAGCGGCGCCGTTGCCGTCGCGGTCCGCGACCGCAAGGATGCGGTCATGGTCGAGGGCAGTCAGCGCGACCGTGTAGATGGCGACGTCGTCTTCGAAGCCGTCGACGGGGATGAGCAGCATGCCGTCGTCACTGGTGGCGCGGAAGTGACGGCCGCGCCGTTCGAGGCCGACATCGATGAGCCGTCGCTCGGCGATCGCTGTCACGTTCGAACCCTCGGCGGCTTTCGCGGCGCTCTCGCCATATTGGACCGTGATGCCGTGGAGCATCCCGTCGCGGGTGAGCTTGGCCAGCGGCAGCACGATAGTCGCGATTGCCATCCGGCGCGACAGCGGGATCCGCAGGCGAAGATCGCCGAGCCCGCTGTGATAGACGCTGATCGCCTCCAGCGACGCCTGGCCGTTCCGCTCGAACAGACCGACCTGCAGCGTCCCGCACAGTGCTTCGCCGAACACATTCGCGGGCAGGCGACTGGCGCCGAACAGCGTGTAGAGATAGGCATGCGACGGCGACAGGGCGGCAAAGCTGCCCGCCAGCCACATCGGGGGCGCCGGAGCCGTGCAGGCGGTCATGAGGCCGCGGGCGATGATGCTATCATTGACGAAGTCGGCATCGAGCAATGGCGCCAGCGCCGGGGTGCCGAGATTGACGTCATGCTTGATGCCGCCGAGCAGCGCGAGCTCATCATCGTCCGGCAGCAGCAGGAGGCGTCCGAGCACGGCGGCCGTCCAGCGCGCCGCGACCGCGGGGGCGGCATCGGGCTGCAATCCGTAGCGTGGTGCCAGCTCGCGGGCGCGCGAAACATAGGCCAGCGTTCCGGATTGCACCTCGGTCGCCAGCGCCAGCTGGGCGGCCGGGCGCTGATCACCCTCGCGCAATACCTCACCGCCGCGATAATCCCGCGCCGATCCTTCCCTAGAACAGCACAGCTGCTCCAGCAAGGCGACGTTGCGGATCAGCATGCGCTTGACGTGCGGCGTGACGACGCGATCAGAGACCAGGCCCTCCGCGGTGTCGTCATCGGAGATGCCGTCGAAGGCATCGTCAAGCGTCAGCAGATAGGCGCCGTGCAGGCGGATGCGGATGCCCTCGCGATCGAAAATTCGCCGCAACGACTTCTGCACGCTTGCGGAATAGCCGAGGTCGACCAGGATCAGATCGGTGCAGCCATCGAAATCCCGGATATGCGCGCGAAGATAGGTCAGCAAACGGGTCCGGACACCGGCAGCGATATCGGTGATCTCGCGCGGGTCCATCAGATCGGGCAGGGCGTCGGCGAGTTCGCGGCCGCTGGCAATGCCGTCGGGATACTGCGCGAAGAACTTCATCACGGCGGGCGGCTGCACCTTGACGATGTCGATAAAGGTCGCCGCGTCGATCTTGACGACCCGGCCCAGCAGCTCACAGAGTGGTTCGAGCGTATCGGCAGACCCGACCAGGCTGACGCGACGATTGATCTCGATATAGGCGCCGGTCTCGCCGTGGTTTGCCTGCCAGACGCGATGCGGCAGCAGGCCGTCGCGGCCGAGGAATCCGACCGCAACGCGCGCGCCCTCGCGAGCAAGCGTGCTGCGCCGCGCAGAAATGAATGCGTCGAACGCCGCCATCACGGGGCCGAGCACGGTCACGCCGAGGTCGAAAGCGGGAGCAGGCTCCGCGCTCTTCGCCGTCACCGCGCGCCGCAGCGTGCGGGCGCCGCAGTCGAGCCGCGACGGCTGATCGGGGCACAGCAATTCAAAGATCGATGTCTCGCGTTGAAACTTGGAAGCCAGCGCCGCGCCGGCCTGCGGGTAGTAGCGCGGACGGATGCCGTGACGGCGCGCGCCCTTGATATCGGCGGTGTGGTTGTCGCCGACATGGAACGAGCTTGCCGCGTCGATGCCTTGCTCGGCGAGATAGGCCTCAAACAGCGCCCCGCTCTTGCTGCTGCCGTGATCGCAGGACGCATAAAGGAAATCCCAGCTCAGCCCGGGACTGCAGGAACGCAGCAGCTGCGCGAGCTGGTCGGTGCTCCAGTAGGTGTCGGAAATGAAGCCGACGCGAAAGCCGCCGCGCTTCATGTCCAGATATTGCTCGAGCATTTCGGGATTGGCGCGGCAGAGCTCGAGCTCGGTCTCGAACTCGATCTGCGCAAGATCGTGCAGCGCATCGCGGCTCAGGCCGAACAGCCTGAACGGAAAGTATTTGTAGATGTCGGCGATGCGCACTTCAGTTGAGCCGCACCGCTCCTGCGATACTTTGCGCGCCCGCGCCTCCGCCTGGATTCGATGTTGAACGAAACTGGCGGACATGTTCGGAAAATTTTCAGCAATGCAGCAACGCTGAAAAACCCTTTCAAATACGCCATCCGGCGTCGTGCAGGCGCGCAACAGAAATGTATCGAAAACATCGAATGAACATGCAGAAACATTCTGCGCTCGACGCGTCGCGTCGATCGTCATGATCGTCATGCGCAAAATTCCCGCCAGTCCTCATGCGTTGAACGCGCGCGTGAGACAAATCAGGCGCGACAGTTCAAAAAAGTTGATGCGGGATTCGAAAACGCGCGCTTCGCGACTGACAGATTCAAAAAATCCGATAACGTCAAAACAGTGATTCGGAAAAAATTGCCTGGTCGCAATCGTCGAATGCAAGATGGCGACCAACGGCGGTGAGTCACTCGCATGCTCGGCGCATGCATGGGTTCGCGTGGCGTTAGTTGGTGTGACAACAGCGTTTTCCGACGCGACGATCTCTTCCGCGGAAATGCGAGGCGATGCTGAACGACTGCTCCAAACTCCGTCGCATTTTTCCCTGCGCCTGCGCGCAGCGGCAGCTTTTGCCGGGCGGTCGGCAAAAACATCCAGCTAAGCGTCTGAAAAATAACGAAAAAAGTTCGCCTGGTTTGCTGACCCTCTCCGTTCAACGCTCAGAAGCCGCATGGAATGTGTGCCAGCGGCGTTGGTTGGAGAGCGGCGGATGAGTTACGCGCTTGATATGAGGGCACCGGCCGAAGTGGAGGCCACGCCGGCCGCGGTTGCACCGGCCGAAGCGGCTGCGCCGTGGAGCAACGTCCCCACCGTTGCCGATGCGGGCCCGCTCGACACCGTCGAGATCCACGACGAAGACAAGGACTTGCTCGACCGTCTCGCCGCCGGCGACGAGACGGCATTTCGTGCTCTGGTCGAACGCCACGTCGATCGCGCCTACGCGATCGCGCTGCGCATCGTCGGCAACGCCGCCGACGCCGAAGACGTCGTGCAGGACACGATGCTGAAAGTGTGGACCCATCGCGGCCGCTGGCAGCATGGCCGCGCCAAGTTCTCGACCTGGCTCTATCGCGTCGTCAGCAACCGCTGCATCGATCTGCGCCGCAAGCCGCGCACCGAGAATGTCGATGTCGTGCCCGAGGTCGCCGACACCCAGCCCGATGCCTCCGCCGTGATCGAGCGCAACGAGATCGGCAATCTGCTGGAGGTCGCGATGCAGCGCCTGCCCGAGCAGCAGCGCGTCGCAGTGATCCTGTCGTATCACGAGAACATGAGCAACGGCGAGATCGCCGAGGTCATGGACACGACCGTGGCCGCGGTGGAGTCGCTGTTGAAGCGAGGACGGCAGCAGCTGCGCGAGATGCTGAAGCGGCACGAGCGCGACCTGCGCGGCGCGTTTACCGACTGCTAACCATAAATTCCAGCTTCTGAAGATTTTGCGCCTGACCACCGGCGGCCGGCCCGTTTGATCGGGCGGACGGGGGCTGGATCCGCGTCACCTCTCTTTTTCACGATGCGGCATGCCATGCCCCATCAGCACAGGAGCTACTCATGCCGGCAATCTCCACCAACACCGCCGCGAACTCCGCGGTCCGTTACCTCAACATCAACTCGCAGCAGGAAACCAGCGCGCTGTCGAAGCTGTCGAGCGGCTCGCGCATCACCTCGGCTTCCGACGACGCGGCCGGTCTTGCGATCTCGACCCGCATCTCCTCCGACATCACGACGCTGCAGCAGGCCGCCACCAACGCGGCGCAGGCGACCTCGATCCTGCAGACCGCCGACGGCGGCGCCTCCAACATCTCGGACATCCTGGCCCGCATGAAGTCGCTGGCTTCCGAGTCCGCCTCGGGCACCGTGGCCGATTCCAGCCGCGCCTACATCAACTCGGAATTCACGCAGCTCAAGGGCGAAATCGACTCGATCGCCAGCGGAACCCGCTACAGCAGCCAGAGCTTGCTCGACGGTTCGAGCGTGTTCTCCTCGGGCGTCTCGGTGCTGGTCGGTTCGACCTCGGCCGACACCATCACGATCACGCTGACGAGCCTCACGGCCTCGTCGCTGTCCGTGACGTCGCTCGATGTGTCCAGCCTGTCGAGCGCCACCAGCGCGATGACGGCTCTCGACACCGCGATCGACAAGGTTTCGTCCGCACGCGCCGAGATCGGTGCTCAGGAATCCCGCTTCAACTTCAGCGCCGACTCGATCTCGACCCAGACCCAGAACCTGCAGTCGGCCAACTCGGCGATCAAGGACGTCGATATCGCCTCCGAGCAGGCGACGCTGTCCTCGGCCGAGGTGAAGACCCAGGCCGCGGTCTCCGCTGAAACCGCGGCGAACCAGATGCCGCAGTACCTGCTGAAGCTGCTAGGCTAATTCGAAAGACCGATCGGGCCGGCATGATGCCGGCCCGATTCCTATCGCGGCGGAAGTGTCGACATGACGGTTAGCAGCGCCACCTCGAGCACATCAAACACGACGTCGACCAGTTCCGCCAGCACGGTGACAACGACCGGCACGACCAATTCGACCAGCATCGATTGGGATGCCCTGATCGAGGCCGAGGTCAACGCCAAGCTCGCAGCGGCGACCTCGATCACCACGACGATCACCGCGAACCAAGCCAAGATCACGGCCTATCAATCGCTGCAGACCGAGCTGTCGACGCTGGCGACCGGGTTGTCGTCGCTCAGCACGTCGATCATCAATTCGATCGCCACCAACGCGTTCGCTACCCGGGCGGCGACGATCTCGTCCACCGGTGACGTCAGCGCCTCGTCGGCGCTCAACATGAGCGTCAACAGCGGGTCGGCGACCGGCGATCACACGCTCCAGATCACCCAGCTCGCGACCGCGCAGAAGGTGATCGGCTCCTCGCAGCCGAGCAGCTCGACGGCGCTGGGCCTGTCCGGCACTTTCTCGCTCGGCCTGTCCGGCGGCACCGGCACGGCGATCTCGATCACCAGCGGCATGTCGATGCAGGATATCGTCGACACCATCAACGCCCAGACCTCGACCACCAATGTCCAGGCCTCCATCGTCCAGGTGTCGAGCGGGTCCTACGAGATGGTGCTGACGGGGACACAGGACGCCGCTGACATCGCCTATTCGTCGACGTCGGGCGATGACATCCTGAACGAGCTCGGCGTCACCGACACGTCCGAGGGGTTCACCGACGTGCTGCAGAAGTCGCAGTCCGCGGAGTTCACCCTCGACGGCATCGCGCTCACGCGTAACACCAACGACATTTCCGACGTCCTGTCCGGCGTCACGTTCGACCTGCTGCAGCCGACGCCGAGCGGCACCAGCCTCAACATCAGCATCGAGACCGACACCAGCCAGATCACGTCAGCGCTGCAGACCTTCGTCACCAACTACAACGCATTTCGCGACCAGGTGATCGCGCAGTCGGCGCAGAATTCCGACGGCACGGCCGCGTCGAGCGCGGTGCTGTTCGGCGACGGCACGATGCGCGATCTCATGACCCAGCTGCAGCAGGTGCTCAGCGGGACGG
Organism: Bradyrhizobium sp. 33ap4; assembly: GCF_032654765.1. Classification (NCBI taxonomy): domain Bacteria; kingdom Pseudomonadati; phylum Pseudomonadota; class Alphaproteobacteria; order Hyphomicrobiales; family Nitrobacteraceae; genus Bradyrhizobium; species Bradyrhizobium sp. 33ap4. The sequence goes on along the minus strand of NZ_JAUMTJ010000037.1, from coordinate 71,301 downwards.
TCGGCGGCATGACGATGGCCGATCTCGGCCTGTCCTTCAACGAGAACAACGAGCTCCAGCTCGATACCGGCACGCTGTCGGCGGTGCTGACGCAAAATCTCGCCGGCGTCACCCAGCTGCTGTCGGCGCAGACCACCACTTCGTCCAGCCAGCTCAGTGTGGTCAATACCGGCACGTCGCCGCAATCCTTCACGCTCGACCTCACGGTGGACTCCACCGGTACGCTGACCGGAGCCTCGGTCGGCGGCGACAGCTCCGGCTTTTCGGTGGTCGGCAACACCATCATCGGCAATTCAGGAACGATCTACGCCGGTATGGCCTTCACCTATACGGGCTCGACCTCGCAGTCGATCACGGTGACATCGTCGTCCGGTTTGGCGACGCAGCTCTACCAGCTCGCGCACACCAGTTCCGGAACCAGCGGTCAACTCCAGACCATGATCACCAACTTGCAGTCGCGCGACACCGACCTGCAGTCCCAGGTCAGCGACATTCAGAGCAATGCGGCGACGTTCAAGGCTCAGCTGCAGGTTCAATACGCCAATTACCAGGCGGCCATCGAAAGCGCGAACAACACGTTGGGCTACCTGAAAGCACTCCTAGACGCAGCATCGAGTAACTGATGACACAGAATGCCACGGCCTACCAAGCCAACAATGCCTATCGATCCGCAGCGGTGGCGGTTCCGCCGCTGAAGGCGGTGGTGATGCTGTGCGACGGCGCGATCACGCTGTTGCAGAAGGCGCTGGACGCGCACGAGGCGAAGCGCTTCGAGGAAGGGCACATCTATCTGACGCGGGCGACCGCGATCCTGCGCGGGCTGAGCCACAATCTCGACTTCACCCGTGGCGGTGCGATGGCCGATCGTCTCTACCGCACCTATAACGCCCTGATCATGGCGTGCCTGCGCTCCTATGGCCGGCCGCAGGCCAGGGAGAATTTCCGGCGCATCATCGCGAGCCTGGCGGAACTGCGCGACGCCTGGAAGTTCGTCGAGGCGGCCGCCGGCAAGGCCGCCAAGGCCAGGGCACTCGACAAGACGCTCGAATCAGCCGCCGACCGCTGAGCCCGGAGAGGGCCGCGAATCACCCGACGAGGGCGCTTAGCCGGCGCAGCAAAGGGCCTGAGCGGGCGCCCTGGTTGGGGAAAATAGCCGCCCGGCGAGCGCCATGCTGGACCTGATGCGACAGCGGCGGAAATTGATTTCCGCCGTCCCGCGAATGCTTTATGACAGCCTTGGCGACGAGGCTGGATCTGCGCGCGCGATGGATGTTGCGACATTCGAAGACCTGATCGACCGGCTGGGGGAGGATCTGTCCCGCTGGCCCGACGATCAACGTCTTGCCGCCGCACAGCTCCTGGCATCTTCGGCCGAGGCGCGGACGCTCTACGAGGAGGCGAGTGCGGTACGCCGCGCGCTCGCGGCGCCGCCGGTTCGCGCACCAAAGGGTCTTGCCGACAGCATCGTGACCGCGGCGGCGAAATTGCCCCAGAAGCCCGCGTCGGGGCCAGCCCCGACTGACGATCAGCCGAACGATGCACAAGCACCGGACCAATCCGCACAGCAAGGCAAGGTGCTGCCTGCGCTGCTGCTGGCCCTCTGCCTGTTGCCCGCATTGACGCCGCCGGCATTGATGCTCGGCGAGCCGGATCTGCCGATCAGCCTTTCGCTCTAAAACGCTCCGCATTGCCTTTGCAGCTCTCCGCGGGCTCTCGCGGCGAGATGCACGCCTGCGAGCCGCGAACCCGCAACGGACACGGCAAGTTCCGCCGATTCATCAAGTGATTGCGGGTGGATGAATCCGCGCCTGAAATCGGCGCGTGATCCGTTCTATCTGCGAACGACATCACGACCCAATGTTCCACCGCGTTCCGTCGCGCATTCCGCGGCGAAGAGAGCCTTGTCATGACCGTCTCCTCGGCAACCTCTGCTGCAACCTCCACCACGTCGAGCTCGTCGTCGAGCGCGTCGATGGGGATGAGCTCGACCGATTTCCTCAACCTTCTCGTCAGCGAGCTGCAAAACCAGGATCCGCTGAACGCCACCAGCACGACCGACTTCATCAACCAGCTCACCTCCTACGCCAACTTCACCGAGCAGCAATCGACCAACGCCAGCATGACGTCGCTGGCGAGCTCGTTCTCGAGCCTCGTGACGCTCAACTCGGTCAACTATATCGGCCACACCGTCGAGGCGAAGACGAACACGGCGGAGTTGACCAACGGCTCGGCGACTTTCGGCTACTCGCTCACCTCGGCTGCGTCCAACGTCGCGATCACGATCCAGGACTCCTCGGGCAACACGGTGTGGAGCGGCAAGGGGACCGGAACCGCAGGCTCCAACACCTTCACCTGGAACGGCCAGACCTCCGTCGGGACCCAGCTCAAGGACGGCGGCCAGTATACGATTCAGGTGACCGCGACCGACTCCGCCGGAAACTCGCTGCTCAGCTACACCACGATGACGGGAACGGTGACCGGCATCGATGCCTCCGGCTCGACGCCCTCGCTGCTCGTGAACGGCGTCCCCGTCAGCGCCGCCAACATCATCGGCGTCACGTCCTGATTGCTTCCGGAGTCATATCATGAGTCTTACTGGTGCTCTTTCCTCGGCGATCTCGGCGCTCAACGCGCAGAGTCAGTCGCTGGCAATGATTTCCGATAACATTTCCAACGCCGATACCACGGGCTACAAAACCACGTCGGCGATGTTCCAGGATCTGGTGACCGCGTCGAACAGCGCCACCTCATATACGTCCGGCGGCGTCACGGTGTCCGGCCGCGCCAACATCACCCAGCAGGGCTTGCTGTCCGCGACCACCAACGCCACCGACGTCGCGATCCAGGGCAGCGGCTTCTTCGTCACCACCAACGCGACGTCCGGCGGTACCACTTCCTATACGCGCAACGGCGCGTTCACCACCGACAATCTGGGTTACCTCGTCAACAACGGCAATTACCTCGAGGGCTGGCGCACCGACGCTGACGGCAACATCGTCGGCAATGCCTCTGCCGCGAGCCTCGGACCGATCAACACGCAGGTGGCGTCCACCAGCGGCAGCGCCACCACCAAGACCACGGTCGCGGCGAACCTGCCGGCCGATGCCGCCGTCGGTGCGACCTTCAATAGCTCGATGACGGTCTACGATTCGCTTGGCACGGCAAGCACGATCCAGATCGATTGGAAAAAGACCGCCGACAACAGCTGGCAGGCCAGTTTCGAGACGCCAAAGCTCGCGTCGGACTCCACGACAGACAGTGCCAGCGCGATCACCGATACGGTGGATATCACCTTCAACAGCGACGGCTCGCTCGCCTCGACCAGCCCGAGCCCTCCCGTCATCTCGGTGACGGGTTGGAAGGATGGGGCGGCCGACAGTTCTGCCGCCAACGGCACGGCCATCACGCTCAATCTCGGTACGGCCGGCAAGACCGACGGCCTGACGCAGTATTCATCGGGCGAGACCACGCCAGCCGTCGATCTCACCAGCATCACGTCGGACGGTCTGCCCTATGGCAAGCTGAGCAGCATTTCGATCGGCAAGGGGGGCGTGGTCGACGCCACCTACTCCAACGGGCAGACGATCGCGATCTACAAGATTGCGGTCGCGACCTTCAGCGACCCCAACGGATTGAGCGCGGCTAGCGATGGCATGTACTCCGCGACGGCAGCTTCCGGCAACGCCACGCTGCAGACCTCGGGCACCAACGGCGCCGGCACGATCTACGGCAGCGAGCTGGAGTCGAGCACGACCGATACCAGCGGCCAGTTCTCCAACATGATCTCGGCGCAGCAGGCCTATTCGGCGGCCTCGCAGGTGATCACCACAGTCGACAAGATGTTCGATACGCTGATCTCGGCGGTGTCGCGATGATGACCGAAAAGCAAAATGACCGCTTGCTGGTCAGGCTTCAGCGGCTGAAGACGAAGGCCGCTGCGGTCCGGCCGGACGATCGCGCGCAGATTCGTGCGTTGCTCGACGATGTCGGAACGTTGCGGGACCAGCTAATGCGCGAATGCGCGCGGCTCGACCATGAACTCAACCGGGCCGCGGTCCGGGTAACGGCAATCACCGCGTACGGGCGCAGCGCACAATCGGTTCGCGCCCTGCGTCGCGGACACTAGCTTGAACGGGAGCGATGACATGACACCGGAACGCAACATCAAGATCAATCCCGCGGGAAATGACGAGCGCGCAAGGTCGTTGATCGCGCTGATCGACAATCTGATCGCGATCGTGAACGAGGAGAATGTCGAGCTCGCCAAGGGCTTGCCGGCCTCGCGGCTGAAGCAGGTCGACGAGAAGCATCGCCTTGCCACCCTGTTCGAGCAGTGTGTGGCGGAAGCGGTCGGCAAGACGGCAAATCTCAACGTCCAGGACCGCGTGCTGCGCGAGCAGCTGATGGACCGGATCCTGAAGCTGCGCATGGCGATGGACGAGAATGTGATGCGGCTGCGTGCGGCGATCGATGCCAGCAATCGCAGGATCGGGGCGATCATGCAGGCGATCCGCGAGCAGATCGCCAACGTATCGCCTTATGGCGCCGGCGGCCGTCGCGTCACGCCCGCGATGTCCTATGGCACCAACGTGCGGGCCTGATCGGGCCGGTGCCGGAGGGAGTTGGTCGTGTCGTCGCTCGATATCGCACGAAGCATCGCATTCAGCGGGCTGTCAGCCACGCAGGTGCAGATCAGCGTAGCTTCGGCCAATATCTCCAATGCCGACACCAAGGGCTATACCGCGAAGACCGCCAACCAGAGCAGCAGCGTCACTTCTGGTGTCGGTACCGGCGTCACGATCACGGGGATCAGCAGCGCGGTCGACAAGCTGCTCCTGAAGTCGCTGGTCGGGGCCGATTCCGATCTCGGCGCCGCCGATACCACCAACAGCTTTCTGACCGAGCTCCAGCAGCTCTATGGCAGCACCTCGAGCTCGGACAGCTCCACAACGGGCACCTCGCTCGCCAACACGATCGCGGCATTCGAGTCGGCGTTGTCGTCGCTGGCGAGCACGCCGAGCAGCGCGTCGCTGCAATCGAACGCCGTCAGCGCGCTTGCGGCGGTGACGACGCAGCTGCAGCAGACCTCTAGCGGCATCCAGACGCTGCGCTCCAATGCCGACCAGGACATCGCGTCGTCGGTCACCGATATCAATTCCGACCTGCAGCAGATCTCCGACCTCAACAAGCAGATCAAGCAGCAGGCGGCAGCCGGGCAGTCGACGGCCGATCTGGAGGACCAGCGCAACAGCGCGCTGCAGGATCTCGCGTCGATGATGAATGTGAGCTATTTCACCACGTCGACCGGCGATCTGCAGGTCTATACCGGATCGGGACAGGCGCTGGTCGATAGCACGGCGCATCCGCTGAGCTATACGGCGCTGCCCAGCGTCACGGCGTCGACGACGTATAGCGCGGGATCGTCGAGCGGTTTCAGCGGCATCTCCGTCAACGGCGTCGACATCACCTCGCAGATCTCCTCGGGCAAGGTCAGCGCGCTGATCACGCTGCGCGACCAGACGCTGCCGGCCGCGCAGTCGCAGCTCGACGAGCTGGCCCGGCAGCTGACCGCGACCGTCAACGCGGTGTCGAACCAGGGCACGTCGGTGCCGCCGCCGGCCAGCCTGACCGGAACTGCCACTGTGAGCAGCACGACGCCGTTCTCGGCGACCGGCACGGTGCGAATCGCCGTTGCGGACAAGAGCGGCAATCTGGTGTCCTACCGGGACCTCGATCTGTCGTCCTACGCCACGGTCGGTGATCTCGCCACCGCGATCAACGGTATCTCGGGGCTGTCAGCTTCGGTCGATGCCAACGGACACTTGTCGATCTCGACGACCACATCCAGCAACGGCGTTGCGATCAACGAGATGACGAGCTCGGTCGGCAGTTCGGGCGAGGGCTTTTCGGATTACTTCGGGTTCAACGACCTGATCACGGGGACCGGCGCGTTCGACATCGCCGTTCGCAGCGACATCCTCAACGGCACGGCGGCGCTGCCGACGGCGACGCTCGATGCGTCGTCCACGATGACGGCCGGAAACTCGGTGCTGTCACCGGGCTCGGCGACGGTGGTGAACGCGCTCTCGAGCGCGCTGACGGGGTCGACCAATTTCGGCATGGCCGGCGGCCTCGGCGCGACCACCGGCTCTTTCACGGACTACGCGGCCGCCATCGTCGCCAACGTCGCCGGCAAGGCGACCCAGGCGTCGGCGGCCTACACCGCCAAGCAAACCGCGCAGTCGACCTATGCGAATTCGCTGTCGTCGCAGTCTGGCGTCAACATTGACGAGGAATCCGCAAATCTGAGTGCGTTGCAAAACAAATACGCCGCCGCGTCCCAGATCATTACCGCCATCAATGCCATGTTCTCGGCGCTGATGACCGCGATGAGCGCCAGCTGAACCCGAGGCCGTCGTCATGACGATGCGCGTTGCCACCTTTGCACAGTCGGACCAGATGATATCGAACGCGTTGCGGGTGCAGGCGGTGATGGCCAACGAGCAGGTGCAGGAGTCCTCCGGGCTGCAATCCGAGGATTTCGGCGGCTACGGTTCCGGCGCCGGGCGCGTCATCAATTTGCAGGTGTCGGTGACGCGCGCGCAGTCCTATATCGATGCCAGCCAACTCGCCGATAACAAGGTGCAGGTGATGTATTCGGCGGTCGGGTCGATGACCGACATCATCACGCAGCTGCGGACCCAGCTCAGCGCGGCCACCACCGGCAGCAGCACGGCGACGGCATCGGTGATCAACTATGCGCAGCAGGCCATGGCGCAGATGCAGGGGCTGCTCAACACCCAGTATGACGGCGAATATGTCTTCAGCGGCGCCCGCACCGACACCGCGCCGGCGGATCTGTCGAGCTTCGACACCGGCACCGGATCGCTGACGGCATCAGACACCAGCTACTACAAGGGCGACGGCGAGATCGCGTCCGTGCGCGTGTCGGACAGCCAGTCGATCTCGTACGGCGTCACCGCCGACAATCCAGCATTCGAGCAGGTCATGCGGTTGCTGAAATACGTCGGCAACAGCAGGACGCTGTCGTCGAGCGACATCACGCAGGCGCTCGACCTCGCGAGCAATGCGCTGGATGCCACATCCACCGTGCAGGCAAAGTTGTCGGCCGCGGCGTCGCAGATCGAGACCGCCAGCACAAACCAGAGCGATTACCAGAATTTTGCGAAGACGCTGTCGACGGACCTCACCAGCGTCGATGTCGCGGCCGTGACGGCACAGCTTTCGACCTATCAGGCGCAGCTGACGGCGTCCTATTCGGCGATCTCCAAGATCCAGAGCATGAATCTGGCGAGCTATTTGCGATAGCTATCGCCGGCATCACCGGTTCAGAATCTTCAGCCAGACATCGCCGAGAGTGATCGGCTCGCGCGGCGGAAGCCAGGTGAGGCCGGCGGCCTTGCCGAGCTCCGCGATGGTGCCCTTGGCCTGCAGGTCGGTGAGGACCTTGTTGACAGATTCCAGCAGGACCTTGTCGGTTTCGAGCGCAACGTAACCGCGGTTGGCGCCGATCGGATAATAGTAGCCCGAGGCCGTGATCCTGGTGTCCGGATGTTCAGCGCGGTAGGCGTCGAAGCGGCGCAGGTCGAGCAATGTGGCGTCGAATTCGCCGCGTTCCAACTCTCCGAGTAGGTCGCTGCGCCCCGGAACGAGGTGCGTGATGTCGTCGATCAGCTTTCCCTTGTCGAAGGTCATCAGGATGGCGTCGCCCAGCGTGCCGCTTTCGATCGTCAGGCGAAGGCCGGCGAGATCGCCGATATCCTTGATCTTGCGCTCCTTGATCTTGTCTTTGGCCTTGGGACCGAGCACGACGGTCATCGGCGAATAGATGTAGGGCTGGCTCGGCGCCAGCACGCCGATCGGAATCCGCCGGCGGCGATCCTCGCGGGTGGCGCCGTCGAAGTCCGGCAGCTTGGCCGTCGTGACGCCGGGCGCCTTCAGCGAGTCCGTGGTAAGCGCGTAGCCGCCGACCAGCGAGCAGCGCCCGTCCGACAGCAGCGCATTGGCTTCGAGCGCCGGGCTTGCGGTGTCATCGAGCTTGCTTTCGAACCACTGGATCTCGAGCTTGCGGCCGAGCCGCCCGGTTATTGCCTGCGCGAGCGCAACGTCGAAGCCCGAGGCGGGCTTGCCGCGATGATGCACGGAAAACGGCGGCAGGTCCTCGTCGAGACAGACTCGGAGCGGCTCGTCGGCCGCGCGTGCCGCGGTCACGCCGGCAAGCGTCGAGATCAGTGCGAAGCCGAGAGCGGCGGCTAGCGCCGCGGTCCAGGCCCTCATGGCTTTCTCCGGCTTGCGACGAAGGCCCAGAGATCCGATATCTCCTCGTCGCTCAGGATGTCGCCCCACGGCGGCATCTTGCCGTTCTTGCCCTGCTTCACCGTGGTGACGAACCGTGTCTTGTCATCGGGATGGGTACGAAGGTCCGGCGTGACCGTGCCCGAATTGACCATGTTCGGACCATGGCAGTGCGAACACTTCTGGGCGTACGTGACTTTGCCCTTGTCGATCGTGGCCTGATCGCCGTCGGCATTTGCTTGCTGTGCGATGGCAGGCATCGTCATAGTCGCGATGCCCGTCATCGCGGCGGCGGTGAACACCGCCGCCGTCCAGATCGATACTGTCTTCACGTGCGATCCGCGCTCACTGCTTGACGGCGAAGACCCAGAGGGACCCGCCCGTCGGCACTTTCGCAAGGCGCTCGTCGCCGGAGAAGATCGAGTACACTCCGCCGTAGCCGCTGGTGACGGCGATATACTGAACGCCATCTTGCTGCCAGGTCACCGGCTGGCCTTCGATGCCGGAGCCGGTCTGGAAGCTCCACAGCTTCTTGCCGTTCTCGGCGTCGAACGCATCGAATTCACCGGTCAGCTGGCCGGAGAACACAACGCCGCCGGCGGTCGAGAGCACACCCGAGAAGCGCGGGATGTCGCTCGCCACCTCCCACTTGCTCTTTCCAGTCATGGGCTCGATGGCCTTGAGATAGCCGCGCGCTCCGTTGGGCCAGGCCCAGGGATCGGTGAGGTCCATGCCGAGATACCATTCGCCCTGCTTGTAGGTCGCGGGCTCGGCCTTGTAGTTGCCGCCGATATTGAGCGTATTGGCGTAGGCTAGGCCGGTCTGCGGATTGTACGACATCGGCTCCCAGTTCTTGCCGCCAAGGATCGACGGTTGCACCAGGACTTTCTTGCCGTCGCGCGCATCCTTGGAGATGTCGGTCTCAATCGGACGGCCGGTTTTCAGGTCGATGCCGCTCGCCCAGTTGACCGTCACGTAAGGATTGGCCGCGAGCAGCTTTCCATTGGTGCGATCGAGCACGTAGAAGAAGCCGTTGCGGTTGGCGTCCATCAGCACCTTGGTCGGTTTGCCCTCGACGGTCATGTCGGCGAGCACCATCTCGGCAACCGAGTCGTAGTCGAACGGGTTGTTCGGCGAGAACTGGTAGTGCCACTTGATCTTGCCGGTCTTCGGATCCAGCGCCAGCACCGAGCAGGTGTAGAGGTTGTCGCCGGGACGCACCGCCGAGTTGAACGGTCCGGGGTTGCCGATGCCCCAATAGACGGTGTTCAGCTCGGCATCGTAGGAGCCGGTGATCCAGGTCGATCCGCCGCCGAGCTTCCAGGTGTCGCCCTTCCAGGTGTCGCCACCGGGTTCGTCCGGGGACGGGATGGTATGGGTGCGCCATAGATGCTTGCCGGTTGCGGGATCCCAGCCGTCGATGAAGCCGCGGGTGCCGAACTCGGCGCCCGAGATGCCGGTGATCACGACGCCGTCGGCGACCAGCGGGGCCACCGTCATCGAGTAGCCTTCCTTGATATCCGCGGCCTTCTGGCGCCACAGCTCCTTGCCGGTCTTGGCATCGAGCGCGATCACATTGGCGTCGAGCGTGGTGCGGAACACCTTGCCATCGAACAGCGCCGCGCCGCGGTTGATGATGCCGCAGCAGACGATGCGCGGTGTTTCGGCGGGATATTCGACCTTGGTCTTCCACACCTGCTTGCCGGATTTGGCGTCAATCGCCATCGTGGCGTTGTGCGTGGTGAGATAGATGGTGCCCTGGTAGATCAACGGCTGCGATTGCTCGCTGCGATCGTCGGCGAGACTGTAATTCCAAACGGGAACGAGATTCTTGACCGTGTCCTTGTTGATCTGGTTCAGCGTCGAGAAGCGCTGAAGATTGTAACCCATGCCGTAATTGAGAACGTTCGAAGTATCAGTCGCCCCCTTGACCAACTGCTCGTTGGTCTGGGCGCTTGCACCATACGATGCAAGAATCACGAGGCTTGCGGCCAGCGCAATGCGTCTCATCCTATCCTCCCAATGAACCTTTTTTCGCACGCCTATTCCTGACGTTGCGGACGGAACCATCCGCCTGAAACCAAAACGGGTCAATACGAAAACGTGAACGAGCGCCCGGTAACCGCAAGAGACTGATCGAAAGCGTCAGGTCTTTCGCAGATGCGTTCGTGGCTTGCCGTCGCGTGGAATACGCTACACCAGCGCGGCCCGCCGTGATGCCGCGGCGCGAACGGTCAGCTGGACGGCGTCGGGGGACAGACACTCGGCCGCGGTTTCGCGCCCCGCTTGTCCGGCGGCACATTGCAATTATCGATACGCTGCTCGTCGGTCCATTTGCGGCCGAGCCGCTCCTTGCCGGTGAGCACGCGCTGCTGGACCGCCTCCGCCGATGGGGCAGGGTGCCGGGTCTGCGCGGACACGGGCGCAAGCAGACCGAGCACAACCAGACAGCCCAATGCGCTCCTCCAAATGTCGCTCATGGCTCGCCTCGATCATCTTGGTGCGATACGTCGGAGCTTCACAGGTGACCAGTCGGGAGGTCTCTTTCCACCCGAAAACCGACAAGGGCTCACCGGTTGCGCCAGCTGTCGAAGGTTCGCCAAGGCTGTTATGGTGCGCTTTTCGTGGCGCACTTCGCCCCGTCGCCGGAGCGGCACGTAAGGGAGATGAATGATGATTTCGCGTCGATCGTTTGCTCTGACTTTGGCCATGGCCGTCCTGTCGGCGCCCGCCCTGGCGGCATCCGGCCGCAAGGGCGCGCTGAAGATGCTCGATCCTGACGATGACGGTACGGTCGATCTCGCCGAAGCCAAGAAGGCTGCCGCCAATCTGTTCGCGAAGCTCGATCCCGACCATGACGGCACGCTCGACGCGCGCGAATTGCGTGGACGGCTGACCGCGAAAGAACTGGCCGCTGCCGATCCCGATCACGACGGCACCCTGACGCTCGACGAATATCTCGCGGTCGTCGAGCAGCGCTTCAAGGCCGCAGATCCCGACAATGACGGAACGCTGGATGCGAAGGAGTTGAACTCGCGCGCCGGCCGGGCCCTGCTGCGCCTGCTCAAATAAGTTGCCAGCCGGCGAACTTTGCCGGGCGGATTTGCCGGATATTGACGCAGAATTCCGCGCATAACAAAAAAAGTTGCGATTTCGCTCTTGGGCAAGACGCGGCTGGATGAATCGGGTCTCCTTACCCACGCGTCGCCGCCCGGCAGCCGGAAAATGCCCGACAGATCAGTGTCGGAGTTCCCAATGCCGGGCAGATGTCAGCGAGCCGTCGTCCGCTTCGGCATGTCCAGCAGCGAAGTCGGGTCCTTACCCGGCCGGCTTGCGCCCTGGAAAAGGCAGCCCTAGCTTGCCGCGCGGCGCGAGGCTTGCGCCAACTTATGACTTGGGAGAAGGAAATGGCCTGGAAAACACCGAAGATCGTCGAAGTGCCGGTGGGCATGGAAATCAACATGTACGCCTGCGCAGCGCGCAAGTAATCTTAAGACAAGTAACGCGAGACAGCCTGCCCGGCTCGTGCAGCGCGCTGCATCGAGCCGGGCAGGCGTCTTTTGTCGAACGTGTCTTTCTCGGGCGCTGCGGCCGCTCGGACAGCTTCTCTCATACCCTTCCCACAAGACCTTGAGACCGACACCACCTGCGCGATTGGCGGGCCTAGCTGCTTTGTCCTACAGTGTGGCTTGAGGCGGTGGTGCGGGGACGATGAATCCAAAACTCAAGACCGGGCGTTGGGCGGGGATGCTGTGCGCGGCGATTGCCGGCATCGCGGCGGCGTTGCCGCCTGGCGCATATGCCGAGGACTTTGATACCGAGCACATCTTCGGCTTCATGATCGGCTCCGACGTGGGCAATGTCGGTGAGCGCGAATTCCAGAGCCAGACCACAGGGCGCTTCGCCAAGGACGGCGGCCGGTATCGCACGCTCAATCAGGAAATGGAGCTCGAGCTCGTGCCCGCGCCGAATTTTCGTGTCGAGCTCGGAACGTCATTCAGCGCATACGACATCAACCGCGTTCCGGGTCTTGACGATCGGCGCCAGCTGTCGTGGCAGAGCGTCTCGGTCGATTTCCGCTATCGCTTTCTGAATCGCGAGACGGCGCCCTTTGGCATGACGGTCGCGCTGGAGACGCGTGCCGATCGCGTCGACGAGACGACGGCCGCAGCCGTCCGTAGTTATGGCACCGAACTCACGGTCGCGTTCGACCGCGAGGTGATCCCGAATTTTGTCATCGCGGCCCTCAACCTAAGCTATGAGCCGGAATGGACGCGCACGCCGCGCACCGGCGCTGCGGATCAGGATGCCACCATCGGTGCCGCATTCGGCCTCATGGCCAGGGTGAAGCCGGATATCCTGATCGGCGGCGAAGCGCGCTATTTCAGGAAGTACGAGGGAATCGGCCTGGATGAACTGTCCGGGCAGGCGCTGTTCATCGGACCGACCGCCTATTTCCAGCTCTCCGAACGTTCACGCCTGACCGCGACATGGAGCGTCCAGGCCTGGGGGCAGCGGGCCGGAAGCAATGCCGCCCTCGACCTCGTCAATTTCGAGCGCCATCAGGCGCGGCTGGTGTACGGTTTGAACTTCTAGAGCGTGAGGCCTCCCGGACCGGGTTCCCCAACCTCTCACGGGGCTGTGAAACCCGGACGTGGCTGATTACGTATTTCGCCGTGTTATCTATTGCATGAGCACGCTTAGGGATCGCGCATGAACCCGATTGATCTGATCGTCACGGTATGTGCCGTGCTGTCGCCCGCCACCTGCGAGGAGCAGCATCTGGTGTTCAACTGGAACGGCTCGCTGCAGCAATGCGCCATGGCCGCGCCGCCTTACATCGCGCGGTGGGTCGGCGAACATCCGAAATGGACCGCGGTGCGCTGGCGTTGCGAATATCCGCACAGCAACGATCGGGCCGGCACGGGCGGCGAGCTGCCGGCGGGTTAGCCTTCCTATTTGTTGCAGTCCTTCAAGTCCTTGTCGGATACCGAAAACACGGCGTCGGCCTTGATCTCGATGTCGCGAACGAAGCACTGTTTGGCGCCGCTGTAGCCGACCTTGGCGTCGTAGCGGCCGGGCTCGACGCCGGTGATCCGCAGGCGCTCGTCATGGTCGACTTCCTTGTCCTTGTCGTTGAGCGTCTGGTTCGGACCCCACTCGTTCTTGCCTGCCGGCGACAGCTCAAAGCTCGAAATCGTGGCGCTGGTCAGATTCCACAGCCGAATGCCTTTGCCCTTGCTTTGGGCGAGCACCGTCGCCGGCAGCACAAGCGACGCAACACCAACAGCGATCAACGCGCGCGACATCCAGCCTCTCCTTTATGCTTCGTCCAAGGATGACGGCGTCTCACATATTTGCAAGGTCCAACTGTGAGAGTTGCCGCTTGATTTCGTCGATCTCGGGTTCGCCGCGCGTCGCGCGTGGTGTGGCAATGGTCTCGACGTGGAGGATGCGGGCCGGCCGCGATGACAGGAAGAACAGGCGATCGCCGAGGCGAACGGCGTCGTCGAGATCGTGGGTGACGAGCAAGGTCATCATTTTCCGGCTCGCCACCAGCGTCGCGACCTGGTCGCGCAGCCGCCCCGCGAGCGCATTGTCGAGCGAGGCCAGCGGCTCATCGAGGATCAGGAAATCGGGCTCGATGGCGAAGGCGCGGGCCAGCGCGACGCGGCGGGCGAGGCCGAGCGACAGCTCCGCGGGAAAATGGTTGCGGTGCGCGCCCAGTTCGAGCACCTCGAACAGCGCAGAGAGCGTGCTGTCGTCGACATGCGGCGCGGCCAGCCGTACATTTTCCTCGACCGTGCGCCAGGGCAACAGCCGCGGCTCCTGGAAGACCATGCCAAGGCGCATGCCCGGCGACCGCGCGACATGGCCCCGGTAGTTGGCGTCGAGCCCGGCGAGGATCCGGAGCAGGGTGCTCTTGCCGCAGCCTGACGGGCCGAACAGCACGCCGACCTCGCCGGCGTTCAGCGTGAAGGTGACGTTGTCGAGCACGTCGTGCCGCTTCCCGGCCGCGCTCTCAAAACTCTTGCCGGTGATATTGACTTCAAGCTGCACGGAGCCGCCACCGCGTTAGCCTGGTTTCAAACGGCTGCACCAGTAGGGTTTCGATGATGAGCACGACACCCGCAAAGCTCAGTGAATAGGCAAGCAGCAAGGGGATGTCGAACAGCTGGAAGGCAACCCCGATCTCGAAGCCGACGCCGTTCGGCCGGCCGAGATATTCGGCGACCAGCACGATCTTCCAGACCAGCGAGAGCCCGGAGCGCGCAGCGGCCGCGATGTAGGGCGCAAGCTGCGGCAGGATCACATGACGGAAGGCGCGGCCGCGCGGAAAAGAAAACGCCGTCGCCATTTCGTCGAGCGCAGGATCGAGCGCGCGGGCGCCTTCGCGCAGGGTGACGACGGCGGTCGGCAGCTTGTTGATGGCGATGGCGGCGATCGCGGCGACCTCGGTCAGCCCGGCCCAGATGTAAGCGAGCACGATGACGACGAGCGCGGGCAGGTTGAGCAGCAGGATCAGCCAGGGATCGCCAAGGCGATTGGCAAGCGAGACGCGGCCCATCAAATAGCCGATCGCCGAGCCGAGCGCCATGGCAAGGGTGAAGGCCAGCGCGACCCGGGCCAGGGTTGCGCCGAGATTGACGAACAGCGCGCCCGATCGGGCTTCGGCGACGAGCACCGACAGCACCGCCGGCGGCGCCGGCAGCTTCGCATCGCCGATCAGCAGCGAGGCGATCCACCAGGTCGCGATGAACAGCGTGAATGAGAGGAGACGCAGCACCGCTAGTCTCCCGGGATCGCTTGGTAGAAGGTGCCGGGATCGAGCTCGGTTGCCGTGCCGACCAGATCGCGGCCGCCGAGCTGCGCCAGCACCCGGTAGAGCACGCGCGCATCGGCCTCTTCGTCCGCGATCGGACGGCGCGGGATGCCTTCGCGGTAGCGCTCACGATAGGCATGCAGGGTTGCGGGATCCTGCGCGCCGGTGAGCGGCGCGATCGCGTCCCATTCGGCATCCGAGGTCGCCAGAATCTCTTTCGCCGCGCGGGTCACCGCGATGAAGCGGGCCACCAGATCCTTGTTGGCATTGGCCCAGGCTTCGTCGAACACGTAGCCGATCATGGCGATGCGGCCCTTGCTGCCGAGCTTTTGCAGGATCTCTTCCATCCCGGCGAGCCGGCGAAAGCCCTTGGCTTCGAGCGCGGCGCAGAAATTCCAGTAATTGAGCGTCGCGTCCATCTCGCCGCCGAGCGTCTTGGCGGCGAGCAGCGGCGGCGCGCCGTAGACGATGGTCGCCTGCGACTTCAGGTCGACGCCGTCCTGCTTCGATGCGGCTTGCAGCAACAGCCAGTTCTTGTCGATCGCCCCGCCGGCAATGGCAAGCTTCCGCCCCTTGAGGTCCGCGAGCGTCTTGACCGGCGAGGAGGCCGGGACCATCACGGCGCCGAGCGCGCTCGAATAGGGATAGAATTGCAGCTTGGCGCCGAGCGACCGCTCGCGCGACACCCAGGGCCAGTCCGATACCATCACGTCGGCCGTGCCGGCGCGCAGCGCGATCTTGCCGGCCTCGGGGCTCGCCAACTCGACGACGTCGATCGACAGATTGGCCTTCTTGTCGAGACCATGGGAGCGAATGACGGCCAGTTCCCAGGCCAGCGTTCCGGTCTTCTGCGCTGCAACGCGGATGGTCTGCGCGTAGCACGAGGTGCCGAACTGCATGACCGCCAGAACTGCCGCAGCCAACACCGTGCGTACAGAGATGATCATCGTTTCTTGAGCCACTTCCCCGAATGTTTTCTTTTCTGATCAACATCCATAGCATAGCTTGCGGAAAGAGAAGAGGAAGCAGGACCATGGCAGGAGCTGGCATGCTACGACCGATTGTCGCCATCCTGGTGCTGGCCGGGACGGCCGTCAGCGTGCGGGCCCAGGAGATCAACGACTATCCGACCTCGGCGCGGGCGGAATATGTGTTCGGCTGCATGAAGGCCAATGGCGAATCCCGGCAGTCGATCGAGCAATGTTCCTGCTCGATCGACGTCGTCGCCTCGATCATCCCCTACGATCGCTATGTCACCGCCGAGACCGTGCTGAGCATGGCGCAGGTGCGCGGCAATCTGGGCGGCCAGTTCCGCTCGTCCGAGCAGGCCGCGAACGCGCTCAACGACCTCAGGCGCGCCCAGGCCGAAGCCGAAGTCAGGTGCTTCTAGAGCATGATCCGGAAAAGTGCGAAGCGGTTTTCCGGAAACATCATGCTTAAATATCGGGCTAAGGCGCGATAGCGATCCAACCTGATCTCATTGCATTTTGCGTCCGTCGTGACGCGAGGCGTCAGGTGCCGGGATTCTCGACCTTCCATTCGTGCTCGAAGATATGCCCTTCGGTGTCCTTGGCTTCGGCACGGAAGCGCTTGGCGCCATTCGAGACGTAGGTGAAGCGGATATTGGGATCCTCGGAAATCGAGATTCCGCCCTCCATCGCCAGCACCGGACTGTCGTCCTGCCAGATGTGCAGCTCGTTGACGAAGAAGGCCGGGATATAGAGCTGCGTGACCTGGTCCATCTGCAGGCCTGAATTATTCGGATGCCCGATCATGATCTGGGCTTCCCGCGTGCTGGTCGCAGGTCCCTGTTCGGACTTGGTGAATTGCCGGTAGCGCATCTGGCCGAGGCGGTTCTTGGCTTCCTCGACGTTCTTGCCGGCGGGCGCTGAGCAGCCGCCGGACGCCTTGACATAGACCTTGCTGACATAGAGCTTGCCGTCGCTGAGCTCCGCGACGGCGTGCACATTGGTGTAGTTGTTGACGCGGACACGGGTCGAGATCTCGGTGACGTTGGCGGCCGGCCCCAGCGTGAACTTCGCGGCCATCGGCGCCGGGTTCTCGTCGATCACAAGCGTGATCGCGACGACGCGGCGGCTGTCGCTCGGCTGCAGCTTGGTGCGCAGCGTCACTGGCACGATCGCGGCGTCTTCCGCACGCATCGGCATCTCGATGCCGATGACATCATTGCCGTCATTCATCGGACGGTTGCTGAAGATGTCCTGGACAAGACCCGGCCAGGGATCATAGGCCTCCGCGGCGGGCGCAGCCGGTGTGCCCAGCGCGATCGTGAGCAGGCTTGCGATGCAAAGCAGGCGGGCGCGATGTCCGGTCATGTTCGCGAAATCCTATGTAGCCGCGTCATCATAGGACGAACAGCTACTCCCATTCAATTTCCGAGAATGCTGCAGTTGCGTTGCGGGCGTTGTAATCGTCGAACAATTGCCAGCGCGGCCGCTCGGCGGCCGCGGCGTGCTCGGCCGCGGCCGTGATCGGTTTGCCGCTTGCGACCAGTGCGCGCACATCCGCGGCCAGCACCCCAAGATAACGCCGCTCGTCGGCAAGCGCGGCCGGCCACGCGCTCACGGGCCCGTGACCGGGAACCACGCGCTCGGCGGAGATCGCCGCGAGCTCGTCGAGCGTACGCAGCCAGCCCTTGAGGCTGCCGTCGACCACGGGAATATGGATGAGAAAAACCATGTCGCCGGCGAACAGGGTGCTGGTTTGCTCGTCGAGGACCGTGAGGTCGTTGTCGCTATGGGCGGGCGGCCACGCTTTCAGGGTGAGGGCCCGTCCGCCGAGGTCCAGCTTCAGCGTGTCCGCGACCAGCACGGTCGGGGGGATGATCTTCACCTCGTCGATCAGCTCGTCGCCCATGGTCCGGCGAAACCCGTCGAGGTAGAATTGTCCGCGCGCGGCCAGCGCGCGTGGCAAAGACTTGTGGCCGACGAAGCTGGTCCCGTCGCCGACGAAAGCCGCATTGCCGAAGCTGTGATCTGGATGGGCGTGGGTGTTGATCACATAGCGGATCGGCTTGTCGGTACGGCTGCGGACCGCGGCGAGCAGCTGTCGTCCTTCGCGGACGCTGCCGCCGGTGTCGATGACGGCGACGGCGCTGTCGCCGATCACGAATCCCACATTGGCGATGGCGCCTTCGTTCTCGCGCGTCATCAATGCGGTGACCCCGGTGTGAACGAATATTCCGGGAGCGACTTCGCTTACAGGCAATTCCGCCTCTTGCGCCCGCGCTATGGTCGGCGCCCAAAGCATCAGGAGCAGCGCAAGCACCGAACCGCCATGAGCCATGTTTCCGCCTCAGTTACTCCGCGACGCGCGATCGATGTCGTCGCGTTCCAGTTTGCGCTGCAGCAAGCAGCGCGGCGTGGTCGCGATCATTATTCCTGTTGCACGTCATGGTGCGCCGGGCAATTGCTGGATGGCGGCGATCGATCCGATCAAGAGGAGACCGCGTAATGAGAATTGTCGGATGCCGTCCTGTTCTGCTCGCGCTTGTCGGCTTCATCGCCTGTCTGGCCGGCCGCGACATCGCGCGGGCACAGGTCAATGATCAGGGCGAGCTTTCCATCGAGCTCATCGATGCCCGCGTGCTGCGCATCTGTGCCGATCCCCGCAACCTGCCGTTCTCGAACGACAAGGGCGAGGGGTTTGAGAACAAGATCGGCGAGCTGCTGGCCGGAAAGCTGCAAAAGAAGCTCGACTACATGTTCTTTCCGCAGGCGACCGGGTTCGTGCGGATGACGCTCGGCGCGCATCGCTGCGACGTGATCATGGGCTTTCCGCAAGGCGATGACCTCGCGCAGGGCACCAATCCCTATTACCGCACAGCCTATGCGATCGTTGCCAAGCCGGGCAGTGGGCTCGATGAGGTCACGACGCTCGAGGACCAGCGGCTGAAAGGCAAGCATATCGGCATCGTGGCGGGAACGCCGCCCGCGACCAACATGGCCATCAACGGGCTGATGACCAATGCGAAGCCTTATCCGCTGATGATCGATACGCGCTACGATTCGTCGGCCGAGGCGATGATGAACGATCTCGCCAAGGGTGAGATCGACGCCGGCATCCTGTGGGGGCCGATGGCGGGCTTCTACGCCAAGAAGGCCAACCCGCCGCTGCACATCACGCCGCTGGTCAAGGAGACCACGGGACCGAAGCTGATCTATCGCATCGGCATGGGCGTGCGGGCGTCCGACCAGAACTGGAAGCGCCAGCTCAATCGCCTGATCCAGGAGAACCAGCCCGAGATCAACAAGATCCTGCTCGACTACGGCGTCCCGCTGCTCGACGAGAACGACCGTCCAATCGGGCCGGAGACCGCGACCAAATCACCATGATCAGGCTCGCGGCCACGCTTGCGGTGATGTTCGTCGCCGCTTCGCCTGTCCGCGCGCAAGACCCACCCGCAGAGCCGGAGGGCTATCGCACCGAGGACTACCGCGCTCCGGTGCCGGTGACGCTTGCCGGCGCACGGGTGCTCACCACCGCGGAAGCGGAAGCGATCTGGCGCGACAAGTCCGCCGCCTTCGTCGACGTGCTGCCGCGTGCACCGAAGCCAAATCTGCCCGCCGGCACGGTGTGGCGCGAACGGCCGCACCTCAACATTCCCGGCAGCATCTGGCTGCCTGACACCGGCTACGGCAAGCTCGCCGCGCCCACGGAGGACTACCTGCGCCGCGGGCTGGTCCGCGCCTCAGGCGGTGACGCGACCAGATTGCTCGTGATCTACTGCCAGGAGAATTGCTGGATGTCGTGGAACGCGGCCAAGCGCGTGCTGTCCCACGGCTACCGCAACGTGGCGTGGTATCCGGAGGGAACTGACGGATGGGAGCGTGCCAAATTGCCGCTGGCGGATGCCGAGCCCGAGCCGCGCGAGGGAGAGCAGTAAGCCCGGCCTCGCGCGCCACGCGGGCCGTTACTTCTGCTTGTCGAGCTTGTTGATGGTCTTGCCGCCGTCGCTGTCCGTTGTGGTGAACGAGACCTTGTCACCGGCGTGGAAGGCCTCCAGCGATTGTCCCTTCGGCACCTTGTATTCCTGGATCGCGCCGCCGGACGCGCCCACCGTGCCGCCTTGCGTCTGCTGGATCGAGATGGTTCCACTCAGTCGGTCAATCTTGGTGACCATTCCCGACATGGATTGCTGGGCCAAAGCCGCTGTGGTGACCAGGCTCGCGGCGGCAAGGCTGGTCATGACGATCTTGGCTGCTTTCATGGAGGTCTCCCAAGTTCAGATATAGTTGGAGACAACGAGCGGGCAGTGCAGTTTGTTCCGGATCGGCGTGGCCCAACAGACTGTTACCCAAAAGACCGTCAAAACGGCGCGTTGACGATCCCGGGGCGTTCGGTCGCAGGCGTCAATCGAGCTCCTGCTGGATGGTGCGGCCGAGCGCGAACAGGCGCTGATCGATGGCGGTCGGCACCTCGCAGACGAATTTCACCACGCGCCCGCGGTCCTCGAAGATGCGGGTCTCCCAGACCAGCTGATTGCCGAGCTCGTCGACCTTGGCCTGGTCCGGCGGTGTCGCGTCCTGCAGCGCCTGCAGCTTGAGCGTGTCGTCGCGGATCTTCTCCGCGGCTTCGCGCTGCTTGCGCATCACGCGCTCGAGCCCGTTCATGACCGAGGCGCGCTGTCCGTTCAGCGTATCGAACAGACCGGCAAACAGCAGTTTTCCCGCATTCGCCTTGTCGGCCGCGGCAGCTGACAGGAATTCGGTGATTTCCTTCTGCGCTTCTTCGAGCGGAACGCGGCGCGCCGCGAGCTTGATCGCGAGCGCGCTGACTTTCGGGTCGTCCTTCCACTTGGTCTCGGCATCGCCGAGCGGCGGCCCGGCCCAGACTGCGGCGAGCGAAATCTCGGGCACCTTGGCCTGTTGGCAGGGCCAGTCCGGATAGCGCGGGTCGGCAGCCGATGCGGCCTGGTTCGACAGAACCATCGCGAGCAGCGCGCCCAGTCCTGTTCGCCAGCCTGTCATGCCTCGCCTCCGCCGGGTCCGCGGCGCACCAGGCCGCGCGATGGATCGTAAGCCAGGATCGCGCCGATCATGAAGACGACGGTGCAGCCGCCGACCACCGCGAGCGAAACCCAGTTCATCTTGCCGTACAGTGCAAACCGGATCAGCTCCACCGCATGCGTGAACGGATTGCACTGGCAGATATAATACAGCATCGGGCTGCCTTCCTGCACGCGCCACAGCGGGTAGAGGGCCGACGATGCGAAGAACATCGGGAAGATCACAAAGTTCATCACGCCGGCGAAATTTTCCAGCTGCTTGATGCTGGCCGAGATCAGCATGCCCAGCGCGCCGAGCATCAGGCCCGACAGCACCAGCGCCGGAAGTACGGTGAGGTAGCCGATGGTCGGCGGCGCGATGTCCCAGAACCAAGCGATGACGAGGAAGGCATAGACCTGGAGCAGCGACACCGCCGTGCCGGCGAGCAGCTTGCAGAACAACAGATAGCCGCGCGGCAGCGGGCTGACCAGCAGCGTGCGCATATTGCCCATCTCGCGGTCGTAGACCATCGACAGCGAGGACTGCATGCCGTTGAACAGCTGGATCATCGCCATCAGGCCGGGCGCGATATAGACCTCGTAGAGGATGTAAGTCTCGTAGGGCGGGATGATCGAGATGCCGAGCACCTGCCGGAAGCCGGCCGCGAAGATGAACAGCCAGACCAGCGGCCTGACCAGCGCCGACACGAAGCGCTCGCGCTGATGCAGGAAGCGCAGCGCCTCGCGCCACACGATGCCGTTCAGGCAGACGATGTATTCCGACAGCGAGAAGCCGCTTCGCTCAGGCGTAACCGTCGTGCTGGTCATGACGGCGGTCTCCCCGCGAGTGTTGCCGTTCCGGTCAGGCGCATGAACGCGGTGTTGACGTCCTGGGCGCCTGCGTCCGCGATCACCCGTGACATCGGGCCGTGCGCCAGCATTCGGCCCTGATGCAGCACGACGAGGTCGTCGTTTGGCATGATCTCGTCGAACAGATGCGTCGCCCAGAGCACGCCGATGCCCTGCTCGGCGACGAGCTGCCGGACATGGTCGAGAATGTCGGCGCGCGCCTTGACGTCGAGCCCGACCGTGGCCTCGTCGAGCAGCAGCAGCCGGGGCCGGTGCAGCAGCGCGCGGGCGATCTCAAGCCTTCGCATCTGGCCGCCCGAGAGATCGCGCACCTTGCTGGCGGCGCGGTCGGCAAGCCCGATGCGGCCGAGCACCTCGGCGCTGCGCAGCCGCGCCTCGCGCCGCGAGATGCCGTGCAGCGCGGCGTGATACAGCAGGTTCTGCGTCAGCGAGAGGTCGAGATCGAGCGTGCGCGGCTGGAACACCACGCCCATCAGCCGCAGCGCTTCACCCGGCGTCCGGCTGATGTCGTGGCCGAATATCTTGATCTGGCCGTTCTGGATGCCGAACAGCCGCGTCACCAGCGAGAACAGCGTGCTCTTGCCGGCGCCATTGAGACCCAGCAGCGCGGTGAAGCTCGCAGGCTGGACCGTGAAACTGACATCGATCAAAGCGCGGCGCGGACCGTAGCTGTGGCTGACATTGCCGATCGACAGGGCCGGCTGCACGGCCGCGGCTGTTCCAGGGCCTGCATCCGGCGAGAGCTGGTTCGCGATATGGGCGTCGGTTGCGGTCATGGCTGCGCGATCGTGATCCCCCAGGGCAGTTCGCCGACCTGAATGGTCTTGATCACCTTCTGGGCCGCGACGTCGATCACGGAGACGTCGTTGGAGACGCCGTTGGTGACCAGCAAATATTTTTCGTCCGGGGTGAAATCCATGTGCCAGACCCGCTGGCCGACCAGCAGATATTTGAGGACCTTGTGGGTCACACCGTCGACGACGGCGACGCGGTTGGCGGGGCCGAGCGCAATGAATGCGGTCTTGCCGTCCTTGGTCATGCCGATGCCGACCGGCTGGATCGCCTCGTTGCGCAGGCCCGGAATTTCGAAGGTGATCTTGCCGGTCACCTCGCGCTTGACCGGATCGATGATCGACACGGTGCCGCCGATCTCGGAGGAGACCCACAATTCGGAGCCGTCACGCTTGAACTGGGCGAAGCGCGGCCGCGAATCGACCAGCACATTGGCGACGATCTGGCGCGTCGACGTGTCGATGAAATGCGCCATGTTGGTGGTCTCGGAGGTGTTGATCAGGATCTTGCCGTCCGGGCTGATCGTCATGCCCTCAGGCTCGACGCCGACCTGGATGTCGCCGATCCGGGCGCGCTTTTCGAGGTCGATCACGGTGACCGTGTTGTCGTTCTCGTTGGCGACATACATGGTCTTGCCGGCGGCATCCTGGGTGAACAATTCAGGGTCGGGACCGGAGGGCAGGGTGTCGACGATCTCCTGGGTCTTGGTATCGATCACCTGGATCGTGTCGTCGTCGCCGACCGCAACCATCACGAACTTGCCGTCGCGCGAGAACTCGATGCCGCGCGGCCGCTGGCCGACCTTGATGGTTTTGGTCACCGTCCAGCTGCTGGTGTCGATCACCGTGACGGTGTTGCCCTTCTCGTTGGAGACGTAGGCAACGAAGGCGGACGCCGGTGTCGCGGCAAGCCAAACGAGCATCCCGGTCAACAGACAGCGGCGCCACATGCGTTTCATCTCCCTCACTGCAGCTTGCACTTCGTTTCAGGCCGGTCAACTCCGAGCGTGTCGAGTTCGGAGACCTGATGCAGGAAACCTTCCTGCGGCGAGACCGAAACAACCATACGACCATCGGCCAGCAGGATCGGCTGGCGAAGCTGCAGATTCCAGTCTCGCAGGGTCAAGCGCGTACCCTTGAAGGCGGCAATCGAGAAATCCTTGCCCTTGAGGAAGGCGATGACCTTCTTGGGGTCCCCCGAATTGGTGCGCGATGTGGCTTCCCCGATCATGCGCGCGGCGGTCCAGGCCTGCATGTCGAGCGCCGTCATGCGGCGCATGTTCAGCTTGACGAAGCGGTTCTGGATCTGGACCGCGCCCCACTGGTCATGCGCCGCGTCCCAGCTGGTCGGCACGAGGCCCGCCGAGCCCGCCACCGGCCGCGGGTCCCAGGTACGGTACGGCAGATAGTTCGCGAACACCTCGCTCTCGTCGGCGGCGACCAGCACGTCGTAAGCCGGCGCCTGCTGCGTGAACACCGGCATCTGGCGCTGGATCAAGGTCACGCCGCTGTCGGTGCGGCGCGCGCCGCCGGTGTCCTCGAAAGTCCGTTCCTGAACGATCTTGGCGCCGAAGCGGGTCGCGGCGCGGCGCAGCGCGTCGGCGTAAAGCTTGTCCTGATCATGCGAGCCGACCACCAGCAGCCAGCGCTTCCACTGCTTCCACACCAGATATTGGCCAAGCGCGTCCGCCAGCATCGAGCGGGTGGGTGCGATGTGGATGACGTTGGCGCGGCAGTCCTGCTCGCGCAGCCGGTCGTCGATTGCGCCGGCGTTGAGCAGCACGGTGCCGCGGTCGCGCAGCGCGTCGGCGACCTTGAGCAGGGCATCGGCCGGCAGGTCGGTGATGATATAGTCGTTGCGTCCGCCGAAGTCGGTCGCGACCTTGGCGACATCGTCGCTGTCCTTGACCTTGACCTCGTCGAGCACGAAGCGCTGATTGAGGAATTTCCCGGTCGTGTTGTTGTCCTCGATCGCAAGGCGCGCGCCGGCGATGCCGTCATTGTCGGCGGGTTGCTCGACCAGCGAGAGCGTCGATTTGACGCCGGCATGGCCGAGATAGCCGATATGAACCTCGACGGGATCAGCCGCCAGCGCGCCGGTCGCCACCATGCTGAGCGCGATCGTGCCGATCAGCCATCGCAACATAACTCCTCCCGCAGTCTTTTTTCACTCGGCATGGCGTTCGGAAATCCGGCCTCCATGCTGTTGACTTGCAAGATGCCGGAATTGGCCTAGCTTGCAACCCCGCTTTTTGTCGTTGCGACGTTACAAATTACGATTGGTTCACAATCATGAGATCAGCGTTTGCCTTCGCCGTTTCTTTGCTGGTGGTGTCTTCGGCGGCAGCGCGCGCCGAGCCGCCCAGGCTCGCGGTGTTCGACCTCGAGATGATCGACACCAGCCTGCAGGGGGAAGTGAGCGGGCCACGCAGTGATGAGCAGGCGCGGCTGCTCCGGGCCGGCGATCAGGTGCGCAAGGAGCTCGCGGACTCCGGCAAGTTCCGCGTGCTCGACATCGCGCCGGTCAATGCTGCGGCGCATGGCAGCAATCTTCAGGCCTGCGGTGGCTGCGATGTGAAGCTGGCCGGCGAGTTGGGCGCTGATCTCGTGATGACGGGCGTGGTGCAGAAGGTGTCCAACCTCATCCTCAACATCAATCTCTATTTGCGCGACGTGCGTAGCGGGCAATTGCTGGCGGCGGCGAGCGCCGACATGCGCGGCAACACCGACGAATCCTGGTCGCGTGCCACCGACTACCTCGTGCGCAACCGCCTGCTCGCGCCGAACTACGGCGTGCCGAAGGCGCAGTAGCCTGCGCTCACGAATGGACTTCCGTTATCCTGAGGTGCGAGCTTTGCGGCGCAATTGCGCCGCTGAGCGAGCCTCGAAGGATGAATCGGCCCGGTTACAGCCACACGTAGCAAATTCGGGCCGTGCATCCTTCGAGACCGGCCGCTTCGCGGCCTTCTCAGGATGATGGGATGAACGGACTGCGTGACGCTCACGCCTTCAACCGCGCGGCGTGCCAGCGCAGATGATCGGCCATGAAGGTCGAGATGAAGTAGTAACTGTGGTCATAGCCCGGCTGACGCCGCAGGGTGAGGGGGATGTTGGCCTTCTCGCATGCCGCCTTCAGCAATTCGGGCCGCAGCTGCTCGGTGAGAAAGCCGTCGGCATCGCCGTAGTCGACCAGCAGATCGGCGAAGCGGGCACCGTCCTCGATCAGGGCGACGGCGTCATGCTTGCGCCACGCCTGCTTGTTGCTGCCGAGATAGCCGCCGAGCGCCTTGTTGCCCCATGGCACCTGCGACGGCGCCACGATCGGCGCAAACGCGCTCGCCGCCCGATAACGATCGGGATGGCGCAGCGCGACCGTCAGCGCGCCATGGCCGCCCATGGAATGACCGAGGATCGACTGCCGCGTTGTGTCGACCGGGAACTGCTCGGCGATCAGCTTCGGCAATTCCTCGGTGATGTAGCTCCACATCCGGTAATTGGTCGCGAACGGCTGCTCCGTCGCATCGACATAGAAGCCGGCGCCAAGACCGAAATCGTAGGAGTTGGCGGGATCGCCGGGGACGCCTTCGCCGCGCGGGCTGGTGTCGGGCGCGACGAAGATCAGGCCGAGCTCGGCGCATGCCTGGCGGAATTCGCCCTTCTCGGTGACGTTGGCGTGGGTGCAAGTCAGGCCCGACAGGTAGGTGACGACGGGCAGCTTGGCGCCGGCCGCATGCTCAGGGACGAACACCGAAAAGGTCATGTCGGTCTTGGTCTCGCGGCTTGGATGCCGATAGACGCCTTGCGTGCCGCCATGCGACTTGTTCTGGGAAATCGTCTGCATTGTCGTATTCCTCTTGGTTGGAGCGCTGCGTCAGGCGACGCCGCTCTCGATCGCCAGCCGCACCAGCTCTGCCGAAGTGCGCACGCCAAGCTTCTGGCGCATGATCGATGACGTGTTTGCGACCGTCTTGTATGATGAATGCACCAGCCAGGCGATCTCCGACAGGCTCTTGCCGGAACTGAGCAGGCGCAGGATCTCCATCTCGCGCGAGGTGAGCTTGGAGAGCGGATTTTGCGCAAAGCCGGGCCGCGCAAACGCCACGTTGCGCGCGATCGCCGGTGGCAGATAGACGCCGCCATTGCCGACCTCGCGCACCGCTTCCACCAGATCGTTGGGATCGCCGGTCTTCGAAACGTAACCCTTGGCGCCGATGTCGATGGCGCGGGCGGCGAACACCGGGTCATCGTTCATGCTGAACATGATGAGGCGCGCAGACGCATCATGCGTCAGGATGCGGCGCGCCAGCTCGAATCCGGAGACCGTCGGCAGGTTGATGTCGATCACGCAGAGATCGGGCTTCTCCGCGACGAACGCCCGTTCGCCGCTTTCGGCATCCGCGGCTTCCAGCAGCGTGATCTCGGGATCGTCGGCGAACACGGTGCGGCAACCGGAGGCAACGATGGGATGATCGTCAACGATCAGAATGCGCATGGCGTTGTTCCGGCGACCTGCTTCGATTCACTCATCATCACGTCGGTTTGCGCGAAGGACAGGTCGGTTCCGACCGGTTGTGCACCTCGTGCGGGATTGCGATAGGGTGCGATTAGATAGCCGGGCAAATTTGGCTGTCAACGATCCTCTCGGAGGAGGGATCGCGGTCGGGGGCAACGTCATGTGGCAAAAGCTATCCTTGCGCGCGCGGATCAACCTGCTGCTGGCGCTGATCCTGGCGCTTGGCCTCGGCATCAATATTGCGCGGCTCGTGCTGGAAGCGGGGCCGCGTGTCCAGGCCGAGGACCAGAGCGTGATCCGCCTGGCGCGTGAATTCGTTGCGACGATCGTGGCCGGTCTCGACGAGGCGCCGGATCCCGATGCGCGGCTCGACCAGATCGTCCAGGACCTGAGCCGGCTGCGTCACGTCAGCATCACGCGGCAGGATGGCGCGACCGCAAAATCTCCTGATCGCCCCGAGGACGTCGGCGATCAACGCGCTCCGCCGCAGTGGTTCGTCGCGCTGGTTCATCCCGAGCAGACCTCGGTGCGGGTGCCGATCTCGGTGCACGGCAAGCCGCAATCGCTGGTCATCACCTCGCATCCCGACGACGAAATCGCCGAGATCTGGGATGGCATCGTCACCCAGATCGAGGTCGGCTCCGCGATCGCGGTCGCGCTGCTTCTGGTCACCATGCTGGTGGTCGGCCGCGCGCTGGCGCCACTGGAGGCACTGTCGCAGGCCATGACCGGCATCGAGGCCGGGGATTACGATGCCCGCGTCGAGCCCGGCGGATCGCCGGAATTGGCCGCCATCTGTGCCAAACTGAACCATCTGGCGGCGACCCTTGGCGATGCCGTCGAGGGCAAGCGGCAGCTCGCCGAGCGCGCGGTCTCGCTGCAGGATTCCGAGCGCAAGGAGATCGCGCGCGAATTGCACGATGAGTTCGGGCCCTATCTGTTTGCCTTGCGCGCGCATGCCGGCGCGCTGACCCGGCTTTCGGAAGTCGAAAAGCCGGACCCTGCGGCATTGCGCAAGCACGGCAATGCCATCCTCGAGCAGGTCAACGCGCTCCAGCAGTTCACGCGCCGGATTCTTGAGCGATTGCGGCCGGTCGGCCTGGCCGAACTCGGGCTTGCGGAAGCGCTCGGCGCGCTGGTGCGGCTATGGAGCGAAACGCACCCGGAGGTGGAGATCGAGAGCCGCATCTCGCCGGCGCTCGGCGATACCGGAGAGATGGCCGACCTCACGATCTATCGCATCGTCCAGGAGGCGCTCACCAACGTGTTCCGCCATGCCGGCGCGACGGCGGTCGATATCACGATCGAACCGGCGGAACGCCAGGCCGGCCTACGCGGCAGCCGCGACTGCGCGTTGGTGCGGGTTCGCGACAATGGCCGCGGCTTGCTGAGGGATCACAGGCTTGGCCGCGGATTGACCGGGATGCAGGAACGAATCCTCGCGCTCGGCGGCACGCTTAACATCAATTCCAGCGATGATGGCGTGACGGTCGAGGCGCTCGTGCCAAAGGCCGCACAGTCCTAGACGATTGGCTGTCGCCAATATCTGAAAGCCGCCCAAGCCAGCGCCGCCGCGCCGGCGATCCAGAGCACGACGATCGCGATCATTCCCGCCCGGCTGGTCGGACGCTGCAAGACGGCGCCGGCCTTGGCACGGCATTCCGCCATCACCTCGTCCGGCACGAGCGAGATCGCAAGCCAGATGCCGAGCGGCAGCAGGATCAGATCGTCGAGATAGCCGATCACCGGAATGAAATCCGGGATCAGATCGATGGGAGACAGCGCATAGGCCGCGACGGCGACGGCAAGGGCCTTGGCATACCAGGGCACGCGCGGATCACGCGATGCGAGATACAACGCAACGCTGTCCCGCTTGAGGTTGCGTGCCCAAACCCTGATCGAGGACAGCTTGATTGAGGACAACTTGGTTGGAGAAAGTCTGTCGGCGGACGGCATGGCGCAACGCCTGCGCGTCGGATGGAACCGCTATTCGAGCACCACATCGGCCGGCATACCGCCGTGCAGGCCCTTGTGGACGGAGGAGGGCGCGATGCCGAAATACTTCCGGAAGACGCGGCTGAAATGCGACGAACTCGAGAAGCCCCAGGAGAACGCGACGTCGGTGATGGTCTTGCCGTTCTGGGACTCCAGCTCCTGCCGGCAGTTCTGCAGCCGGGCCTTCCAGATGTAGTCGCTGACCGTCATGCCGCGATCGCTGAACAGCATGTGCAGATAGCGCTTCGAGCAACCAAGCGCCGCGGAAATGCGGTCGATGCAGAGATCCGGATCGCGCAGATGCTCGCGGATGAAGCCCTGGGCACGCACATAGGTGGCCTCGGCGCTGCCGCGGTCGAACATGGCGCCGGTCTCGCGCAGCGGCAACAGCAGCAAGTCGATCAGCGCATCAGCCACGCCGACGGCGTTGACCGGCGTCAGCGTCGGTGCCTCGCCGAAGGCGGCATGGACGAAATCATAGGCGATGCGGCCGGTGCCGTTGCGCGCCGACAGCTTGCACGGCGCCATCTTGGAGAGCTGGAAGCCGCGCTCCTTGAGCAGGTCCTTTGGAACGATGACAACCTCGTGCCGCGTCAGCGACGGGCTGATGATGGTGTGCGGACACGACACGTCGTAGGCGAAGCAGTCGCCCGGCATGATGTCGAAGTGCAGGCCGTCTTGCTCGAAATGCGAGACGCCGTGGGTCTGGAACACGATCTTGATGTAGGGGTGCTCGCTCAGCTTGATGCGCGAGATGGTATGCGCGATCCGGTGCTGGCTTGCCTCGATCTGACACAGCTTCAGGCGCGATACCGTCGTGAAATTGACCCGGGCTTCGAGCGAGGATCCTTCCAGCGCATCGACGTCGAACTGGCCGCAAAGGTCAGTGAGCGCATCCGACCAGCGCTGAATCTGCCGCTTGGGCGTCAATCCGTTCGTGCTAAGAGAATGGACTGTATCGGACATCTTTCCAGCCACCGATTCGATCCCCACGTGACTGCTCACCGAGCTTAAGTCTGGCCCGGAATGATGCGCCTTCTCCCTGATTCTGAATAGCTTAGGGAGGCGGCGGGATTTCTTCCCGGTTAATGTCGGGTGATCCTCCGACTTAGTTCTGGGCGCGTCAAGCGCAACCTTAGCACGCGTCAATCTGGCATCCGGATCGCGCCGGCCGCGATTGATGCCCTGCAACATGAAGCAAGCTTTCCAGCCAATTCAGGGCCGGGCGACAAAAATCTGACGAAGCTTCGCTTTTGAGCAAACGGCTCTTCTCTTTTGGGCAAGTCAGCGCGCTTCGAGAGGACTACGACTGGGGCACCAAAATGGAAGAAGTGGGGCCGTTTCGGCGGAAACCCTTGAGCTCTTGAACCTGGGAGGAAATCCACGATGCGCAAGATGCTTTACGCGACCGGCCTTGGGGCAATGGCGGTATTTGCCGCCGGAGCGGCCAACGCCAATGACGAACTCCACAAGATGTCGCAGAACCCGAAGGACTGGGTGATGCCGGCCGGAGACTACGCCAATCAGCGTTACTCCAAGCTGAATCAGATCAACGCCTCGAACGTCGGAAAGTTGCAGGTCGCCTGGACGTTTTCGACCGGCGTGCTGCGCGGCCACGAGGGTGGCCCGCTGATCGTCGGCAACATCATGTACGTCCACACCCCGTTCCCGAACAAGGTCTATGCTCTTGACCTTTCGCAGGACAACAAGATCGTCTGGAAGTACGAACCGAAGCAGGATCCGAACGTCATTCCGGTGATGTGCTGCGACACGGTCAACCGCGGCGTTGCCTATGGCGACGGCAAGATCTTCCTGCACCAGGCCGACACCACACTGGTGGCGCTCGATGCCAAGACCGGCAAGGTGGAGTGGACGGTGAAGAACGGCGATCCCAGCAAGGGCTCGACCGGTACCTCCGCGCCGCTGGTGGTCAAGGACAAGGTGCTGCTCGGCATCTCCGGCGGCGAGTTCGGCGTCCAGGCTCATGTGACCGCTTACGACATCAAGACCGGCAAGCAGGTCTGGCGCGGCTTCTCGGAAGGCCCGGATGACCAGCTCCTGGTCGACGACAAGACCACCGAGCTCGGCAAGCCGATCGGCAAGGATTCGAGCTTGAAGACCTGGCAGGGCGATCAGTGGAAGATCGGCGGCGGCGCGACCTGGGGCTGGATCTCCTACGATC
Organism: Bradyrhizobium sp. 33ap4; assembly: GCF_032654765.1. Lineage (NCBI taxonomy): Bacteria > Pseudomonadati > Pseudomonadota > Alphaproteobacteria > Hyphomicrobiales > Nitrobacteraceae > Bradyrhizobium > Bradyrhizobium sp. 33ap4. Next base: position 39,804 of record NZ_JAUMTJ010000037.1, on the reverse strand, counting down.
CCGAACTGAACCTCGTCTATTATGGGTCGGGCAATCCCTCGACCTGGAATCCGAAGCAGCGTCCCGGCGACAACAAGTGGTCGATGACGATCTGGGCGCGTAACCCGGATACCGGCGTCGCCAAGTGGGTCTACCAGATGACGCCCCATGACGAATGGGACTATGACGGCGTCAACGAGATGATCCTCTCGGATCAGACGATCGACGGCAAGGCGCGCAAGCTGCTGACGCATTTCGATCGCAACGGCCTCGGCTACACGCTCGATCGCGCCACCGGCGAACTGCTGGTCGCCGAGAAGTACGATCCGAAGGTGAACTGGACCTCCGGCGTCGACATGAAGAAGGACTCGCCGACCTATGGTCGCCCGAAGGTTCTTGATGCCGCGTCGACCGACAAGGCGGGCGAGGACGTCAACGTCAAGGGCATCTGCCCGGCAGCGCTCGGCTCGAAGGACGAGCAGCCGGCAGCCTACTCGCCGGACACGCAGCTGTTCTACGTGCCGACCAACCACGTCTGCATGGACTACGAGCCGTTCAAGGTGAGCTACACCGCAGGTCAGCCCTATGTCGGCGCGACGCTGTCGATGTATCCGCCTCCCGGTGAGACCAACATGGGCAACTTCATCGCCTGGGACGGCAAGACCGGCAAGATCGTGTGGTCGAACAAGGAGCAGTTCTCGGTCTGGTCGGGTGCGCTCGCGACCGCCGGCGGCGTGGTGTTCTACGGCACGCTGGAAGGCTACCTGAAGGCTGTCGACGCCAAGACGGGCAAGGAGCTCTACAAGTTCAAGACCCCGTCCGGCATCATCGGCAACGTCACCACCTATGAACATGCCGGCAAGCAGTACGTCGCCATTCTGTCGGGTGTTGGCGGTTGGGCGGGCATCGGCCTCGCGGCCGGTCTGACTGATCCGACGGCCGGTCTCGGCGCAGTCGGCGGCTATGCCGCGCTGAGCAACTACACTGCGCTCGGCGGAACGCTCACCGTGTTCTCGCTGCCGCAGCAGTGAGCTGAGCGACCTCGTTCCGGCGCATGGAGCGATCTCCATGCGCCGGTCCGTCTTCAATCTGCACGCGAGGATATGCTTTTGCGTAAGATCTGGTTTGTGAGTGCTGCGATCTTTGTCGTGGCAATGGGTGGAGTTGCCTCCGCCGAGGACGCTGGCGACCCGACCGCCGTCAAGTCCGAGGACGGCAAGTATCTCGACAAGGATGGAAACCCGACGTTCAAGGTTACGGCCGACGGCACGACGGACTGGTACACCTACTCCGGCTATCGCCGCTATCATTCGGAGTGCCATGTCTGCCATGGCCCCGACGGCATGGGATCGACCTATGCGCCGGCGCTGTCGAATTCGCTGAAGACCATGAGCTACGCGGATTTCATGGGCGTGGTCGCGAGCGGACGCAAGAACGTTTCCACGGCGCAGGAGAACGTGATGCCGGCGTTCGGCGATAACCCCAACGTTGCCTGCTACATGGACGACCTCTATGTCTACCTGCGCGCCCGCGCCAATGACGCGGTTGGGCGTGTTCGGCCGGCCAAGCACGAAGACAAGTCGGAAGCCTATGGAAAGGCGGAAGACGCCTGCATGGGGCACAACGACAAGAAGTGAGCCCGTCCGGTGCGAACGAGAAACCTGTTTGACGTTTTGTGGAGACCAAGATGAAGACCCGCGCCGCAGTCGCATTTGAAGCAAAGAAGCCGCTTGAGATCGTCGAGCTCGATCTGGAGGGTCCCAAGGCCGGCGAGGTCCTGGTCGAGATCAAGGCGACGGGCATCTGTCACACCGATGCCTACACGCTCGACGGCTTCGACAGCGAGGGCATCTTCCCCTCGATCCTCGGGCACGAAGGTGCAGGCATCGTTCGCGAGGTCGGCGCCGGCGTGACGTCGGTCAAGCCTGGCGATCATGTGATCCCGCTCTACACGCCGGAATGCCGGCAGTGCAAAAGCTGCCTGAGCCAGAAGACCAATCTCTGCACCGCGATCCGCGCCACCCAGGGCAAGGGCGTGATGCCCGACGGCACCTCGCGCTTCAACTACAAGGGCAAGACGGTCTTCCACTATATGGGCTGCTCGACCTTCTCGAACTTCACCGTGCTGCCCGAGATCGCGGTGGCCAAGATTCGCGAGGACGCGCCGTTCGACAAGAGCTGCTACATCGGCTGCGGCGTCACCACCGGTGTCGGCGCGGTCGTCAACACCGCGAAGGTGACGCCGGGCTCCAACGTGGTCGTGTTCGGCCTCGGCGGCATCGGCCTCAACGTGATCCAGGGCGCCAAGATGGTCGGCGCCGACAAGATCATCGGCGTCGACATCAATGACTCCAAGGAAGCTTGGGGCAAGCAGTTCGGCATGACGCATTTCGTCAACCCGACCAAGGTTTCCGGCGACATCGTCCAGCACCTGGTGGGCCTGACCGATGGCGGCGCCGACTACACCTTCGACTGCACCGGCAACACCAACGTGATGCGGCAGGCGCTGGAAGCCTGCCATCGCGGCTGGGGCGTCTCGGTGGTGATCGGTGTCGCGGAATCCGGCAAGGAGATCGCGACCCGGCCGTTCCAGCTCGTCACCGGACGCGTCTGGAAGGGCACGGCCTTCGGCGGCGCGCGCGGCCGCACCGACGTGCCGAAGATCGTCGACTGGTACATGGGCGGAAAGATCCAGATCGATCCGATGATCACCCACGTGCTGAAACTCGACGAGATCAACAAGGGCTTCGACCTGATGCACGAGGGAAAATCGATCCGTTCGGTCGTCGTATTCTGAAATCAATACACCAAGCACTAGGAGGATAGGTCAATGACTGTTCATATCCACCCGTCGGTCGACAATGGCGTCAAGCAAGGCTCCGGCAGTTTTGCCGGCGGCACGCTGGTCTGCAAATGCGCGGACAAGCCGGTCAAGGTCGGCATCAAGGGCGACGTCGCCCACAACCATGCCTGCGGCTGCACCAAGTGCTGGAAGCCTTCGGGCGCCACCTTCTCGGTGGTCGCGGTGGTGCCGCGCGAGAACGTCACCGTGTTGGAGAACGGCGACAAGCTAAAGATCGTCGATGCCGCGGCGGTGATCCAGCGCCATGCCTGCACCGGATGCGGCACCCACATGTACGGCCGGATCGAGAACAAGGGCCATCCGTTCTATGGCCTCGACTTCATCCATCCCGAGCTGTTCCAGGAGTCCGGCTCGGCAGCGCCCGGATTTGCCGCCTTCGTGTCGTCGGTGATCGAGTCCGGCGTCAAGCCGGCCGATATGGCCGGGATCAGGTCGCGGCTCAAGGAGCTTGGGCTCGAGCCCTATGACTGCTTGTCGCCGCCGCTGATGGATGCGATCGCTACCCACGTGGCGAAGTCCAAGGCGGCCTGACGACGGCACCGTGACAAAGGCGGCCTGACCGGCTCGCCTTGACGAGATCCTGCGCCGGCAGAGGGTCTGCCGGCGAGGGATATGCTGGTGGTACCCGTGACCTTGAACCTTGCATGCCCTGCGGACGACCACAGGGCATGCATTTTATTTTCCGCTTTGCCCTCGTCCTTTCCCCGATCCTGCTGCTTTCGCCGGCCCGCGCCGCGTCACCGGAAGACCGCTATATCGCCGCGCGTGACGCCGCGATCGCCAAATTCGCCAAGCTGTCGAACGACAACAAGATCAATGAGGCCGTCGACAAGGCCGAGGTGGCCGCGCGCGACGAGCTGAAGGGGCAGCTGACGGCCATCCTGTCCCAGCCCGCCCGGCCGGGCTTTGCTCCGGCCCAGCTCAACCTCGACACTCTATATAAGGGCGATATGGGGTTCGGCATGCTGGACGGCCTGCGCTTCGATGCCGACACCGGCAGGGACGGGGCAAAGATAGGAGAAAAACGCGCCGACGGCAGCTTCGTCGAGCCGAAAGCCCATATCATTGTCACCACCGAGCCTCTGTTCACGCGCTGGCTGCACGAACACAAGACCTGGTGGGACAAGGGCAGCAAGAATGTGCCGCAGCAGGTCGATGCCGCCCTGAAGTTCGAGGGCCTCTACACCCAGGCGATCTCGACCGATGCCGCGGTGGTCAATTTCGACGACCTACCGATCGCCAAGCCGGCGTCGGCCGCCCTGGCTTACGGCTTCCTGGCCGGCCGCACCCAGGATTCGTTCCCCGACAAGGCCGACGAGGTGTTCGTGGCGGCGCTCGCCGGCGGCAAGATGTATGTCGCCTATGGCGAGATCGAGCCGGCGGTGCAAGTGCCGGCCTGCACCGCGATCCGCACCGACTACAACAAGAAGGCCGATGCGGCGGCCGAGAGGCTCGAGCGCAAGCAGATCACCAGGCAGGCCTATGACAAGCTCGGCGACCTGCGCCAGCAGGGCGAGGATGCGTTCAAGCGCTGCTTCACCGAGCGCGCGCCGCAACAGCCGGCCTTCGCCGCGGCCACCAGGCAGGCCCAGGCGCTGCTCGAGGTGGCGATCGGCAAATAGCTCGGCGAGCTATTGACCAGCGGCAATCCCAACTTCAGCACGGCATCTTGTCTGTCATGGATGCTAATCAGATAGATTGCCACAACAAGCTCCGTCCTCTGCGACATCAGCGCTTCGATCGCCTGCGCGTGATGTCGATCTATTGTGGCCGATGTCTTAGCAAGATCGCGGTGCCGATGATGGTTTCTTGTCGTCAGATTTCGCGGCTAGTCGTGCAGGGTTCGTGCAGGCGGGGTTTGCGGCGCGGGGTTTGATCGGCGACCCGCGCCAGCCTATCTTCCCCGAAAGTTCAGCATCCCCGTGGAGACGCCATGACCGCCATCAGCCCGTTCCGCATCGCCGTCAGCGACGATGTCCTCGAGGATCTGCGTAATCGGCTGCGCCGGACCCGCTGGCCGGAAGCCGAGCTGGTCGACGACTGGAGCCAGGGCGCGCCGCTGCAATGGATCAAGGACGTCTGCCACTATTGGGCCGAGACCTATGACTGGCGGCAGCGCGAGGCGCGGCTCAACCGCTTCAGCCAGTTCACCACCGAAATCGACGGGCTCGACATCCACTTCATCCATGTCCGCTCGAAGCATCCGGAGGCGCGGCCCTTGATCATCACCCATGGCTGGCCGGGATCGGTGGTCGAATTCCACAAGGTGATCGAGCCGTTGACCGATCCGACCGCGCATGGCGGCCGCGCCGCCGATGCCTTCCACGTGGTGTGCCCGTCATTGCCGGGCTTCGGCTTCTCGGCCAAGCCTATAGCGACGGGCTGGGGCGTCGACCGGATCGCGACGGCCTGGGCCGTCCTGATGCAGCGGCTCGGCTACGCCAGCTATTTCGCGCAAGGCGGCGACTGGGGCTCCGCGGTGACGACCGCGATCGGCGGACAGGATGCTGCGCATTGCGCCGGCATTCACATCACGCTTGCGATGTCGACCCGGCCCAATGTCGAGGGGCAGCCGACGCCGGAGGAGACGAGGGCGCTCAACGGCATCAAATATTATGCCGACTGGGATTCCGGCTATTCCAAGCAGCAGTCCACCCGGCCGCAGACGCTCGGCTATGGCCTGACGGATTCTCCGAGCGGGCAGGCGGCCTGGATCCTGGAAAAATTCTGGGCCTGGACCGATTGCGACGGCCATCCGGAAAACATCCTCAGCCGCGACGAACTGCTCGACAACGTCATGCTGTACTGGGTCACCGCGACGGCTGCGTCGTCGGCGCGGCTCTATTGGGAAAGTTTTGGGCCGGGCAAGCGAACCCCGCACAAGGTGAGCGTGCCGACTGGCGTTGCCGTGTTCCCCAAGGAGATCGTCACGCCGGTCCGCAAATGGATGGAGACAAACTTCACCAACATCCGGCACTGGAGCGAGATGCCGAAAGGCGGACATTTCTCGGCATTCGAGCAACCCGAGCTGTTCATCGGCGAGGTGCGCGAGTTCTTCGGGAAGCTGCGCCAAGCCTGACGCGTATGTTGGTCTGAAGCGGTTTGTGACAGAATGCGCCGTGCAACGGAGGACGTCGGCGTGCTGCTTGATCCCCGCCTCGGCGACTTTGAGGACAATGCCGCCAGCCCGGAACAGCGTTCGTTGTTCGCGATCTTGGGTAGCCTTCTGGTTGAGATAAGCCCGGCGAAACTGTTGTTCGCCTGGACGGTTTCGCTTCTGCTTCCGGGCGTACTGCTCGGCCTTGCGCCACTGGTCGCATCCGCCTGGATTTCGAGCCTTTCGCAACACGCTCTTGCCCTGTCCGAAGTGGGCGCCGTGCTGGCGCTGATTGTGATCGCGGCGTTGGGATGGCTCGGCGGACGACCGCTGCTTCAAATCGCGGAAACAAGCTTCTGGTCGCTGAACGCGCTCGCGGTCCAACCGAGTTATGCCTTCACACGTGAGGCGCTGGGCCATCTGGCGGAGCTGCTTTCGCGCACCGGCGCAACTCCTGCCTCTCGCACGAGGCTGCGCCGCGGTTGCTCGGTCGGCGCCGGCATACTGCTCTCCGCGGGGGCGGCATTGATCGCGGCCCTGGCCTGGCCTGCCTCGCGATGGACTGCGACCGTCAATGACCTTGTTCTGATCCATCGTCTGGTGTTGCCGACGTTCGCGAACGCTGTGGTGCTGGTGTCCTGCTATCTTGCGGTCGCGTCACTGGCCTGGAGCGTGGCCGACGCCAGTATGGAACAACCGGCCGACCTGGCCGGATTCGACGCGACGCCGTCCGGAGGACGCTGCTGGCGCCTTGCGCACCTGTCCGATCTTCACGTGGTCGGCGAGCGGTACGGCTTCCGCATCGAAAGCGGGACCGCCGGTCCGCAGGGAAACGAGCACTTCAAGCGCGTGTTGGCTCGCCTTGCCGAAATTCACATCATTGATCCGCTCGACCACGTGCTGATCAGCGGCGATATGACGGACGCCGGCCGGCCCGGCGAATGGGCGGAATTTCTCGATGCGTTGGCAGGTCATCCCGAGCTTGCAGCACGCATCATCATGCTTCCGGGCAATCATGACGTTAACGTCGTGGATCGTGCCAATCCTGCGCGCCTCGACCTGCCGTTCAGCCCAGGCAAGCGGCTACGGCAGATGCGTACCCTGTCGGCGATCGCGGCCGTCCAGGGCGATCGCGTGCGCGTCATCGACGGTTCCGGCAAACCGTCGGCCACGCTGAACCAGGCGCTTGCCCCTTATCATGATCGGATAACACAATTTGCGCAGCACGGGGGCGTGCTCCGCGCAGCGGCGCTCCGTGGCCTGTTCGATGATCAATTCCCGATGATCCTGCCGCCGGACCAGGACGGTGGCCTCGGGATCGCCATTCTCAACTCCAACGCCGAAACCCACTTCTCCTTCACCAACGCGCTCGGTTTGGTTTCGGAAGCGCAAACGCGGCGGTTGGAGGCTGCGATCCGTCATTTTCCGACGGCATGCTGGACCATCGCGTTACATCATCACGTGATGGAATATCCCATGCCGGTGAAGACATTTGCCGAGCGCATTGGGACAGCCTTGATCAACGGCAGCTGGTTTGTACGCAGGTTGCAACGGTTTTCCGATCGCTCGGTGGTGATGCACGGTCACCGGCATATCGACTGGATCGGTACATGTGGTGCGTCGAGGATCGTCTCGGCCCCGTCGCCGGTGATGGGGGCCGACGATGCAGCCAGCTATTTCTATATCCACAAAATGATGGTCGGCCCGGATCGGAAGCTCTGCCTCGCCGAGCCCGAGCGGGTTGAGATTGCCGCAAGCTAGGACGCTTCCGGCTTGTCATGGTGCGATCCGCCACACAGATCGGCTATCCATGCGGCCGACGGACTCTCGGCACAGAAGGTCAGAATAGCGAGCGTGATCGGCACGCCGATGAAGGTCCCAAACAGGCCCCAAAGCGAGCTCCAGAAGAAGATCGCAAACAGCACCAGAAACGGCGAGATCGACAATGTCGAGCCGGCCACCCGCGGTTCGATATAGCTGCCTACCACGAACTGGATGACGTTGAGGCAGGCGAACACGCCAAACACCGCGGGCCAGCTCTCGAACTGCGTCATGGCCAGCAGCGTGGGGAACAGCGTCGCGATGAAAGGACCGACGAAAGGAACGTAGTTGAGGACAAAGGCGATCACGCCCCATTCGAATGCGAATGGCAGCCCGGTCACGGCGGCGAACAGGCCGACCAAGAGACCCGTGACCGCGCTCATCTGCGTCCGCACCAGCATATATTTACGAAACTTGGCGGCCGTCGCTTTGCTGCCCTTGAGCAGGACGCGCGCAGCTGTGCGATTCTCCAGCCGCTGGATTCGTCGACCAGCGTCGTCGACCTCGAGAAGTCCCAGCACGACATAGACCAGCGCGATGAGCCAGAAACTCAACGTGGTGTTGACGCGCCCCGTGACGTATTGCGTGGTGCGCAGCAGCCAGCCGACATTGAAATGCTCCGCCCAGACGCCGGCGAACGAAACGCCATGGCCGTCGAGCCAGATCACCGCGGCATCGTAGAAGGCCTGATACCGCGCCGCATCCGCGATCAAGGAGCGCCCGACGCGGCCAAACCCCCATGCTGCCAGCGAGGCAAACGCGATGCAGGTGGCAACCGTAACAACGACGGTAACGGCGAGCGCGAGGAGTTTCGGCAGCCACGACTGCAGCCGTTGCTGAACGGGCCAGACGATCGCGATGATGAACAGGGCGGCCGCAAGCGGGGCGAGCACGCTGCGCGCCTGAGCCACCGCCGCAATGACCAGCACCGCGGCGATGATGCCGGTCGTGATCTTCAACCCGCCAGCCATCCTTGGGTTACCCGATCTCCGTGAACGCAGACATTGCCAGTCTGTCTCGTAGCGCGACAAGACCGGAAATGGACCTGCGGCGCAGCTACAGCAATCCTCGATAGATCCCCGGCGCGGAACCTTCGATGGCCACCGCGCCGACAGCTTTCGTATAGAAATCCGCCGGCCCGACGCCGCCGATGATGGCGTAGCCGAACCCCTGGTGCTTCATGTCCTCGAGGCAGGCGAACAGCAGCGCCTTGCCGATTCCGCCCTGCTGCGCCTTCGGCGCGACGCCGGTCGGACCGAAGAAGTTGCGACAGGCCGCGTCATGGCAGGCGAATCCGAGGATCTTCTTTTGCTGGATCGCGATGAAGCAGGAGACCGGTTGGCGGCTGAACGCGACCTCGGTTTCGCTGGCCCACGCCTCGCTGAATGTCTCCCGCACCCAGGCCACAACCTTGTGCTTTTCCGGGGCGAGCGCGCGGCGCATGACAATTCCGACCTTGAGCAATCGATCATAGGCGGGCCGGGAATCGGGCAGGGCGTAGAGCTTGACGAGCATGTCCATCCGGCGAGCTTAGTTGAAAACGCATCCCGCGGGCAAATCACGGGAGCAAGGTCGAGGCCGCCGGACTACCATTTGCGTTGCTGCTTGTTCGCGGCCTTGTTCGCGGTCATGGCTTCACGTGCAATCGCCCAGAAATACCCGCCGCAGAATGTAACGATCGCGACAATCACGCCGGCGGCGATCAGCTCTTGCATATCAGCGGTTCTCCAAGTAGGTGTATCTCGTTCATGTGGGAATTATGCCCACGAATGCGCCGACGAAAAGGCAGATCGGTTTCGGGACGTAACGAGGCCGAGCGAATGCAATGGTGACGGTCAGCGCAGCAGACAGGCGTCTTCGGGCGATCGTTGCTCTCGTCGTCATGGCCGGCGTCGGTTCGGCGCAAGCCGCCCGAACTCCCGATGTGTCGGACGCGAGTGGGAGCACCGTCTCCATGCCGATCGACACGCGGAGCCGGACGTCCGCGATGGACGGCGTGGTCCGCGCCGTCCAGCTTCCCAAGGGCGCTTCCGCGATCAGCGAGACCTACGGAGACTGGATCGTCAAATGCCAGCTCGACGGCGGGGCCAAGCTGTGTACCCTCGGGCAGACACAACTCGCCAAGGAAACCAATCAGCAAATCTTCGCCATCGAACTGATTCCCAGGGACGGAAAGGCCGAAGGCAACATCTTGATGCCGTTCGGGCTGAAGTTCGACGCCGGGGCCGTCCTCAAGCTTGACGGCAAGGATCTGGAGCAGACGCGCTTCTCCACCTGCACGGCGCAAGGCTGCTTGCTGCCGGTATCCTTTCCCACGGCCGTGACCGACACCATCAGCAGGGCCAAAATGCTCACCGTTGCCGCCCAGAACATCAGCAACGGGCAGGCCGTCGTCTTTAACGTCTCCCTCAACGGCTTCGCCGCGGCGCTGGAGCGCACCATTCAGCTCGGAAGCTGAGCGGCACGACGTTCCGCGCCCACCGCGCGATGGCTGCGACAGATCACCCCGACGGGCAAATCCCGCTTCCGTCGTCGGGCAAATCAGTGATCCAATCCCGCCCGTCTCACCCGATTGAGGGGCGCTTCGCGGTCGTCACGAACGTGGGTCGAGATGCGGTGGACGCCGATTGCGCAACTGACGAGTGCGCATGACGTGGACGGTGAAGTCGTGTGGTCCTGATGCCAAGCCTTTTTTTCATGATCCAAAGAACGAATAAAAGCCATGTCTGTCAATGGCTTAAACAGAGTCGCTTGAGCTGGGTCCCCATAGGCCCTTAGACCGTTCACCTTCAGGTGCCAGACCATAGCTTCGGCCCATCGTGTGACGGGCAAATACCGGGCATTTACGGTGGATGACGTCCGTTGATGTCAGGCCTGATCTGGAAGATAGTTGGAAACGCGAACAAATGGTGGGGGCCGCGATGACGGAAGTAGCGTTGCCCGAGACGCAGTATGCGCAGAGCGGCGACTTCAACATCGCCTATCAAGTCATGGGCGACGGGCCCACCGACATTATCCTAGTTCCGGGCATTATATCCCACATCGATTTTCAGCACGAACTCCCGGGCTATACGCGCTTTCTTCGTCGCTTGGCGAAGTTCTCAAGGGTCGTCACGTTCGACAAGAGAGGTCAAGGACTATCAGATCGGTTGGCCGACGTACCGTCTCTTGAGGAACGTATCGACGATGTCCGCACGATCATGGACGCCATCAACTCCAAGCGTGCTGCGCTAGTCGGCTTCTCTGAAGGCGCGTCGATGAGCGTTCTATTCGCGACGACCTACCCAGAGCGCGTGTCCCACTTGGTCTTATTCGGAGGGCTGGCGCGGATATCAGACCTGCTCCCGCCGAACCTCACGCCATCGGAGGTTCAGGAACGGTTAGCTTACGTCGTAAAGAGTTGGGGAAACGGGGACTTCCTCAAGCGAGTTTTCGCGAGTGATGCTGGCAATCCGGAGATACTCGCTCGCATCGCAAAATTCGAAAAGTTGGGCAGCAGTCCTGGCGCACTAAAATCCTACATACTTTCGAACCGACGGATAGACATCAACCCCATCCTCCCAGTCGTCCGCACGCCAACTCTAGTGCTGCACCGAACAACCGACGCGCAGGTGCCTGTAACGTTAGGCCGCAAGCTCGCCGCCGGTATCCCGGGAGCGAAATACATTGAATATCCGTCGGGCGATCACGCGTTCTGGACGGGAGACATTGAGCGAGTTACCGGAGACATCGAAGAATTCATCACTGGACAACGCGCCAGCGAGGGAATTGATCTGGAGCGCATACTCGCTACCGTTCTCTTTACTGATATCGTTGGGTCGACCAATCTGGCTTTGCAACTCGGCGATCACCGTTGGCGTGACCTCTTGGACAATCACGACGATCTTTCCGGCCGGATTGTCAGCAAGCATCGCGGCACTTTGGTGAAGAGCACAGGCGATGGCGTTCTGGCGACCTTTGACGGGCCGGGGCGGGCTGTGCGATGCGCCTTGGCGCTCAGTGAAGAGAGCAAGAGTATTGGCCTGCCCGTACGCGCAGGTCTTCATTGCGGCGAGGTCGAAATCAGAGGCAATGACATCGGTGGCATTGCCGTCCACGCAGCCGCGCGAGTGATGTCGCAGTCGGGAAGCAATGAGGTATTTGTCTCGCGGGTGGTCACCGACCTCGTAGCAGGCACCGATCTGAAGTTCTCCGAGCGAGGTTCATACGAATTAAAGGGGCTGCCCGGGAAATGGGACCTTTTCGCCGCGAGCAAATAGTATCCCGAGCGCTTGCGTCGTATTGTTCCTCCGCTATAAGCCGCGCAGGCCTCCGCATTTTGCGCTTCCGTTTCGTGTCGAGGCCGAGATCGCCGAGATGTCTATGCATGTCTGCTTTGCCCTCAACATCAACTTGACGGATAAGCAGCAAAGTACGTTCGAGGAACTCAACCTCAAGCCTGGCGCTGTTTGCAGACTGACAAAGTAAGGCGCCCGCATTGCGATGCCTACGTAGGCTTACGCCGTTCGCGCTCAGCCCTGTTCGCTGCTTTGAGCAGGTCTCCGATGTAGTCGGAGATGTCGCCGATCTCAGCTTGCAAGTCGGCCGCCGAGAAACCCTGCTCCTTGGCAGCCGCGACAAGACGGCGGGTCAGTTCGGCGATATCCTGCGACGCGCCGACGGTGCGAAACTGCTCGACAGCGTGAATGCTATTCTCGACCCAGAAATCGATAAACTCGCGGGCCTTGCTCACCGGATACCCCCCAACGCCAAACCAAGAACTAGCGTTAGCGCCGGTGCGTGAACACGGCAAGGCCGCCTCAGTTGTCCCTCTTCGTTTGCCATCGTAGCGATGGCCACGCCGCCGCCGCACCCCACAAGTCGAATTGCGCCCCGCTAGGCTTTATCCCAACGTCGGAGCACGCAGCCGACGGGGACGGCCTTTGCATCTATTGTTCCGACTATGATCGCGAAGACGATTATCAAGCTCGCGCAATCTGGTCTCAGGGACCCGCCGAGATTTCGGCGCAGGCGATCAAGGCACTGGAAGTCCGGTGACGCCGGGAGTTGATGTCTTCCCGCGCGCGCTCTGGAACGACCGCCTTATCCCAATTAGGAACGAGATACGCGAGCCAGCATTGGCGACAATGGACGACAAAAACCTGCAAGCGCACAGTGAACAAGCCCTTGTCGTGGTGGCCCTCAGCACGGCAACTCTGATCGCGTCCGTCGCCCTCTTGGTATCCGCATGGTAAGGCCGTCTCAGGTTAGGGCCTCGATGCTGAGATCAGATCAGGCTCAATATTTGAACCGCGTTCCGAGTGGAACCAGGACGACAGCACCGATCGCAACATCCGCTCCCGCGTTCGGGAACCGAAACATTCCGGCCCTCGGAGAATTAGCGCTTGGAGGCTTCGGGGCTTCGCAAGATGCGAGGCATATCATGATCCCACTGTCAGCGGGCAACGCCTTCCTCATAGTTGCGATTATGAGCGTCACTTTCCTGACTGAGGTCGCCTTTTTCCTCGTGATCGGGCTGTTCTGAAAGGAACGCGCGCACTGGCACGGTGCAGCCGATGTGAGGACCCAGTCCTTCTCCCGGCTCAACGACGAGGCTTATCCCAGCGCTCACCCGCTGGAATGATTGAGGGCGACTGCTCTTCAAATTCGCGGAGCCGGTCGATTTGCATTTTGAGCCTCGGCGAGAGTTCCGTCTCTGGTTCCAGCGACGCTCGCAGCGTCTCGCCGATCTCCCGGACAATGGCCCGGCTGTGAACGTGGTCGATGTCGATGCGGTTGCGCATTACACAGCCTCCGGTCGGAATGAACAACGCACCGGCAGGCCGAGAGTGCGCTCCCCCCGCAAACACATCGGGGCGCGGCTAGCGATTGTGAATAAACCGGAGACCGCCGCTTTTGGCTATCTTGCGCGAGCGCTGGTTTTTGACAACAGCGGGTCTTTGGTAACGACCTTTGGCTATCTGCGACATGCGCCGGGTTGTTCACCAGCGAGCGGCGGTCTCATGGCTTCTAAGTCTTGGCTAGCCTCTTCGTTCCCCAATTCTGATCGCGAACGGAATGAGGAACCTACGGAGCACAGAGCCGAAGCATCGACCATGCAAAGCGCCGGGCAACGCCGGCGATACTCATAGGAAATCGCTCGCGCTCGGGAACCAATTCCAAAAGTGTCGGGTTAATTGATGGGGCCGATGCAAGGGACCATCGCCATGAGGATCGAATATCTCGCTGCAATTGCGATAGCTGTTTGGACCGCTGGTGCTGGATTGGCAGCGGTCCATTCCGTCGGCTCGCCGCTCGAAACGCAGTCCACGCCGACCGCCACTGAATTGGCGACCCGAATAGCCACGTCCGTGGATGCGTTCTCGCCTCGGTCCGGCGGTTAACAGCCCCCACTCGAGTGCGTCTAGGCACCGGCCGCCACCCGTATTCGTCCGGGATGGAAGTTTTTCCTGCGCCGCAACATATTCGCGGTGTTCATCGAGTTCATATTTCCTCTCCGCCCGGCCGTCTCATTGACGGCCGGGCTTTTTACATGCGCGCCACGCGTTTTTTCGGCAGTTAGTTCTTCTTGAGATCGCTCAGCCTGCGCATGTAATAGCCGTGGCTCTGAACCGCCTGCCTGATCTCCTCGCTAACCCTGACGACCCTCTTCTTGCTCTTGCGCCACTTGCCCTGAGCGCTGATGTCCGGCACCGGAAATCCTTTTTTCACAACGAGGAGATCGCGCCTGACGTTGAAATACACCTCGACCATATTGTCTCCCAAAAGGCTGAAAGTATCCGTTCAGAGCAGAGCGCGGCCCGCAGAAATGCAATCGGCTCTTTCGCGCCTGCCTGTGAATATCGAGGAGAAATGCTGCGCTCGTTGTTTCGACAAGACATTTTCTGGTTGGATGTTGTTCGCATGCCGCACCCAACGACCAACGATTATCTGGACGAGTATGACCGGGAGCTAGACGAGATCGTTGCCGCCTGTGACGGCGATGTGCGGAGCGCTCTCAGGGCGCTCTTGCTGGTCAATGAGCAGTTGGAGCACATCCTGAACTGTTTGAACGCGGAACTCGTTGATCACATGTCGCGGCATCACCGACGGCAGACGTTACACTAAACCGCAACTATCGCTTCACCGGCAGGGGGCAGCCTCACGAAAGTCCCGCTGCCATCGGGGTCCTCGATCCAGTCGAAGCTTTCGGCAAACTTGAGCCCGGCAGCTAGATCATCGCGCTTTTCACCAGCAGCGCTCCAAACTGCATCAATCGTCTCTCGGCGGATGACCTGTCCCGCGCCAAGTCCGGCGGCCTTCATGGCGTCGATCAATTTGAGGCCGTGTTTCTTGATCTCGTCCATTTTGTCCTGGCGTGGTTTCAATCCTGCGGGCGAGCCAACCGGCTTCCAATTTACACGCCGGTGGCGCGATGAAGCTAGCTCAATCATAACGGCAGCAACCATGGTCGATTTCATCTTTCGGGCCAACATTGCTCACTACAAAGAACTTTTGGAAACGGAAGCCGACGCTCGGAAGATCGAGACCTTGCGCAAGCTTTGGCCGAGGAGGAAGCCAAGCTAGCCGAATGGCAGGCGCAAAATCGACGGTCACGCGGTGAGGATTGAGGACGCCGTTGACAATGATCAATGAGCCGCGCTGCATCGCCGGCTAGTCTAGCGTGATGATGTGGATGCCGATTGAAACCGCCCCGTTCGATCGCGACTTGGAGTTGGCCGTTATCGAGGCTAAGGGGGACATATACTCTCTGATCTTCCTCTGTCGTCGTGACCACAATGGCTGGATCAAGACGGCAACGGGCCGCGCCGTGGAGGTTCATCCCACTCACTGGCGCAATTGGGGCGAGCAGCAAGGCCGCTCGGCGTGGGGGCTACGCGAGCCCGATGCGCGACCTCTCACCCCAGGAATACCGCCGCAACATTCATGAGCATGCCGATGGTCGGGATGTTCCACACGAGCGAGCGCGCCAGCGGCAAGTCTGCTGCATACAAGATCGCGCAGGCGACGCGGCCCCAAAAAATAAAGCTGAGCGCCCCATAAGGTGAGCCAACTGTGGATGTCCGCTACAGCGGTTAGAAGGATTACGGCGGCGAAGAGCGGAAATGTCTCAAGATAGTTTCGGAGCGCTCGATCGGCCCTTCCGGCAACGCCAGTAAGCGGGGGAACGTGCTGCTCCCGCGAACTCGCGGTCCATCGGTAGCCTCGTTGCCGGCTCTGGAGGTGCGATACAGCGATAATGTGCACGATCCCAAGAAAGACGCTGGCGGCGAGCAAGGTAAGTTCAACAGTCACGTGCAATCTCAAATCGCGTCAGTCCGATTGCGGGCCGGGCGAGGCGCGCCGGCGCTGCCGAGCGCGAAAGAACGGTCGATCCGGGTGGGTCGCTTGGGCAAAATTTCATGACTTCCTCCCGGAGAGAAGCCAACCACGTGCCCGACCAAAATGCCAGTTCGGCACCATGTTCACCGCGCCCGCCACGCCGTATTCCTTGCAGACGAGGCACCAGGGGCGAAACACGCCGCGAGAATGGGATGTGTGACTCACAGATCGTGCAACAATTTCAGCGTCGTCCCGGCGAAGGCCGGGACCCATTGCCACGAATGCAAATTGTGGCGCGACGCTGGGGCCGCGGCCTGTTTTTCAACAACGCTATTCTGTGGTTATGGGTCCCGGCCTTCGCCGGGACGACGAATGGAGAAGGCCTACGCCGGCTTTCGCTCTCAATCCCGATACGACGGATCCGCCCGGTCGAGCTTGCGCAGCAGCGCGGGCCAGGCGAGTTCGCCGTTGCGGGCGGCGCGGCCCGGCTTCGGCAGCATCCGCTCATAAGTGTCTTCGAGGATATTTTGCGGCGGATAGATCAGCTTGGTATTGCAGGACAGCGCCATCACCTGGGTCTGGCAGGCGCGCTCGAGGCGGAACAGCACGTTGAAGGCGGCGGGCACGGTGCGGCCGACGACCAGAAGGCCATGGTTGCGCAGGATCATCGCCTCGTTGTCACCGAGGTCGCGGACCAGGCGTTCGCGCTCGTCGACATTGTCGGCGATGCCCTCGAAGTCGTGATAGGCGATGTGCAGGAAGCGCATCGAGGTCTGCGCCAGCGGCAGCAGGCCGCATTCCATCGCCGAGACCGCCATGCCGGCCGGGGTGTGGGTGTGCGCGACGCAATCCATGTCGTGCTTGGCCATGTGGATGGCGCTGTGAATGACGAAGCCCGCGACATTGACGTCGTAGTCGGTAGCGTTGAGCAGCGTGTTGCCTTCGACGTCGACCTTGATCAGGCTCGAGGCGTCGATCTCCTCATACAGCATGCCGTACGCGTTGATCAGGAACTGGTCGGTGGTGCCAGGCACGCGGCAGGAGATGTGGTTCGCGATCATCTCGGTCATGCCGTACATCGCCGTCAGCCGGTAACAGGCGGCGAGATCGACGCGGGCCTGCCATTCCTCGGCGCTCACCTGCTCGCGGACGGATTTGACGACCTTGATCGCGGGCGAACTGACGGGGGGATTCATGGCGTTCTCTCCTTGAGATATTTGCGGGGCCGCGGCCCGATTGTTGCCGCGGACCATAGCAGAATCCGCGCGGCGGCAAGCTGCGCTGCGTCTGCGTATTTGCAGGTCTGGCGGGCAAAAACCGAATGCGGATTGGCGCGCCGCGCCTTCAATGCCACAATGCGAAAAACAGCCGAGGCGCACCAAAATGAGCGATCGCAAGATACGTATCGCCGTCCTGCATTTCTCCCACGAAACCGTCTCGTTCCTGCCGAACGAGACCACGCTCGACGACTTCATCTATCCGGGCTCGCCGGCCAAAGGCGAGGCGCTGCTGCAGTTCGATCCCAAGAACTATATGGGCGGGTTCGTGCAGGTGGCGCGCGAGTTCTCCGAGGTCGAACTGGTCGGCATCGAATCCCCGCTCTGGCCGAAGACTTACACCGGATCCGGCTGGATCACCGAGGAAGCTTATCGCACCTTCACCGGCAAGATGATCGCCGGATTGAAGGAGGAGGGACCGTTCGACGGCGTCTATCTGTGCTTGCATGGCGCGATGGCCGTGCGCGGCGTGCCGCGTCCCGAAGCCGATCTGGCGCGGCAGGTGCGCGAAGTGGTCGGCCGCTCCGCCTTCATCGCCGCAACCTTCGATCCCCACGGCAATGAGGATGAGGCGTTCCTCGAGCAGGCGGACATGGCATTCGCGGTCAAATATTTCCCGCATTATGACGCGCATCTGCAGGGCGAACGCGCGGCGCGCATGCTGGTGCGGGCGATCCGAGGCGACTACAAGCCGGCGCACAGGACGATCAAGGTTCCCGTGATCTCGCCCACGGTGCTGCAGTGGACCGGGGCGCGGCCGTGGATGGACCTCGTGCAGCGCGCGCTGGTCTGGGAGGCCCGCGAGGTCGACGTCTACGTCAACATCTTCTTCGGCTTCCCGTTCGCCGACGTTCCCGATGTCGGCATGACCGTTCAGGTTCTGACCAACGACAATCCAAAGCTCGCCGAGCAGGTCGCGCGTGATCTCGCGGGCACGATCTGGCGTCCGCGCGAAGCCTTGCTGCAATCGACCAAACTGCACAGCATCGCCGAGGGCGTCGCGCTGGCCAAGCAGGCCGTCGCAGCTGGCAATACACCGGTGGTGCTGGCCGATCACAGCGACCGGTCGGGGGCGGCGACCTGGCTGCTGCGTGAGATCATCGCGCAGGACCTCGCCAACACCGTGATCGCAACCATTGCGGATGCCAGGGCGACGGCAAGCCTCAAGGCCGCCGGCGCCAAGGCCGGCGATGCCTTCGACATGGAGATCGGCGGCCGCGCCGACGAGTCGGCGGGCGATTCGGTTCGGATTCAGGGCACGGTTTCGGCGGCGGGCGAGGGCTACGGCCAGTTCTGGGTCTGCGTGCGCTTCGGCCGCAACAATGTACTGATCCTGTCCACCTATCTGGTGCAGGTCATGGAGCCGTTCTCGCTCAAGGCGCTGGTGCCCGACATTGGCACCTTTGACGTGATGGCGATCAAGTCGCGGGTCCATTTCCGGCGCGGCTTCGACGACAATGGATTTGCCAAGATGATCCTCCTGGTCGAACCCGACGAGCCGTTCCTCGGTACCACGCGTCTCGACAAGCTGCCGTACAAGAACGTCGATCTCGCGCAGTTCTATCCGTACGGCAATCCGGCATTTTCGGAGGCGTCGTCATGACGGAGAACCGCTATCGCCTGGTCGGCTCGACCGCCTCGCCCTATGCGATCAAGTTGCGCGCGCTGATGCGCTACCGCCGGATCCCGCACGACTGGGTGATCATGACCAAGGCTTTGCGCGAGGCAACCGCGCATCTGAAGCCGATGCTGATCCCGGTGCTGCAATATCCCGACGGCAGCTACCGCGGCGAGACCACGACGCTGGCCTATGATCTGGAAGCGCGGCATCAGGGACGGTCGGTGATCCCCGAAGACAAGGCCATCGCTTTCATCTGCGATCTGCTCGAGGACCTCGCCGACGAATGGGCGGTGAAGCCGTTGTTTCTCTATCGCTGGTGGGATCCGGAAGACCAGGCCTATGTCTCGCGCTGGGCCGGCGAGGAGTGGTCGACATCGCAGGCCGAGGCCGGCAGCTGCGAGGAGATCGAGGAGTTCCGGCAGCGGCAGATTTCGCGCATGGTCATTCTCGGCGCGACGGATGAGAACAGGCCGCTGCTGGAGGAGAGCTACCGGCGTACGCTTGCAGCGTTCGAGCCGCATGTCGGCATGAGGAGCTATCTGTTCGGCAGCCGGCCGTCGCTGGCGGATTTTGCCTGGTTCGGCCAGCTCAGCGAGATGGCGACCGACCCGACCCCGATGCGGATCATGCGCGAGCGCGCGCCGTTCACCGATCACTGGGTACGGCGGCTCGACGATGCATCAGGTGTCGAGGGTGACTGGTATCCTCGTGAGCAGGCGCTTGGCGGGTTCGCCGAGGCGCTGCTTCGGATCGCCGGCGAACTTTATCTGCCGTTCCTTGCGGCCAACGCGGACGCCTTCGCCAAGGGCCTCGAACGGCTCGAGATCAACGTCTGGGGACTGCCCTACGCGTTGGCGCCGTTCAAATATCAGGTCAAATGCCTGCAGCAGCTGCGCCAGAAGTTTACTGCGCTCGATGCCGGCGAGCGCGCGGCGTTGAAACCGGTGCTGGAACGCACCAGGTGCTGGGCGATCCTGAACGGTGGCTGATCGATCAGCGACGATAGGCGGATTCGAAACGGTCGGCGCCTACGTCCGGTGCCTGCTCCCAAGCGCGACCGCGATCGTCTCCGGCTGCTTGATCCGCTCGATCAGCATGTCGATGCGGTCGCCGCCCCAGAACAATTCGCCGTTGAACACCATGCTGGGAACGCCGAATACGCCGAGCGCTTCGGCCTCGTCGATGATGCGATCATGTTCGGCGCGGGCAGGGCCGCGAACATAGGCCTCGAAGGCGTCGGCGGAGCCGCCGACCGCGGTGATCACGCCGGCTATCTCCGCCAGCTCGTCGATTTCCAGCTCGTGGTTCCAGAACCTCCGGAACACCGTATCGTGATAAGGCCGGAACACCCCGTGACGCTGCGCGAACAGCATCCCGGCGCTGGCGTAGAAGGCGTCATATATCCGGCGCGGGCCCTTCATGGTCAGTCCCTGCGCGTTGGCGAACCGGCGCGCATCCATGTAGGCGTAGCGCACCTTGCGCCAGAAGTGCGGCGTGCGCTCCTCGACCGTGCCCATGAATTCGGGAATGCGCAGCGTGTAGGGCAGCCATTCCAGCTCGACGCCGCACGTCTCCTTGAGTTCGAACAGCCGCTTGTTGGCGACATAGGCATAGGGAGACTTGTAGTCGGTGTAGATTCGGACCCGCGGCTTTTCCATCATCATTCCTCATCTCGTCGCGACAATTGTTCCCGATCCCGTGCGGGGGCGCAATGCGGCGTGACGAAGGGGAGATCGCGGGCAAACGAACGGGCCCCGGTGCAGTCAAGCATCGCGGGGCCCTGCTACTTCGTTTTAGCGAAGGATGTCTGGTATCGACCAGTCGTGTTTCGGGACCTAAAAGCGCGTGGCCTTTGCGCTCCTGTCCTGCGGATATGTTCAGATTGTCGGTGGCGCACGCGGCTAGCAGCTGCTGTTTGCCTCAACGTGCACCGGGACCTTGCCGCTGAGCAAGGTCGCTGGCTTGCGCCGGTGGCGTCATGCTCCTCTCCAAGGGTGGGCCCGCGGACATCTGTCCGCTTCTGCTGCCTGACAGCCGATCCCATAATCGTCCGTCAATTCCTGCGACGCGAGGAGCAGACGCTCCAGCACCCCAACAGGTGCAGTCAGCGAAATGCTGCGGCAGTTATGGCCATCTGTCAAGTTAACGAGCGGGGTAATTCAGGTCAGGATTCCTGTCGCGACTTTCGATATTGGGTGAAATCCGGATCGTGCGTCATTTTCCAGTAGTCGACGAACCGCCACGGCATCGCCGAAAACACCCGGCCGCTGCTGTTGCGGTAGTAGGTCGTCATGCCCGGATGCGTCCAGATCAATTGCTCGTGCTCGGCGTCGACGTCGCGGATATACGCGTCATGCGCGTCGGGATGCACGTCGATCGCGGCGATGTCGTTCTCGATCATCTCGACAAGGCAGGCGGAGATGTAGCGGCTCTGGCACTCCGACTGGAAGATGACGCTGCCGCCATGTGCAGGCCCCGAATTGGGGCCGAGCATCAGAAAGAGATTGGGGAAATTGGGCACGGTGAGGCCGAGATAGGCGGTCGGATTGTCGTCGCGCCACGCCTGCTTGAGGGTCTTGCCGTCACGCCCGGTGATATTGAGACGCGCCGCCATCTCGGAGACCTTGAAGCCGGTCGAGATCACGACGACATCGTGCTGCCGCGATGTGCCATCGGCGGTGACGATTCCGTCTACGGCGAAATGGTCGATCTTGTCGGTCACCAGCTCGACATTCGGTTTGGTCAGCGTCTTGAACCAGTTGTTGTCGAGCAGGATGCGCTTGCCGTAGGGCGGATAGGTCGGCATGCATTTCTCGATCAGGTCGGGGCGATCCTTCAGCTCGGAGAGGATGAAGTCGGCCAGCTCCTGGCGATGCCGGTCGTTGCCCTTGTTGACGGCGCGGTCCGGATGCGGCCAGGCCGGATCCTTGCGCAGGAACGGCAGCAATCCGTCGCCGTAACGCCAGAACATGTTGAAGCGATACCACTGCACATAGAACGGCAGATGCGCCAGCAGCCACTGCGCACCTTCGGTGATCGGATCGGAATAGCCCTTCACTGGCCGCGCCCACTGCGCGGTGCGCTGATAGACGGTGACCGAGGCGACGCGGTCGGCGATCGACGGCACCAGCTGCATCGCGGTCGCGCCGGTGCCGATCACGGCGACATGCCTGCCGTCGAGCTTGATATCGTCGGACCACAGCGCCGAATGAACCTTCAGACCGGTGAAGGCCTCGTCTCCCTCAAAGCGGGCAGGCAAGGGATCATTGAGCTGGCCGATCGCACTGACCAGCGCGGTGGATTCGAAAGTCTCTTCGCCGCGCGCGGTCTTCAGTGTCGAGATCCAGCGTCGCTTGCCTTCGTCCCAGCGCGAGGCGACGAGCTCGGTATTGAGGCGCACGTGCTTGCGGATGTCGTATTCGCGCACGACCTTGAGCAGATAATCGAGCAGCTCCTGGCGCTGCGCGAAATAGCGGGTCCACGGATTGCGGGCGCCGAACGAGAAGGAATAGGAGTGGTTCGGCGTATCTACGCCGCAGCCGGGATAGCGGTTGACGTACCAGGTGCCGCCGATCTCGTCCTGTCTCTCGACAATCGTATAGGGGATGCCGAGCCGGCCGAGTGCGACGCCAAGCGCGATCGCGCAGACCCCGGCGCCGACGATCAGCACATGCTGCTGCGCCAGCTTCTCGCCAGAAGGGCGCTCGCGCCAGCGCGCGTCGCGTGGGATGAAGCCCATCTCCTCCCGCATCAGCGGCGCATATTCCGGCGCGACATTGTCGCCGAGCGTCGCGCGCATCATCCGCAGCATCAGCTCATTGCCGGGATCGGTGATGACGGGCTTCGGGGTGCCGTTCGCGAACAGGTTCAGGACCGCCGCGCGAATCTCGTCCTGGATCTCCTGAAGCACACCGGCGTCGGGATCCGGGATCAGGCGGACGTCGCGCTTCGGCTTGTAGGGCGGCTCGAGCCACTTCTCGTCGCCGGTCATGTGCACCAGCACCATCAGCAGCACGCGGATGTCACCCTCGGCGATGGCGGAGGACAGATCGAGGTGTTTGCGCGGAAGCTCGATATTCATGCGTTGTCCTCAGCTGCGTGGGGCTTCCGGCAGGCCGCCATAGGCGGCCCAGGTGGTGCCTGCGATGTAGCCGGCATCGACCGGGAGATTGATGCCGGTGACGCCGCTGCTCTGCGGCGAGAGCAGCCATGCGATCACCTGCGCCACTTCGATCGGCTCGACCAGCCGGTTCAGCGCGGTCGGCCGCGCCAGCAGATCCTTGTTCAGGGCGCCCGATGCGATGCCCGCCTCGAGCGCTGCCGTGCGGGTGAAGCCGGGCGACACCGCGTTGACGCGGACGCCGGAACGGCCCCATTCGGCGGCGAGCGTCTGCGTGATCTGGATAACGCCGGCCTTCGCCGCGGTATAGGCGTGGATCGGGCCCGACGTCATGCCGGCCACCGAGGCGACGTTGACGATCGCGCCGTGCCGACGCTTCGCCATGGCGATGCCGACGCTGCGCGCGACCAGAAAGGTGCCGCGCAGGTCGATATTGACCTCGCGATCCCATTGCTCCATCCGCACCCGTTCGATCGTGTGCATCTTACCGAACACGCCGGCGGCGTTGACGAGGCCGGTGATCGGACCATGCGCGGTCTCGATATCGGCAATGCCTGCGACAACGGCGCTCTCGCTCGCGACGTCGAACGGCGCCGGCCACAGGACGGCGGCTGTTCCAACCAGCGGCTCGGGCGCGATGTCGACGATGACGACGCGATGCCCCTGATCGGCGAGCAGTGTCGCGGTCGCCGCGCCGATGCCGCGGCTGCCGCCGGTGACGAGGATGGTGCCCTCAGCGCTCATGACTTTCTTCCCTTGTCGCTGGTGGTGAACAGGCCGCGGGTGACCAGCTTTTGATAGGCCGTGATCACATAGTCGGGCACCGCGGTGACGCCGCGCTCGGAATAGGAATAGCGGCGGCTGAGATAACCGCGCGCGCCCATCAGCACCTGGACGATGGCCTCGAATTCCTCGTCGCTGAAGGCGTTGGTCGCGCCCGCAGCCCGCGCGCGTTGCAGGATCCGCACATAGGCGCTCGAGATGTTGTCAAAATGCTTCTGGTAGCCGATCGGCGCGAAGAATTCGGCCTCGTTGAGGATGCGCAGGAATTCCGGCACCTCGCGGATGAAATCGAAGAAGGCGCTGAAGCGCTCGACCTCTTGCCGGGCCTCGCTTGCGGTGCCGGTGCGCGCATGGATGAAGCGGACCATGTCGAGGCCGATCTTCGGCAGCAGCTGGTCGAGCAGCTCCTGGCGGTTCTCGAAATGATTGTAGAAGGTGCCCTGCGCGACGCCGGCAGCTTCGGTGATGCGCGCGACCGAGGCTTCGGCATAGCCGTATTTGCCGACGACCTTGGTCGCGGCGTCGAAGATCTTCTGCTTGGTCCAGGCGTTGCGCTCGACCCGGTTAAGTTTTGTCACTTTGGCGGATGTCGCTTGCGTCATGCGGTGGCCTCGAGTTCGGCACGGAGCACGCGTTTGAGCACCTTGCCGGATGGATTGCGCGGCAGGCTGTCGCGGATGACGAGCTGCCGCGGCACCTTGAAACCGGCGAGCCGTGTCCGGCAGTGGTCGGTGAGACCGGGCAGGTCGAGCTTGGCGTCGTCGGCCAGCACCACGATCGCGACCGGCTTCTCGCCCCAGCGCGCGTCCGGCAGGCCGATCACCGCGACCTCGCGCACTTCAGGCATTTCGTAGATGACGCGCTCGACCTCGGAGGAGGCGATGTTCTCGCCGCCGGAGATGATCATGTCCTTCTTGCGATCGGTCAGATACAGGAAGCCGTCGTCGTCGAGATAGCCGACATCGCCGGTACGGAACCAGTCGCCGAAGAACGCGGATGCGGTCTTCTCGGGATCCTTCCAGTAGCCCTGTGTGACCTTCGGGCCGCGCAGGCAGATCTCGCCGTTCTGGCCGGCCGGCAGGCGCTTGCCGGCATCGTCACGGATCTCGATCTCGACATGGGCGATGGCGCGGCCGGTCGAACCGATCTTCTCGATCTCGCGGCCCGCGTCCATGAAGGTGTCACCGCCGCAGCTTTCGGTGAGGCCGTAGGCATCGATGTAGCGCGCGTTCTTGAAATAGTCAGAGAAGGCGCGGATGCGGACCTCCGGCGTCTTCTCGCCGCCGCCGATCGCCCATTGCAGGCTGGAGACGTCATAGCGCTCGCGGTTCGGGCAGGTGAGGAGCGCCGTCGTCATGACCGGCGCGAACCATGCCGCGTTCAGTTTCTCCCGCTCGATCGCGGCGAGTGCGGGTTCAGGCTCGAAGGTGCGGTGGATGCACAGCATGCCGCCATGCCAGAGCACCGCGATGCCGGGCAGGTCGAGCGCGCCGACGTGATAGAGCGGACCGACCACGAGCAACCGCGTGTCGGTATTGAGCCCGAGCACCAAGGTCTGGTCGGCGGACTTCCAGTAGACGTTCTCGTAAGTGAGCATCACCCCCTTGGGACGATCGGTCGTGCCCGAGGTGTACATCAGCCGCATCAGGTCGCGTGGCTGGCAGACATGCATCGGCGCCGGCGCGATGTCGGGCGCAAGGTTGGTGACGCTGGACTGCGCGACCTCATCGAGCAGCACGACCGGCGCGCCGCCGGCGGCGATCGCGGCAAACTCCTCGTCGGCGACCAAGAGGCGCGCGCCGGAATTGCCGACGATGTAGCCGACCTCATCGGCCGAGAGGCGATAGTTGATCGGCAGGAACACCGCGCCGATATGGCTGGTCGCAAACACCAACTCGAGAAAGGCCGTGCTGTTCTTCATCAGCACGGCGACGACGTCGCCGGGCGCGATCCCGCGCGCCGCGAGCCAACCGCCGACCTGCCGGATCCGCAGATCGAAGTCGGCGTAGGAGACGTCCTCGCCGCGATATTTCAGCGCACAGCGGTCCGGAGTCCGCCGGGCATGAAATGCGATGAAGCTGGAAAGGTTGATCATTTGCCGCCCGCGGGGCCGATTCCGGCGCCGTTTTCTCCCTAGATGAATTATGAGTCGTAATTCATCTTTGGCTTGACGTCACCCCCCTTGCTCTGAAAACATCGTGGCCATGGAGACGAAACGATCTCCGGCAGGGATTTTGGGAACGCGAACCCGACAGGGAGGGGAATGATGAAGAGGACCCGGAAACCGGGCATCACCCGGCGCTCGACGCTTGCGCTGATGGGCGCCGGTGCGGTGAGCTTTGCCGCGCCATGGGTGGCGCGCGCACAGGCCAAGACGATCAAGATCGGCATGCCGACCATTCTGTCGGGCCGCGTCGCGCAGCTCGGGACGTCCTCGCGCAACGCAGTGCTGCTGGAGGTCGAGAAGGTCAATGCCGCCGGCGGCCTTGCCGGGCGGCAGATCGAGATGGTGATCCGCGACTCCAAGGGACAGCCGCAGGAGGCCGCGCGCATCGCGCGCGAGCTCGTCAACACCGACGGCTGCGAGATGCTGCTCGACGGCGAAGCGTCCTCGGGATCGTTCGCGGTTCACGAAGTGGCGCGCGATCTCGGGGTGCTGTGCATCCACACCTGCTCGGAAGCGTCATCGCTGACCGCCGATCCCAAGCAGCACATCCCGAACGCCTTCCGTTGTGTGCGGCAGGGCATTCATGATTCGATCGTCGGCGCCAGCTACGCTGCAGGGATCGCCAAGGCCAAGGGCCTGAAGAAATGGGCGACCTGTTCGCCCGACTATGCCTATGGCCGCGACACCACCGGCGAGTTCGTGCTCTACCTGAAGAAGTTCGCGCCCGACGTCGAGATCATCAGCGAGTCCTGGCCAAAGCTGTTCCAGCCCGATTACACCGAGGTGGTGACCAAGATCCTGCAGGCCAAGCCGCAGGCGCTTTATTCGTGCCTGTGGGGCGGCGATCTCACCTCCTACATCGACCAGGCCAACATCTACGCGATGTTCACCCAGATGGAGGTGTTCGCGGTCAACATGGCCGACTACACCGCACTCACGGTGGTGAAGAACCTGCCCAAGGGCATCCACTCCGGCGACCGCTACATCAAGACATTCCCGCCGACGCCCGAAAATGCGGCCTGGGGCGATGCCTACAAGGCCAAGTACAACGAGTATCCGACCAACTGGTCGTGGCAGAACGCCACGGCGGTCATGTTCCTCAACGAGGCCGTCAAGAAGGCGAACTCGACCGACGGCAAGAAGGTCGCGGAGGCGCTCACCGGCCTCACCATCAAGTGCCCGTTCGGCGCCGACGGCACGGTGACCATGCGCGCCGACGATCACACGCTGGTCGGCTACGCCATCGGCTGGGGCACCACGATCCCGCAGGAGCCCTACGTGCCTGATGTGAAGGCCGGAGACTGGAAGACCATCTTCGAGCTCGAAGCCGAGTGGAAGAAGAGCAAGGGCTACACCTGATCCGCATGTGCGGCGGAGGCTGCCGCCGGCTGCCTCCGCCGCGCATCTGATGTTTGTCGCGCGCCGACGTTGCGGCCCGCCGTGATGGATGATTTTCCGTGGACCTCGACGCGCTCGCCAGTTGCCTCGCCAGCCCTGCCTGCCTGGTAACGCAAACCACCAGCGGCCTGATCATCGGCATGCTGCTGTTCCTTGTCGCCGTTGGGCTGACGCTGATCTTCGGCGTGCTCAAGGTGGTCAATTTCAGCCACGGCGCCTTCTATATGTTCGGCGCTTATTTCGCGATGACGGCCTATCAGCTCACCGGCAGCTTCGCGCTGGCGATGCTGAGCGGCGCCGTCGGCACCGCGATCCTCGGCCTGATCTTCGAGCGCGTGTTCATGAGCCGGGTCTACGGCCGCGACGTGCTGATGCAGCTTTTGGTGTGCTACGCCTTCGTGCTGATTTTCGACGATGTGGTCCGCATGATCTGGGGGCCTGAGTTCAAGTCGATGGGCATGCCGGCTGCATTCCAGGTGCCGCCGCTGTTCATCGCCGGCGGCGTGGTGCCGCCGTACTATCTGCTCTTGATCGGGGTGGCGCTCGCCGCGGCCGTTGTTCTCGGCCTGGGGCTGGCGCGCTCCAGGATCGGCAAGGTGATCCGTGCGGCTGCGCATAATCCCGGAATGGTCTCGGCGCTCGGGATCAACACCGGGCTGATCTATGGCGGCGTATTCGCGCTCGGCGGCATGCTGGCGGGACTGGCGGGAGCGCTTGCCGCGCCGGTGCGCTCGCTGACGCCGGGCATGGGCTTCTCGGTGCTGATCGAGTCCTTCATCGTGACCGTGATCGGCGGCATGGGTTCGATCTTGGGAGCGTTGATCGGCGCGCTTTTGATCGGCCTGATCCGCTCCTTCGGATCGCTCGGCTTCCCGCTGTTCACCGAGGGCTTGATGTATCTGTTCATGGTGGTCGTGCTGGTGTCGCGCCCGACCGGGCTGTTCGGCAAGGAGGTCGCATGACCGAATTGCAGGCCGGGCAGGGCACGCAGCCCCTCGATGTTGCCCGGATCGACGCCAGGCCGCAGCGGTACCGCGATGTGCTGATCGCGCTCGCGGCCTTTGTCCTGCTCGCGCTGCTGCCGTTCATCTTCGGCAGCAAGCAGCTGCTCGACTTCGTGATCCGCTGCGCGGCCTATGGATTGTTCGCGACGTCGCTCAACCTTCTGGTCGGCTACACCGGTTTGATCTCGTTCGGCCACGGCATGTTCTTCGGCCTCGGTGCCTATGGTTTCGGGCTGATGATGCAGAAGACCGGCGTGCCGATCCCGGTGGCCTTCGTCGCCACGCTGGCGATGACCCTGGTCGTCGCCGTCGTCATCGGCGCGATCTGCGTGCGGTTGAAGGAAATCTATTTCGCGTTCGTCACGCTGGCATTCCAGATGCTGATTCACTCGACCATCCTGTCGTGGCAGTCGCTGACCGGCGGCGACCAGGGCCTGCGCGGCGGGATTCCGCGGCCGCCGTTTCTCGGCATCGATCTGTCGAACCATCTGCATCTCTACATCACGAGCTGCGCCCTGCTGGTGATCGGCCTGCTGCTCATGCGCCAGATCGCGCAATCGCCGTTCGGCTACACGCTGCGCATGATCCGCGACAACGCCACGCGGGCGAGCTTCATCGGCATCGATGTCTGGCGCGCCAAGCTGACGATCTTCGTGCTCGCTGCGCTGTTCGCGTCGACCGGCGGCATCATCATGGCGCTGTTCGTCTCCGGCGCCTATCCCGAGTTCGCGTATTGGACGATCTCGGGCGAGGGCATCTTCATCAACATGCTCGGCGGCGTGACAACCTTCCTCGGACCGATGGTCGGCACGGTGCTGCTGCTGATCCTCAACGATACCGTTACCCGCCTGACCGAGTATCACGGCATCGTGCTCGGCATTGTGATCCTGTTCTTTGCCATCGGCCTGCGAAAGGGCCTGATGGACTTTGTCGTCGAATGGTTCGCGCAGCGTCGCGGAGAAGCCGGGGAGCGCGCGCCATGAGTGCACAGACGCGGATCAGCGTCGTAACCGGCGGCGCCAGCGGCATCGGCGCGGCGTGCGTGCGTGAGCTCGCAGCGGCCGGCGATCTCGTCGCCGTTCTCGACCGCGATCTTGCCAAGGCGCAGGCGGTTGCGGCGGAAGTCGGCGGCAAGGCGTTTGCGGCCGATGTGGCGGACGAGCGCAGCGTCGAGGCGTGTGCGGCCGCGATCGAGCGCGACTGCGGCCCGGTCGCGGTGCTGGTCAACAGCGCCGGCATCATCCAGGTGCCGGCCCGGCCGCACGAGCTTCCGATGACCTCCTGGGACGACGTCGTGCGGGTCGACCAGCGCGGCACCTATGTCGCCTGCGTTGCCTTTGCGCGGCAGATGATCGCGCGCAAGTGCGGCAGCATCGTCAACATCGCCTCGATTGCCGGCATGCGCGCGATGCCGTTGCATGCCTATGCACCCGCCAAGGCGGCGGTGATTGCCATCACCGAATGCCTCGCGGCCGAATGGGGGCCGTCCGGTATCCGTGTCAATGCCGTGTCCCCCGGCTATACGCTGACGCCGGCGCTGAAGAATGCCATCGATCGGGGAGAGCGGGATGTCTCGGCGCTGGCTGCCAATGCAGCACTTCGCCGCCTCGTCGACCCCTCGGAGATCGGCCGCGTCGTCGCATTCCTGGCGTCCGACGCGGCCTCCGCGATGACCGGCGCCAACGTGCCGGTCGATTGCGGCTGGCTTGCCGGCACGTCGTGGAGCACCTATGGCGGGTTGCGGGAGGCGAGCGGTTAGTCATGCTGGAAATTCGCGGACTCTCGAAATCCTTTGGCGGCGTCAAGGCGACCGACAACGTCTCGCTCGACTTCGCTGACGGTTCGCTCACCGCCGTGATCGGCCCCAACGGCGCCGGCAAGAGCACATTCTTCAACCTGATCACGGGCGCGCTGCAGCCTGATGCCGGGCAGATCTTGCTCAACGGTGTCGACATGGCGGGCAAGGCCCCGCCGGAGATCGTGCGCCATGGCATCGGCCGCGCCTTCCAGGTCGCGAGCATCTTCCCGTCGCTGACGGTGGAGGAGACGATGCTCGCTGCAGTCTGTGCCGATCAGCGCCGCGCCGGCGTGATGCATCGCCGGTTTCCGCTGGCCGAGACGCGCGACCGCGCCGAGCATACGATGGAGCTGCTCGGCCTTGCCGGGAAGCGCAACCGGACCGCGGCGACGCTGTCGCATGGCGACCAGAAGCTGCTCGATATCGCGCTCGCGCTGGTGCTCGAGCCCAAGGTGCTGCTGCTTGACGAGCCGACCGCGGGCATGGGTACCGAGGAGCGCTGGCGCATGATCGACAAGGTGCGTGAGCTCTGGGAGAAGCAGAAGATCACCGTCGTGTTCATCGAGCACGACATGGACATCGTATTCAAGATCGCGCCCCAAATCGTCGTGCTGTGCTATGGCCGGATCCTGGCGACCGGAACGCCGGACGCGATCCGCAGGAACGATGCCGTGATCGAGGCTTATCTCGGCAGCGACGACCACGCGGGAGCGGTGGCATGAGCGCGCAGCCGGTGGTGCAGGTCGAGGACCTCGACGTCTATTACGGCACCAGCCAGATCCTGTTCGGCGTCGGCCTGTCGGTGCGGCAGGGCGAGACCATGGCGCTGCTCGGCCGCAACGGCGCCGGCAAGTCGACCACCATGAAGGCCATCATGGGGCTGGCGCCGGCGCACCGCGGCAGGGTGACCCTGCGCGGCCAGGTGGTCTCGGGAATGCGGCCGCATCACATCGCGCGGGCCGGGCTCGGCTTCGTGCCGGAAGACCGCCAGATCTTTCCCGAGCATACCGTCGAGGACAATCTCGTCATCGGCCAGAAGAAGGGGCCTGATGGCGAGGACGAGTGGTCGATCCGCCGCGTCTATGACGTGTTCCCGCTGCTTGAGCCGCTGCGGCACCGGATCGCCGGAAGGCTCTCCGGCGGCGAGCAGCAGATGCTGGCGATCGCCCGCACGCTGATGGGCAATCCCGTGCTGCTGCTGCTGGATGAGCCGAGCGAGGGGCTGGCGCCGATCATCGTGCAGCGCATCGGCGAACTGCTGCGGCAGCTCCGCGGCACCGGTGCCACAGTATTGATCGCCGAGCAGAACATGCATTTTTGCCTTGGCCTTGCGAGCCACGCGACGGTTATCGACAAGGGACAGATCGTCTACACATCCTCGATCGAAGAGCTGAAGGCCAACGACAACATCCGGCAGCGCTATCTGGCGCTGTAGGGCATGATCCGCGAAAAGCGCGCAGCGGTTTTCCCTCGCGACAAGCGCGCAGCGTTTGCGCGGGGATCATACCCAAAGGACAGGGCACTTCGACAGCGATGGGAGGACAAATGGCGGGCAAGCTGACGCCGACGCATGAAGCGCCGTATCGTGGGCTGAAGGTACTCGATTTCGGGCAGGGGATTGCCTCGCCCTATTGCGCGATGCTGCTCGGTGTCTACGGCGCCGACGTCATCAAGGTCGAACCGCCGGAGGGCGACTGGTCGCGCTATCTCGGCACGACCTACGGCAATCACACAACACTGTCGGCGGTCTACAACCGCGGCAAGCGCAGCCTGTGCCTCGACATGAAGCACAAGGACGGGATCGCGATCGCGCAGCGGCTGTCGCGCGAGGCCGACGTGCTCATCGAAGGATTTCGTCCCGGCGTCGCGGAGCGGCTCGGGCTCGGCTACGAGGGCCTGTCGCGCGACAATCCCGCCCTGGTCTATCTGTCGGTCAGCGGCTTCGGGCAGAGCGGCCCGTACGCCAAGCGGCCCGGCTCGGATTCGGTGGCGCAGGCGTTCTCGGGGCTGGTCTCGGTCAATCTCGGCGCCGATGGCGTGCCGCATCGGGTCGGCACCACGATTTCCGACGTCGTCACCGGCGTCTATGCGTTCCAGGCCATCGCCACGACGCTGTTCGCGCGTGCGACCGTCGGCACCGGCCGCTGGATCGACGTCAATCTCTGCCAGTCGACGTCGGCGCTGCTCGGCCACAAGGTGGCGGAGTTCATCCTCGAGGGCGGCGCGCCGCGCGCGCTGAACGTTCCGGCCGGCACCTACCAGACCCGGGACGGCTGGATGATGGTCACCCTGGTGAACGAGCCGCAATACAAGCGGCTGTGCGGTGCGATCGGCCGTGAGGATCTCGCCGCCGACCCGCGTTTTGCCGACTTCGCCCGGCGCGCCGATGCGGCCGACGCGCTGATCCCGCAATTGCGCGAGGTGTTCCTGACCCAGGCGACGGACGCCTGGCTGACCCGGCTGCATGCGGCCGATATCATCGCCGAGCGGATCCTCGATCCCGGCGAATGGCTGCGCAACGTCCATGTCGAGGCGACCAGGGCATCGGTGCGCCAGGACACACCCGGCGTCGGCGCGGTCTACACGCCACGCACGCCGGGGATCGCGAGCCTGTCCGAGGATTACCTTTGCCCCGCGCCTGACGTCGGGCAGGATAGCCGCGCCGTGCTGACGGAGGCTGGCTTCGGTTCCGCCGAGATCGATGGCCTGCTGCTCTCGGGCGCGGTGCGGCAGATCAAGAGCTAACGGGAGGCAACACATCATGAGCACCGACCTCGTTCGTTACTCGGTCACCGACCAGATTGCGGAGATCGTGCTGGATCGCGCGCCGGTCAATGCACTCAGCATTCCCCTGATCGACGCGCTGCTGGCGGCGCTGGCGAAAGCGCGCGACGACGACGCGGTGCGTGCCGTCATCATCAGCAGCGCTCACAAGGTGTTTTGCGCCGGCCTCGATCTCGACATCGTCAGGGGCAAGCCCGCGATCGAGACCAAGACATTTCTCGAGCGGCTGTATTTCGCGCTGAACGATACGCAGTACCGCATGGGCAAGCCGACGATTGCGGCGATCGATGGCGCGGTGCGCGCCGGCGGCATGACGATCGCGATCTCCTGCGACATGATCGTCGCGGGCGACGGCTCGACCTTCGGCTATCCCGAGATCGATGTCGGCCTGATCCCGGCGATCCATTTCGTGCAGTTGCCGCGGCTGGTCGGTAAGCACCAGGCATTCGGCCCGCTGTTCCTTGGCGAGCCCTTCGATGCCGCGACCGCCTTTCGCATGGGCCTGCTCAGCCAGGTGGTGCCGAAGGGCACCGCGCTCGCGCGCGCCGGCGAGATCGCACGCAAGCTGGCGGCGAAATCGCCGATCGTGATGAAGATCGGCCGCGACGCCTTCATGCGTGCGGTCGATGCCGATTTCCGCCGCTCGGTGGAGAACACGGCGGAAAGCTTCGTTGTGGTCGCATCGACGGAAGATTGCCAGGAAGGGCTCAATGCGTTCGTCGAGAAGCGGACGCCCAACTACAAGGGACGGTAAATGGCTGGATTGTATTTCGAGGAGTTCGAGATCGGACAGGAATTCCATCACGAATTCAGCCGAACCGTGACCGAGATGGACAACACCATGTTCAGCCTCCTGACCATGAACCCGCAGCCATTGCATATCGACGCGCATTTCTCCGAGAAGACCGAGTTCGGCCAGCGGCTGTTCAACAGCCTCTATACGCTCGGCATCATGATCGGCATGAGCGTGTACGATACGACGCTGGGAACGACCGTCGGCAATCTCGGCATGACCGACGTCAAGTTCCCGAAGCCGGTGTTCCATGGCGATACGCTGAAGGCGCACACCAGGATCATCGGCAAGCGCGCCAGCAAGTCGCGGCCGACCCAGGGCATCGTCGAGTTCGAGCACACCATGACCAACCAGCGCGGCGAGGTGGTGGCGAGCTGCCGCCGGACCGGCCTGATGCACTGCAAGCCGAAGGCGTAAGCGATGCGATCGTTCCTGTTCGTTCCCGGCGACAGCACCCGGAAATATGAAAGCGCGAAGAAGACCGCAGCCGATGCGCTGATCCTCGACCTCGAGGATTCCATCGCGCCGGACCAGAAGGTGGTTGCGCGGGGCATCACGCGCCAGATGCTCGATGCGCGCAATCCGGAGCAGAAGCTTTATATCCGCGTCAACGCGCTCGACACCGATCTGACGCTCGGCGATCTCGCCGCCGTGATGCCCGGCAAACCCGATGGAATCGTGCTGCCGAAATGCGCCGGTGCCGCCGACGTCAACCGGCTCGCACTCTATCTTGACGCATTCGAGGCGGCCTCTGATATCGCGCAGGGCACCACCCGGATCGTGACGGTCGCGACCGAGACGGCGCGGGCGGTGCTGAAAATCCTCGATTTCGAGAACATGAGCCCGCGGCTGTGGGGCATGATGTGGGGCGCGGAGGATCTCGCGGCCTCGCTCGGGGCAACGCGCAACCGCAGTGACGGCCGCTATCACTCGCCCTTCATCCTGGCGCGCGATCTCTGCCTGATCGGCGCGGCCGCCGCCGGCGTCGTCGCGATCGACACCATCGCGACCGACATCAACGATCTCGATGCTTTGAAGGCCGAGGCGGTCGCCGCGCGCCAGGATGGCTTCCTCGCCAAGGCCGTGATCCACCCCAAGCATGTCGACGTCGTCAATGCGGCCTTCATGCCGACGGATGAGGAAATCGCATGGTCGGAGCGGGTGATCGCCGCGTTCGCCAATAATCCATCGGGAGTCGCCAGGATGGACGGCAAGATGCTGGACAAGCCGCATCTGCGCGCCGCCGAGAAGATCCTGGCGTCGCGCAGGAAATAGTCGGGGAGGCGGGCTCGACACCGCGATGTTGCGCGATAGCGAGGTGCGGCTGCGGCGGTCGCTGGCGATCGACTAACCGCAGGAATCAGGAATGAGCGACGGCCGACTTGCCGTCCTGCTGCTTTGACCACGAGACGTAGTAGGCGACGGCCGTCATCGCCGCGATGCCGGCGATGCTGACCGCGACCTGCCTTGCCAGTGAGTATGGGCCCGTAATCAGGATCAGGTGCGCAGCGAATGAGAGGAAGACGCCTGCACAGAACACGGCCAGCCATTCCTCGCCGCACTTGATGATCGGCTGCAAGGCGGGAGATCGCAGATATTCCCAATCGCGCGGCACCAGCCAGCTAAACAAAAATGTCAGGACCAGGAAGTGCAGGATGCGATGAGGCGCGATCTCCTCCCGGTCGTTTGGCAGCAGCACATCGCTCAGCCCACTCGGCATCATTTGCGCGAGTGCCGGGATATCGCTGATCGAGACAATTGTCAGGGCGAACAGCAGATACAGCAACGCCATGGCGCGCAGCGCGGGAGCCGCCTGCATCGCGCGGATCGCGGGCGCATATCGCGCGCCGATCAGCGCGAGCCAGCCGCCCATCACGAACAGCAATTGCCAGCAGAACGGATTGAGGTACCAGTCGCCATACGGATATGACGACAGGTTCCAGTTGAGCAGCCGGCCGGCCGCGTAGAGGGTCACGGACGCGACGACCGTCGCGTTCGGCACGTACAACAGCCCGAACACGATGACGGGCTGGAACGCCATCAAGGCAATGGTGAGTTGCAGCACGTCGAGATTGAGCGGCTTGGCCTGCAGGAACAGGCCGTAGATCAACGTCCGGATCGGGTGATCGATGAAGCCGGTGATGTTGAACTCGCTGATGATCTCGGGCGCCGCGGTCCGGGTAGCGACATAGCTGATCAACTCGACATAGATCACGAACAGAACGATATAGGCGGCATAGAGCTGCCATACGCGCTTGAAGATGCGGGTTGCGGCCACCAGGAATCCGCGTTCCAGCGTCATCCTGGCGTAGATGAGCGTCACGGCGTAGCCGCCGACGAATACAAAAAGGTCGGTTGCGCCGCTGAAGCCGAAGTTGCGCATGGTCAGCGCGCCGACGACGTTGTGCGGAATATGGTCCAGAAACAGAAACCAGTTTGCGATGCCAAGCAGCAGCGCGATCCTGAGATCGCCATCGGCTTTCGCGATCTCGGCGTTTGTTGTCGAAGTCATCTGAAGCTGAAATTTGCCGGCCCGAGAAACGAATCGCTAATCTAGAGGGAACCCGCGCCTGGTCCGAATAGACTTTGCGTGAACCCTATCTAGTCCGTTTCGGGTTCCGGCCAAGTGGCCGGCTCAAGAAAGATCACGTTTTCGCAATCAACCCGTGAGCGGTGTCAGACCGGTTCGTGTTTGCGCAGGTCGCGGGTGTGATCCAGCGTATTGGCTTGCAGGTTCGCGCCGGTCACGGGGAGCTCCGGCAGGGCGGCCTCGGCCAGCAGGTCGTCCGTGACATCCTCGACCGAACGCTCGGCAATCTCGTGAATGAAGCTGATGTTCGTATATTCGCCCGAGGCGATTCGTGAGACGACGTCGCGTCGTGTCATTTTGGGATCGACGATCGCCTCGCGGCCACGGCGGCCATAGTCGATCATCACGACGAAATACTGCATTGCCTGATCGTTCGATGTTCTGACTGTTACTACGCATTATTTCCGATAATCGGAAGTATGTCAAGGGTGAATTGTTGAAAACCGAAATTCAGGCACGCATGGCCGGACCGATTCGGTCCGAAGGCGTCCGAATCGGTCCGGCCGGTCCCTGAAGCAGCGCGGTTACTTCTCGGACGATCGCCCGCCCTGCGTCCGGGCAGATTTGCGACCCTTCGCCGCCGACTTGCCGCGCAGCCTTTCGATCTGGCCGCGGGGCAGGGTGACACAGATTTCGCCGATCCATTCGAGCTTTACGCCGTTGATCGGCTTGGCATTAAAGCTCTTGAGGTTGACGGTGCCGGACGAACTGCCGCGTTCGATCGTCTTCAGATACCGCTCGCCGCTCTTCAGCCGGACCGCAGCTTCCTCTCCGTAGAAGCTCGACAGCGGATAGCGCTGCTCGCGATACACCACGATGACGTCGCCGTTCTCGTATTTCGGCAGCATCGAATCGCCTGAGACCTCGAAAGCGACGGTCTCCTCCGTCATCGGGAACGGAAGCTCGATTTCGCCGAGACCCTCCGGCGGGACCTGCTCAAGCTCCGGCTGGATCGAGGCGCCGGCGCCGACCCGGCCCACGATCGGCACCGAATTCAGCTCCAAATACTCCATGATCGGGGCAATCTCGGATGCCTTGATCAACCTTATTCCCGACAGGATTTCGGAGACCGCCCCGGCCCGAACCCCCATCGCGCGGGCAAGCCCGCCTTTGCTCTTCCCGGTCTTTTCCAGTGCCCGTTCGATCAGTGCCGCGTCCAGCATGTTTCATCCTTTCCCAAACCCGAAGACACTATAGCCGTTACGATTATCAGAAACAAGTCTGACTCTTTTCTTCGGAATAGCGGAAGATGTGCAAGGCGCTGGCGGAATGACAGAAATGGGAATTTGGAATGGAAATGATGAACTGGCTGCCGGAGCATTCGGCAGCCCTGCAGGATCTCCGCGCCCGCGGCTTGTCCTATTCGGAAATCGCGGACACGATCAACGCTACCTTCAATACGGCCTATACGCGCAACGCGGCGCTCAGCCGAGCGCAGCGCATGGGGTTGGCGGGCCTCGAAAGGCCCGAGCCGTCCCTGCCGGGGCACCTCGATCCGCCCAAACCGTCCCTGCCGGAGCTCCCAAGGATCGGGCGGCTGCGTGAAGGGCACACTGAACTGACGCCGGATCTGCTTCGCGGGCCAAAGATCTTCACTGAAACGGTGGAGATGCCGCAACTTCGTTGCGCAGCGGTTGTGCCGCGGCATCTTTCGCTGCTCGACCTCAAGCCCGGAGACTGCCGCTATCCCTATGGCGGGGATAGCGACGACGAGACAATGACCTTCTGCGGCCATCCGTGCCGGTCGGGCTCGAGCTACTGCACCCCGCATTTTCACCGGAGTCGCGATCCTGAGCCCACGGCGAGGCCGGTGTTGAGCGCCGCCTGGCTCCAAGCCATCGGGGCCGGTTGAGGCAATTCATCACCTGACCGACGGACATCGGTCCGCAACCACGATCGCGCGGAAGCCTCCGCGCGCCCATTACCAATGCCGCGAGCCAAGCGCCGGAAGCCGCACGATCCCGCCGGAGCGCGCGAAGCGGTCAATGCGCGACGCGGATGGTTGGGCCGTCCGTAAAAAAAAGCTGTGATTCCACTAAAAGAGGCGGAAGGCGAGCGGGCTGCGGCTTAGGGCCGATATGTCAGGTAAACTGCCTCTCACGTGATTAGCATCCTCAATCACACTGACGAGGGCTGCTGCGCTTTGCTATTGTTTTTGCGCAGAGAGAAGCCCACGGTTTTATCGCCTATGCGCGGGAGCAGCCTTATGGTGCAAGCTCTCATTGTACACAAGGACCGGCTGCCTCAGCCGCAAAAGATGCATCAAGCGGCACAATATGTCCGCATGTCCACCGACTACCAGAAATACTCTATCGAAAATCAGGCGGTGGTTATCGCGGCCTACGCCGAGCTTCATAAACTCACGATCGTGCGCACCTATCGCGATGAGGGCGAAAGCGGCCTGAAGATCGAGAATCGAACTGGCTTGACCGAACTGATTGACGATGTTCAGTCCGGTCGAATTGAGTTTGGTCATTTGCTGGTATTTGACGTCAGTCGATGGGGGCGCTTTCAGGACGTTGATGAGAGCGCGCACTACGAGTTCATATGTCGAAGGGCCGGCGTCAAGGTTGCCTATTGCGCCGAGCAATTCGACAACGACGGCAGTCTCCTTTCGAGCATAGTTAAGAATATCAAGAGGGTCATGGCGGCAGAGTTCAGCCGGGAGCTTTCGGCCAAGGTTCTTGCAGGAGCTTTGCGTCTGGCAAGTCGCGGGTTCAAGGTGGGTGCCCCGGCGCCTTATGGTCTAGAGAGGCGACTCGTTGACGATAAATGTAGGCCGAAAGGTGTTTTGAAGAGCGGTGAGCGGAAGTCTCTTACCACCGACCGTGTCACACTCGGGCCAGGCTCAAGAGATCAAGTCGACGTCGTGAAGTGGGTCTTCGATGAATATCTACGATGCAAATCGCAGGCGGAAATCGCGCGAGAGCTTAACCGAAGAGGCATCCTTACGAACCGAGGATACCGATGGCAGCAAAGTGCGATAAGTGCCTTCTTCATAACGAAGCGTATATCGGCAACTCCATCTACAATCGTGACACTGCGAAACTAGGAGCGAAGCGAACGCACAATCCGAGAGAGCTCTGGATCACGCGTAAGGGCGCGATCGAGCCGATCATTAAGCGTGATACATTTCTGCGCGCAAAGAAGACAATGGAGGAGCGTTGCGTCTGTATTTCCGAGAAGGAGATGCTCGTGCGCCTTCGTAAGGTCCTGATGAAGAACGGCAAGCTCAACGCCTCGATTATTAATGCAAGCCCCGGTTTACCTTCGCTCACCACGTATCTAGCAGGCTGTTGAAAAAAGGCGGTCGCCGCCGACCGAGGATCATGATTCATTGGCTCCGACGAGATTCGGAGATGGTGCGTGCGCGGCGGCGACAATCGA
>NZ_JAUMTJ010000036.1:0-96616 GCF_032654765.1 Bradyrhizobium sp. 33ap4 | reverse complement strand
GCCACGCTGTCCGCGATTTAGCGAAACTGCTGTCCGTCAGTTAGCGAAACCGCTGTCCCGTTTTTGCGAAATACGCAGAGAGCCCTTCAGCACCTCATTCACGCGACCGGATTCACGTCATATGTCGCAGCGATTCGACGGGAAGGGCCCGTAATGAAAGAGGCCGCCAAGTGAGGCGGCCGCTTTCTCACATGAATATTGCAATCGCAGCGATAGCAATGGGGCACAGCCCCAGCACCACAATGCTCGCTCTAAAAAGCAGGTCACTGGTCATGACACAACCTCTGCGTGAGGTTGGAATCTAACTCGGGATGACCACCAAAACAAAGTGCAGTTTGTGCCACGCTAGGAAATTAATCGTGCGCTAGATGAGAATAGGCCGTCAACTGAGGTGGCCCTACTGAGGTGGCCCTACTCTCCCAGCTCTCTGCGGATTCGGTCGCGGTGCTGAACGTGCAAAACCTGGCATGAGTAGAAGTTATCCAGAAGCTTCTTCGCTTCCGCTAGATCGTGCCCGTGATTGGCAAGGTGCTCGATCAGTCCCTCTTGCTCGGCAATGTGTCGTTCGCCTTGGGCAATATGCCGCTCGGCTTGCTCCAGATGGCGAAGCTGCATCTCGCGGTGCACTATTGTGGAATGGTTCGGCATGGCCGCGCTCCCTTCCTATGCAGGCGGGAGCGCTGTTGGTCTCGTCTCTCAGCCACCGACGCCTACGGGCAAAGCCTTGGCCGGTGATGATGCTATCGTATCACGTTCCGTTGCCCCCGGTTCGTTCTCTCAAGATTAAATTCCCTGATCTCGGTCAAAGGCGGGACGGGGATAGAACATCCGATGGGTCGCCTCGGTAGTCCTACTGAGAACACCGGCCAAGCTACGGTTTCCGTTCGCTTAATCCGAACAAGTACACCCCAAAAATCAAACTAGGATACGGGGACTTAAAGACGGACGGCATGAGTTGGGCGTCTCGCCCAAACAAAAAGACAGGGCTAGGCAGACATTTATGAAGTCGGCGCAGTACGCAGGCTTTATTGATTCAGCGACGGGGCGCTTTGTTAAGCCGGGAATTGTACAGCGCGATGAACCGCCGCCCGAAAGGCGCGAGGAGGAGAAGCGCCGGGACAGTGGCAATGATGGAAATGAACCGCCGGGTCTACATCCATTCGTGCAAGGCCTCTTGAAGGAATTGCCGAAGGCAGGAGAAGTCTGGCCAGAGGACAAACGGAAACTCTGGCTCGATACCGCCGCCAGCATCTTCAAAATGATCTACCGAAGCGAGCCAGCCGGAACAGAAGGGCTTTCTTGGCCGAACAATACGAAATGAAAGAGGCCGCCAACTGAGGCGGCCTTACTCTTGCGTCGGGTGAAGCTTTTTCTTCTCAGCTTCCATTTGCGCGATTGACGCGTTTAATCGCTCCAGCGTGAGGAGATCGAGCAGTTGCGCGGTGAAGCGTCGGAACTGCTCAATGCGCGTGTCCAAATCTTCGCATTTGCTGCACACAAGGTGCCTCACTCGCTGTTGTCTCGATGAGCCTTGATCTCCACGCGGGCGCTGGCGCTGTCGTAGATGGATCGTCGCAGCTCGGCCAACTGCGCGTCCCGCTGGTCTGCGAGCGCTTTTCGTTGATTGCGGAGCCTGTGGCTCTCTTCGATAGCAACCTGAGAACGGGCGAACATTGGATCAATCATCCGCACTTTTAGCGCCGCATCTCAATTCCCGCCCTCTCTTAGGTTAAGTCCGATTTTCTCTCGTCGAGCCCGTATCTGCTTTCCTCTTGTGGAAAGGGCTCGTGGGTTTTGCGACCCGCAAACGTATCCGGCACCGACTCGTTGAGGAGTTTGAGCGAGTGCTGGATTAGCTCGCGTGCGTAAACGGCGAGCTTTTCAAACCACAATTGGTCGGGACGATAGTTGCGCTGTTCGGCCATAGCCGCGCTCCCTGTTATGCAGGCGGGAGCGCTAGCCGGTCTCTCAGCCACCGACGCCTACGGGCAGAGCCTCGGCCGGTGATGAAGGGACAATACACCCGAACGTCTTTGGTTGCTGAGTTATTAAGGAACTCCGTTCACCAACGGAGAACCCCGGTAACACTTCTCCTCTGTGGAGGGAGAACACTTGGCGGACCATAAGTATTGCTATGTGCAGAACATCGGATTGGCGACTCAGTAGTCCTACCGAGAACATCGGCCAACCCTTGGTTGCCACAGGATTAAATCCAAACTAGGCCACTCGAAATTTCAAAGCAGGCCACTAGGGATGGAAACAGGCCAGTACCGGTCTGTTTGAAAGAACATATTGCGAACTTAGAACAAACGTGGTACGAGGTTCCAATCAACAACGCATTCCACCCGATCTCGTCGCCCGTTTTCCCGCTAGCGAATCCCCGCCATAAGGAGCACATCCCAAATGTCCGCCACCGCACTGCGTATCGTCGAAGGATCCTCCATGGACAAGTCCAAGGCCCTCTCAGCC
The DNA here is from genome assembly GCF_032654765.1 of Bradyrhizobium sp. 33ap4. NCBI lineage: Bacteria > Pseudomonadati > Pseudomonadota > Alphaproteobacteria > Hyphomicrobiales > Nitrobacteraceae > Bradyrhizobium > Bradyrhizobium sp. 33ap4. The sequence goes on along the minus strand of NZ_JAUMTJ010000036.1, from coordinate 94,147 downwards.
GCGCTCTCCCAGATCGAGCGCCAGTTCGGCAAGGGCTCGGTGATGAAGCTCGGCAAGAACGACCGTTCGATGGATGTCGAGACGGTGTCGTCGGGGTCGCTCGGGCTCGATATTGCGCTCGGCGTTGGCGGTCTGCCGAAGGGACGCGTCGTCGAAATCTACGGGCCGGAATCCTCGGGCAAGACCACGCTGGCGCTGCACACCGTGGCGGAAGGCCAGAAGAAGGGCGGCATCTGCGCCTTCATCGACGCTGAACACGCGCTCGACCCGGTCTATGCGCGCAAGCTCGGCGTCAACATCGACGAGCTCTTGATCTCGCAGCCGGACACCGGCGAGCAGGCGCTGGAGATTTGCGACACGCTGGTGCGCTCCGGCGCGGTCGACGTGCTGGTGGTCGATTCGGTTGCAGCGCTGGTGCCGAAGGCCGAGCTCGAGGGCGAGATGGGCGATGCGCTACCGGGTCTGCAGGCCCGCCTGATGAGCCAGGCGCTGCGCAAGCTGACCGCCTCGATCAACAAGTCCCACACCATGGTAATCTTCATCAACCAGATCCGCATGAAGATCGGCGTGATGTACGGCTCGCCGGAGACCACCACCGGCGGCAACGCGCTGAAGTTTTATGCCTCGGTTCGTCTCGACATCCGCCGCATCGGCGCTATCAAGGAGCGCGACGAAGTCGTCGGCAACACCACCCGCGTCAAGGTGGTGAAGAACAAGCTGGCGCCGCCCTTCAAGCAGGTCGAGTTCGACATCATGTATGGCGAGGGCGTCTCCAAGATGGGCGAGATCCTCGACCTCGGCGTCAAGGCCGGCATCGTCGAGAAGTCCGGCGCCTGGTTCTCCTATGACAGCCAGCGGCTCGGCCAGGGTCGCGAGAATTCCAAGGCATTCCTGAAGTCGAATCCCGACATCACCGCCAAGATCGAAGCCGCGATCCGGCAGAACTCCGGCCTGATCTCCGAGCAGATCCTCGCCGGCACGCCCGAACGCGACGCCGAGGGCGAGGAGCCGACGGAGGAGTAAGTCTCCGGCATGATCCGGAAAAGTGCGAAGCGGTTTTCCCTCGCGACAAACGCGAAGCGTTTGTCCGGAGATCATGCTCAAATCATCACATGACTTCGCTGCAAGCGGGCGCTGAGGACGTTGAGTTGCCGACGTCTTCGGCGCCCGTTTGGTTTTGTGTGTCTTTTGTAAAGCAGTTGATCCTCAGCTTGCGGTGCTGATGCCATCGCGCGTAGCCGGAGAGCATCGTGACAAGTCTGATCCTGGCGACAAGTGAACTCGCGAGCTATCGCCTGAGGCAGGCGGGAAGGGCGGACATCGTCGTCGGGTTGAGGCCGCGCTTCGTTTGGGGGAAAATGCCCTCGTCGGATGACCTCACGACCCTGCTGGAACCGCGTTCCGCAAAGCATGTCGATTTCGACACGCACTGGCTCGACTTCGCCAGTTCAAGATGGACCGGCTCGATCGGTCGGGACATTGGGCTTGTCGAGTTGTGCGAGCGTTGCGATAGCGTCGAGCTATGGGCTGATCCCCAGCCGAATGACCAGTTGGTGCTGGCCTGGTTGCTCGACGTGCTCCGCCCGCACCGCCACATCGTAGCGAAGCTCAAGCTGGTCCAGACCGATGTCGAGATCGGCAGGTACCGAGGCGAGAGCTTGGCGAAATGGCGATTGCCTGCACTTGCGGTGACCGATGATCGGCTGGAATTGGCCGGTCGCGCCTGGAATGCCTATCGCGCTCCGACGCCCGAGCCCTGTTTCGACCTTCTCATGCAGGATCTGTCGGCCATCCCGCAGCTCCGCGCGGCGCTGATTGCGTTGCTGGAGGAGCTACCCGGGCAAGACACCGGCCTCGGCGCGTCCGAACTGCGAATGCTGGATCTCGTCGCCGACGGCGAGACAAGCCCACAGGTCCTTTCAAACGAGCTGAACCGGGAACGCGGCGTGTTCGATTTTCAGGAAGCGGAGCTGATCCTGGACCGGCTCGCCTATTGTCCATCACCGGTTCTGACCGGATTCCCCGCGGAGATCGAAGCGCCCGACGATCTGAAGGCCCGAAACAACCGACTCCTGCACAGTCGGCTGTCGCTCACCGATTTCGGCCAGGAAGTGTCGGATCGCGAGCTCGACTTCAGCCAGTACAACACGATCCATCGCTGGTGGGGCGGCACCGAACTGACCAATGAGCGGCTGTGGCGCTGGGACGCCGAGAGCCGCACTCTCGTCGCTCCGTAAGGCTTGTTCGAGCGACGCCAGCACGCGACGTTCTGATCTCTACGCCAGCGCCTTTTCCCGGCTCGCGATCAGCGCCCGCAAATCCTCGGTCACCGCGACCGATTGATGCGTCTTCTGGTCGGTCGCGACCCAGATGATCTCGCCGGTGGCGCGCAGGTCATCGGAGCCTTTGGCGAAGATCGCGAGCGCAAGATTGATCGAGGAGCGGCCGATCTTGGCGACCCGCACGCAGACCTCGATGTCCTCGTCGAACCGGATCGGAGCCTTGTACTCGACGACCGATTTCACGGTGTGGAAGTCGATGCCGGTCCGCGCCACCTCGCCGAGATAGTCGTAGCCGAGCGCCCGGAAATATTCGGTGATGGCGGTGTCGAAATAGGTGAGGTAGTGGGCGTTGAACACCACGGCCTGCGCGTCGACCTCCGAATAGCGGACGCGAAACGGGAAATGGAACCAGAATTCCTCGCGCATGTTTCCTCCTGCCGCGGGCGGGCCAGTCCGTCATTCCGGGGCGCGACGAAGTCGCGAATCCGGAATCCGGAAGTCGTGGATCGAGATTCCGGGTTCTCGCTTCGCGAGCCCCGGAATGACACCGAGTGAATCACGCGTCAGAGACGCAGCACGACGTAGCTGCAACAATGGTGCGCTTTACTCCGCCGCCTGCGCGTAATCCTCGACCGGCGGGCACGAGCACACCAGGTTGCGGTCGCCGTAGACGTTGTCGACGCGGCCGACCGGGCTCCAGTATTTGTCGGACCGTGACACGCCCTCCGGGAAGCAGCCTTCGGCGCGGGTGTAGGCCCGGTTCCAGGCATCGTCGGCGATGTCGTGTACGGTATGCGGCGCGTGGCGCAGCGGCGAGGCCTCGACCTTCCAGCGGCCCTTCTCGATCTCCGCGATTTCGTCGCGGATCGCGATCATGGCGTCGCAGAACCGGTCGATCTCGAACTTCGATTCCGATTCCGTCGGTTCGATCATCAGCGTGCCCGCCACCGGGAAGCTCATGGTCGGCGCGTGGAAGCCGTAGTCGATCAGGCGTTTTGCGATGTCGTCGACGGTGACGCCGCTGGTCGTCTTCAGCGGCCGCGGATCGACGATGCACTCATGCGCAACGCGGCCGCGCTCGTTGCGGTACAGCACCGGAAAGTGCGGCTGCAGCCGTGCGGCGATGTAGTTGGCGTTGAGGATCGCGATCTCGGTGGCGCGCGTCAGGCCTTCGCCGCCCATCATCAGGATGTAGATGTAGGAGATGGTCAGGATCGACGCCGAGCCGAACGGCGCAGCCGATACCGCGCCGATGGCGTGCGCCGTCGCTCCGTCGGTTGCGGGATGGCCCGGCAGATAGGGCGCAAGATGCGCCTTCACGCCGATCGGGCCCATGCCGGGGCCGCCGCCGCCATGCGGAATGCAGAAGGTCTTGTGCAAATTGAGATGGCTGACATCGGCGCCGTAGTCGCCGGGCCGCGACAGTCCGACCTGCGCGTTCATGTTGGCGCCGTCGAGATAGACCTGGCCGCCATGGGCATGCACGATGTCGCAGATCTCGCGGATATGCTCCTCGAACACGCCGTGGGTCGACGGATAGGTGATCATGACCGCGGCAAGGTTGGCGGAGTGCTTCTCCGCCTTGGCGCGAAGATCATTGACGTCGACGTCGCCGCGAGCATCGCACGCGACGACCACGACCTCCATGCCGACCATCGCAGCCGAGGCCGGATTGGTGCCGTGCGCGGAGGAGGGGATCAGGCACACCTTGCGGTGCGGCTCGCCGCGCGCGAGGTGATAGCCGCGGATCGCCAGCAGCCCGGCATATTCGCCCTGCGCGCCGGAATTCGGCTGCAGCGAGACTGCGTCATAGCCGGTGATGTCGCACAGCCATTGCTCCAGCCGCTTGAACAGCGCGTGATAGCCCTTGGCCTGATCCGCCGGCGCGAACGGATGCAGATTGCCGAACGCCGGCCAGGTCAGCGGGATCATTTCGGTGGTGGCGTTGAGCTTCATCGTGCAGGAGCCGAGCGGGATCATCGCGCGGTCGAGCGCGAGGTCACGATCGCTGAGCTTGCGCATGTAGCGCAGCAGCTCGGTCTCGGAACGATGCGTATTGAACACCGGATGGCTGAGGAAGGCGCTGGTGCGCCGCAGCTCCTTCGGCAGCGCCTCGTGCGCACCGGCCTCGATCTCGGCATAGCTGAGCTTGCCGCCGAACACGCGCCACACCGCCTCGACCGTCTCCGGCGTCGAGGTCTCGTCGAGCGCGATGCCGAGCGTGGTCGCGCCGATGCGCAGATTGATCCGCTCCGCCTGCGCGCGGGTGACGAGCTCGATCTGCTTGCTACCTGTCTCGACGGTCACGGTATCGAAGAACGCTTCGGTGGTCGGCGCAAAGCCGAGCTTGCGCAGGCCGGCGGCAAGCACGGTGGCGCGGCGATGCACGCTGCGTGCGATATGGGTCAGGCCCTCGGGACCGTGATAGACCGCATACATCGAGGCGATCACGGCGAGCAGCACCTGCGCGGTGCAGATGTTCGAGGTCGCCTTCTCGCGGCGGATATGCTGCTCGCGGGTCTGCAGCGCGAGGCGATAGGCGGGCTGCCCACGCGAATCCACCGAGAGGCCGACGATGCGGCCGGGCAGCGAGCGCTTCAGCGTGTCGCGCACCGCCATATAGGCGGCGTGCGGTCCGCCATACCCCATCGGCACGCCGAACCGCTGCGCCGAACCGATCGCGATGTCGGCGCCGAGCTCGCCGGGCGAGGCGAGCAGCGTCAGCGACAGCAGGTCCGCCGCGACGATCGCAAGCGCGCCCTTGGCGCGCAGCGACGCGATGGCAGGCTTGAGGTCGCGTACTGCGCCCGACGTTCCCGGATATTGCAGCAGCGCGCCGAGCACATCGGCGTTGTCGAGCTCGGTCAGGGGATCGCCGACCACCAGCGCCCAGCCCAGCGGCGCGGCGCGCGTGCGCATCACCGCCACCGTCTGCGGATGCACCTCCTTGTCGACGAAGAACACCTTCGCCTTGACCTGCGAGTGGCGCTCGGCGAGCGCCATCGCTTCCGCCGCTGCCGTCGCTTCGTCGAGCAGCGAGGCGTTGGCGACGTCGAGCCCGGTGAGATCGCAGATCATGGTCTGGAAGTTGAACAGGGCCTCGAGCCGGCCCTGGCTGATCTCCGGCTGGTACGGCGTATAGGCGGTGTACCAGGCCGGGTTCTCCAGAATGTTGCGCTGGATCACCGCGGGCAGGATGGTGCCGGAATAGCCCTGGCCGATCAGCGAGGTGAACATCTGGTTCTGCGCGGCGAGCTCGCTCATATGCGCGAGCGCCTCGGTCTCGCTCAGCGCCCGGCCGAGATCGAGCGGCGCCTTCTGCCGGATCGACGCCGGCAGCGTCTCGTTCATCAGCGCCTGCAGGCTCGCGGCGCCGACCGTCTCCAGCATCGCGTTGACGTCGCGCGGCGACGGTCCGATGTGGCGGCGGACGAAATCGGTGGCGGCTTCGTTGATCGGCTTGAAGGGCGCGTTCATGACGTGATCCTCGGAGTGATCCTTTAGGCGGTGTGCGCGGCGTAGGCGGCCTCGTCCATCAGGCCGCCGAGCTCGCCCTTGTCGGCAATCTTCAGCTTGAAGAACCAGGCCTTGCCGCCGGCGTCGGAATTGACCAGCGCGGGCTCGGCGGCGAGCGCGTCGTTGACCTCGACCACCTCGCCGGAGATCGGCGCGTAAACGTCGGAGGCGGCCTTGACGGATTCGACGACAGCGGCGGCCTCGGCCTTCTTCAGGCTGCGGCCGACCTTGGGCAGTTCGACGAACACGACGTCGCCGAGCTGCGACTGCGCATAGTCGGTGATCCCGATCGTGGCGACGTCGCCCTCGATGCGGAGCCATTCGTGGTCGGACGTGTACAGCGTCGTCATGGGGTCGATCCTTTGGCGTTCAGCGTTTGTAGGTATTGGGGACGAAGGGCGTAGCGGCGACTTTCAGCGGCAGCCGCTGGCCGCGCACTTCGGCGAAAACGGTGGTGCCGACGGCGGAAAGGGCCGTGGGCAGGTAGCCCATCGCAACCGGCGCATTGAGGCTCGGGCCGAAGCCGCCCGAGGTCACCTTGCCGATCTGCTCGGTCGAGCCGGCATCGGCGAACAGCGCGGCGCCTTCGCGCACCGGTGCGCGGCCGTCAGGCTTCAGGCCGACCCGTCGGCGCGCAGCGCCATCTGCGAATTGCGCGAGAATTTTGTCGGCGCCGGGGAAGCCGCCGGCGCGGGCGCCGCCGCTGCGGCGAACCTTCTGCACCGACCATTCCAGCGCGCCTTCGACCGGTGTCGTCGTGGTGTCGATGTCATGGCCATAGAGGCACAGCCCGGCTTCGAGCCGCAGGCTGTCGCGCGCGCCGAGCCCGATCGGCAACACGTCGGGATTGTCGAGCAGCGCGGTGACCAGGGCTTCCACCTTGTCCGCGGGCACGGAAATCTCAAAGCCGTCCTCGCCGGTATAGCCGGAGCGCGAGACGAAGCAGTCGACGTCACTGAGCCGGCGCGCACCGGCATCCATGAATTTCATCGAACCGACATCTGCACAAAGTTTCGCCAGCGCCGATTCGGCTTTAGGGCCCTGCAGCGCGATCAGCGCGCGGTCGGCCAGCGAGATGATCTCGCAGGCGTCGGAGAGATTCGCGCGCAGATGCGCCTCGTCCTCGGCCTTGCAAGCGGCGTTGACCACCAGGAACAGGTGATCGCCGAAATTCGCCACCATCAGGTCGTCGAGCAGGCCACCGTCATTGTTGGTGAATTGCGCGTAGCGCTGCCGTCCCGGCGCGATACCGACGATGTCCTGCGGCACCAGTTTTTCCAGCGCGAGCGCGGCATCCGCGACCTTGCCGGATTTGGCCTTCAGCACGAGCTGGCCCATGTGCGACACATCGAACAGACCGGCTTCCTTGCGGGTGTGCAGATGCTCCTTCAGCACGCCGGCCGCGTATTGCACCGGCATGTCATAGCCGGCGAACGGCACCATCTTGGCGCCGCGCGCCAGATGCAGCGCGTGCAGCGGGGTCTGTTTCAGCGGGGAGGTTTCGCGCGCAAGCATCACAGGGCCCTCGCGGTTCCCGCCGGGGACCTATTTCCCCTTGAGAAACCTGCAGAAAGCCCCATCTGTCGCTGTGCCTGAGAGTATTATCCCGTCGGCGGACGCATCGGGGCGAACCCCAGCGTCTCTTTCCAGATGTCAGACGTCACGCGGTCCTTTTGCCTGAGAGTTTCCGGGGCGGTTGCTCCTTCGGCGCCGGCGATAAGGCCGGTCTCTCCCGACGTGACTAGGTATAGGTAGGTAGAAAACACGGCGCCACCAAGACTGTCAACGCAGCTGCAGCAACTATCCAATGGGCTTTGTGCTGCCGCGGCAAGCCCATGATCCGCCTGCACAGTTTCTGGACACCGCAGCTGGCAATGTCTAAAAGCGTTCGGCCGGAAAATGACGCCTTTTTGCGGCTGGCCGGCCCCTTTTTCCGATTGGATGAACATGAGCAGCGTCAACGACATCAGGTCGACATTTCTGAACTTCTTCAAGGAGAACGGGCACGAGATCGTGGCCTCGTCGCCGCTGGTTCCGCGCAACGACCCGACCTTGATGTTCACCAATGCCGGCATGGTGCAGTTCAAGAACGTCTTCACCGGCGTCGAGAAGCGCGGCTATCAGCGCGCCACGACGTCGCAGAAGTGCGTGCGCGCCGGCGGCAAGCATAACGACCTCGACAATGTCGGCTACACCGCGCGCCATCTCACCTTCTTCGAGATGCTCGGCAACTTCTCGTTCGGCGATTACTTCAAGGAGCGCGCGATCGAGCTCGCCTGGAATCTGATCACCAAGGATTTCGGGCTGAAGAAGGACAAGCTGCTGGTCACCGTCTACCACACCGACGACGAGGCGGCCGGCTACTGGAAGAAGATCGCGGGCTTCTCGGACGACCGCATCATCCGCATCCCGACCTCGGACAATTTCTGGGCGATGGGCGACACCGGCCCGTGCGGACCGTGCTCCGAAATCTTCATCGACCGCGGCGAGCACATCTGGGGCGGCCCTCCGGGCAGCCCGGATGAGGATGGCGATCGCTTCCTCGAATTCTGGAACCTGGTGTTCATGCAGTACGAGCAGGTGACGAAGGAGGAGCGCGTGGCGCTGCCGCGTCCCTCGATCGACACCGGCATGGGGCTCGAGCGCATGGCCTGCATCCTGCAGGGCGTCGAGAGCGTGTTCGAGACCGATCTGTTCCGCAATCTGATCGATGCCGCCGCGTCTACCCTCGGGCACGGTCCGAACGAGCAGAACGTTGGGTCGTATCGGGTGATCGCGGACCATCTGCGCTCGTCCGCGTTCCTGATCACCGACGGCGTGCTGCCGTCGAACGAGGGCCGCGGCTACGTGCTGCGCCGGATCATGCGCCGCGCGATGCGCCATGCACAGCTTTTGGGCGCGAGCGAGCCGCTGATGCATCGCCTGGTCTGGGCGCTGGTCCGCGAGATGGGCCAGGCCTATCCGGATCTGGTCCGTGCGGAGAAGCTGATCGAGGAGACGCTGCGGCTGGAGGAGACGCGCTTCCGCAAGACGCTGGCGCGCGGCCTGTCGATCCTCGACGAGAAGAGTGCCGGCCTCAAGAAGGGCGACATGTTCGACGGCGACACCGCGTTCACGCTGTACGACACCTACGGCTTCCCGCTCGATCTGACGCAGGACGCGCTGAAGTCGCGCGGCATCAGCGTCGACCAGGCGTCGTTCACCGACGCGATGGAGCGGCAGCGCGTGAAGGCGCGTGCCTCCTGGGCAGGTTCGGGCGAGGCGGCGAGCGAGGCGATCTGGTTCCCGCTGCGCGAGAAGCTCGGAGCGACCGAATTCCTCGGCTACGAGACCGAGAGCGCGGAAGGCGCGGTGACGGCGCTGATCAAGGACGGCGCGGAGGTCGAAAGCCTCAAGGCCGGCGAGAGCGGCGCGATCGTGCTGAACCAGACCCCGTTCTACGGCGAGTCGGGCGGCCAGGTCGGCGACCTCGGCGTGCTCACCGGCGAGGGCGTCAAGTTCCGCGTCACCGACACGCAGAAGAAGGCCGGCGATCTGTTCGTGCATCTCGGCACCGTGGAGCAGGGCACGCTGACCATCGGCACTGCGCTGCAGCTCGAGGTCGACCACGCCAGGCGTTCGTCGATCCGTGCCAACCACTCGGCGACGCATCTGTTGCACGAGGCGCTGCGCCAGGTGCTCGGCGATCACATTGCGCAGCGCGGCTCGCTGGTCACGCCCGACCGGCTGCGCTTCGACTTCGTGCATCCGAAGCAGATCACACCGGAAGAGCTCGCCCGGATCGAGGACATCGCCAACGATGTCGTGCTGGAGAATGACGAGGTCACGACCCGCGTCATGGGCGTCGACGATGCCCGCGAGGCCGGCGCCCGCGCGCTGTTCGGCGAGAAATACGGCGACGAGGTTCGCGTCGTGTCGATGGGCAAGGGCGCCCGCGATCACGGCCAGAACGCGCTTGGCTGGTCGGTCGAGCTCTGCGGCGGCACTCATGTGCGCCGCACCGGCGACATCGGCCTGATCTCGGTGACCAGCGAGGGCGCGGTGGCGTCCGGCGTCCGCCGCATCGAGGCGCTGACCGGACGTCACGCGCGCAAGCACGCCAACGACACCATCGCGCTGGCCAAGACCGCGGCGCTGGAGTTGCGCACCACGATCGACGACGTGCCGGCGCGCATCGCCGCGCTGATGGAAGAGCGCAAGAAGCTCGAGCGCGATCTGTCTGACGCCCGCAAGAAGCTCGCGATGGGCGGCGGCAGTGCGTCGAACGGCGCCGCCTCGGCCGTTCGTGAGGTCGGCAATGTCAAGCTGCTGGCGCGCGCGGTCGAGGGCGTCGAGACCAAGGATCTCAAGAGTCTCGTCGACGACGGCAAGAAGCAAATCGGCTCGGGCGTGGTCGCGATCGTTGGCGTCACCGAGGACGGCAAGGCCGGCATCGTGGTCGGCGTCACTGCCGATCTGACCGCGCGGTTCAACGCGGTCGAGCTCGTGCGCAAGGGCTCCGAGGTGCTCGGCGGCAAGGGCGGCGGCGGCCGGCCCGACATGGCGCAGGCCGGCGGGCCCGACGGCGCCAAGGCCGACGCCGCGCTGTCGGCGATCGAACAGGCCATGACCCAACAGGCATCGGCCGGCGCCTGACGGAGAGGCTGATCGTGGCGACGGCTCCGCTCAAGCCCACGATCGGCGATCCCGGGCTGCGCGACCGTCTCTACGAGCTGCTCGAACGCGATGATCTGCCGCATTCGGGCGGCTTGCGGTTTGCCCGGGTCATCGTCGCCATCATCGCCGTCGATGTGCTGGCGGCGATCCTGGCCTCCGTGCCCGAGATCGACGCGCAGTTCAGCTGGCTGCTGACGACCATCGAGATCGCGGCGGTCATCGCCTTCGCGCTGGAATATGCCGCGCGGCTCTGGAGCGTGGTCGGCCACTCGCTGCGCGACATGACGCCGGCGCGGGCGCGGCTGGAATACGCCTTCTCGGCGCTCGGCGTGATCGACCTGCTGGCCTTCCTGCCGTCGGCCGTCGCGCTTGCGATCGGCGACAAGACCGCGCTGCTGCTGTTCGGCATGCTGCCGTTCCTCAAGCTGGTGCGCTATTCGACCGCGATGCGCTCGCTGCTGGCGGCGCTACATGCCGAGCGGCGCACGCTGTTCGGCTGCGTGGTGATCCTGACCGGCGCCGTGCTGCTGTTTGCCTCGCTGCTCTATGCCATCGAGCACAGGGTGCAGCCGGACAAGTTCGGCACCATGCCGCAGGCGATGTGGTGGGCGATCGTGACGCTCGGCACCGTCGGTTACGGCGACGTCGTCCCGATTACGCCGCTCGGCCGGACCGTCACGGTGGTCGCGATCGTGGTCGGCTTCGCGATGATCGCGCTGCCGGTCGCGATCATCTCGACCGCGTTCGCCGACGAGGTCCGGCGCCGCGACTTCGTCGTGACCTGGGGCATGCTGGCGCGGGTGCCGCTGTTCTCACATCTTGGCGCTGCCGATATTTCCGACATCATGCGCTTGCTGCGGTCGCAGACCATCGAGGCCGGCGAGGTCTTGGTGCGGCGCGGCGATGCGGCGTCATCGATGTATTTCATCACCGCGGGCGAGGTCGAGATCGACCTGCCGAGCCAGCTTGTGCGGCTTTCCGACGGCGCGTTCTTCGGCGAGATCGCGCTGCTGCGGCGGACCAGCCGCTCCGGCACGGTGACGGCGACGCGCAAGACCAAGCTGCTGGTGCTCGATGCGCAGGACTTCCATGCCCTGATCGAGCGCATGCCGGCGCTCGCCGCCCATGTCCGGGAGACCGCGGAGGCGCGGCTTGCCGATCCGCTTGCGGCCGGCGGCGACCTGGCCGCCGCGGAGATCGCCCAGGCGCCGCGCGAGACCGACGGCGGCATCCGCGACTAGAATCTCATTCCGATTGAATCGGAACGAGGCTCTCGATTCTTCGTTTGGCGCGTTTCTTCACGCGAACCGGTATCCACTTCGCTCGAAAACGCTTAGTCCCGCCGCAGGAACACGTAATCCGCCGAGTAGGCCGCGCCTTTCAGCGCGCCTGATTTGTCGCAGGCGCCGCTGAGCTCGCCGCCCGAGGTGTTGATCCGCTGCACGGTTGCGACGCCGGAGAGCAGGCCGTTGCCGCGGTGGGCGATCACCTCGAGCTTCAGCCAGGGAATATCGGCGGCGGTGGTGCCGGGTGCGCTGCCGGCGGTGCGGGCGGTCACGACACTGCCGTCGACATGCTCCCAGTTCGGACCCGCATAATGCCGGCCGACCGTGCGACCGTCGGCGATCAGGGTCGCGATCGGTTCGCGGAACGACCAGGCGAGCTTGCCGTCGCTGACCGGCTTGCACTCATAGACCTGCACGCCCTCGGCATGGACGGTGAGGATCTTGGACTCGCCAGGCGCCGCGACGGCGTCGGGCAGGGGATCGGCAGCGAATGCCGCCGACGCGGTTAGCGAGAACGATGCGAGCACGACGGCTCTGACAAGGGCCATGGTCATGCTCGCACCTGTCTTCCCAGGATGACGGCCTCAGGCCGCGATCGCCTTCACGAGGTTGTCGGACACCTTGTCGAGGAATCCGGTGGTCGAGAGCCAGCGCTGGTCGGCACCGACCAGGAGCGCGAGGTCCTTGGTCATATAGCCCTCTTCGACGGTGGCGACGCAGACCTTCTCCAGGGTGGTGGCGAACTTGGCCAGCGCCTCGTTGTTGTCGAGCTTGGCGCGATGGGCGAGGCCACGGGTCCAGGCGAAGATCGACGCGATCGAGTTGGTCGAGGTCTCCTTGCCCTTCTGGTGCTCGCGGTAGTGGCGGGTCACGGTGCCGTGGGCGGCCTCGGCTTCCACGGTCTTGCCGTCCGGGGTGAGCAGCACCGAGGTCATCAGGCCGAGCGAGCCGTAGCCCTGGGCCACGGTGTCGGACTGCACGTCGCCGTCATAGTTCTTGCAGGCCCAGACATAACCGCCGGACCATTTCAGCGCCGAGGCCACCATGTCGTCGATCAGGCGGTGCTCGTAGGTCAGGCCCTTGGCGTCGAATTCCTTCTTGAACTCGCGGTCGAACACGTCCTGGAAGATGTCCTTGAAGCGGCCGTCATAGACCTTCAGAATCGTGTTCTTGGTCGACAGATAGACGGGGTAGTTGCGCATCAGGCCGTAGTTGAACGAGGCGCGGGCGAAATCGGTGATGGAGTCGTCGAGATTGTACATCTCCATCGCGACGCCGGCGCCGGGCGCCTTGAACACTTCCTTCTCGATGACGGTGCCGTCCTCGCCGACGAACTTCAGCGACAGCGTGCCCTTGCCGGGGAACTTGATGTCGGTGGCGCGGTACTGGTCGCCATAGGCATGGCGGCCGATGATGATCGGCTTGGTCCAGCCGGGAACCAGGCGCGGCACGTTCTTGCAGATGATCGGCTCGCGGAAGATGCAGCCGCCGAGGATGTTGCGGATGGTGCCGTTCGGCGACTTCCACATCTGCTTCAGGCCGAACTCCTTCACCCGGGCCTCGTCGGGAGTGATGGTGGCGCATTTGACGCCGACGCCGACCTTCTTGATGGCTTCGGCGGCGTCGATGGTCACCTGGTCGTTGGTCTCATCGCGGTATTCCATGCCCAGATCGAAATAGAGCAGTTCGACATCCAGGAACGGGTTGATCAGCTTGTCCTTGATGTACTGCCAGATGATCCGGGTCATCTCGTCGCCATCGAGCTCGACGACGGGGTTGGATACCTTGATTTTTGCCATGACGGGGAGGCCCTCTTGGGAACGGCGCGCTTTTGACGGCGGGGGTGGAAAATACGCCTGCGCTATAGCACCGCCCGGGGGCGGGCGAAAGCGCACCGGTATGCACTTTCAGCCCATCTTTTCACCGAGAACCGCCATTCTGGACGGACCAGAATAGCGCCTCTCGGCCCTTGTTCTTGACGGGTTTTCTTCACGCGAACCGGTGCCCGCTTCGCTTGAAAACCATCTAAAACGCCGCCTGCGTCGCGGTCCCGGCCACGATGTACCAGGTCACGAACAGGCCCGCGATCAGGGCGCCCGGCAGGCTCGATCCGGTCCGCCGCCAGGTGAACGTCGCGATCACGGCGACGATCGCGAGCAGGGGCACGAACTGGATCGCGACGATGGTCGAGAGCGGCACGAAACCGGGGTCCGGGACCGGGTTGAACAGCTTTCCCGTCAGCCACAGCGTGCCGTATTGCAGCACCAGCAACACGATGAAACCGAACGTCAGCGCCAGGATGTTGGTCAGGTACAGCGCCCCGCGCGGCGCATCCATGGTCGAGAAATTCCGGTGCAGCACGTGCAGCGCCACGACGAAAAACGCCGTGAACGGAATCAGATAGATCAGGAAGATGAGGAATTGCTTCGCGCTCATCAATTTGAGTGCGACGATCCAGAAGCGGAAGTCGATCTTGAAGGCGAGGTCGGCAAGCCACAGCGCGGCGTAGCCGACCGCGACCGAAGCCAGCGCGATCACGACGGATTGACCGACGAGGCCGGTCCGGCTGGCGCGGTTCGGGGCGAACCGCATCAGGGCGAGCGTGATCAGGCCGTTGATGATGGCCCAGACCAGGATCTGGTTGGTGATGCCCTGCGGCAGGAATGCGCTGGGGGCCACGAAGGTGCCGCCCAGCGCGAAGGCCGGATAATAGGTCAGCGCCGGGATGAAGGCGGACAGGATGAACGCCGTGGTCCAGCGCCGGCCCTTGGCAGCCTCATGCGGTGGCATGGTGCCGTCGGCAACCGCCGGCAGCCGGAGGCGGGAGAACGTCTTGGCTTCCAGCAGCCCGTCGAACGTCCCGATGACAAGGGCAATGAAACCGATGAGGGCGATGAGCGTGCCGATCTCCTTGCGGAACCAGATCTGATCGTCGACCGGGCGCGGGGTGCCGCCCTTCAACGTCTTGGCGAACCAGTCCAGGCTGTAGCCGATCGTTTCATGCGAGATGTGCTCCGCCGGATGGGTCATCGCCGGGGTGTACAGCGCCCGCGCGGTGCCGTTGGCTGGATCGCCATAGACCTTGCCCGGCTCGACCGCGCCTTGGGTGCCGAACAGCGCCCAGAGCTTTGGGCTCGTGGTGACGTCGCGGGCCAGCTGGACGCCCCACATCAGGTCGGGGAATTCCTCATACTGGGCGAACACCAGCGCGGTGTTGCGCGGCCACGACGTGGTGCCCTCGGCCGCGAACGGCTTGCCGGTGGACGAGCCCTCCAGCACCATCGACTTGTAGTCGTTGGGCTGAGCTGCGGCGGCGGCCAGCACGGTCCAGCCGCCCATCGAATGGCCCTCGAGCCCGATATTCTCCTTGTCGACGAATTGGAGGCTGCGGAGATAGGCAAGGCCGTCAGGTCCGCCAAAACCGTTGGCGAAGGAGGGCGGGTCGCTGTAGCCATGGCCGGTCTGGTCGAGCGCCAGCACGACATAGCCACGGCGGGCGAACTCGATGGCGAAGCCGTCCTGGGTCTCGCGAGAATTGATGTAGCCGTGAACGGCGAGGATGCCGGGCGCCGGAATCTGCGCGGTCGCGTTCGGCGGGACATAGAGCAGGGCACTCATGGTGTTGCCCTTGGCGCCGTTGAAGCGGACATCCTCGATCCGGATGCTGCCGGCGGTCTGCGTGAAGTGGGCGAGCAGGCCCCCCGCCACGATCAAGATCAGGCCCAAAATCGCCAGCGTCCATCTGCCCCGCATCGTCGTCCCCCCAAGGTGCCTCGCCGTTGAAACCGGCGTCTCAAGCGTGCCTTTACAGCTTCGCTTTGGTTGTGGTTGATAGCCTATCCGAAGGCCAAGTGCGCGCAAAGCGGCAGCCTTCGCTTCTTGCGATTGGGATTCCGATTGAGGATTCGCAAACGCCGCTAACCCTGTTATCTGCTTGGAGAAAATGGTCCCGCGCAAAACCGGTGCAAAGCTGGTCGGTGCGGTCCTGGACCCCTGCATGAGATTTTGAATCAGCGTCCTCAGAAGCTGATTCAAAATCTTCAGACGTTGAATCAGAAAGTGAAGTGAGATGTCCGGCACCGACAAGACCAAGGCAGGGCACGACCTTGCCGGTCCCGTCGTCATCCTGGTCGAACCGCAGCTTGGCGAGAACATCGGCATGGCCGCGCGCGCGATGGGCAACTTCGCGCTGTCGAGGATGCGCATCGTCAACCCGCGCGACGGCTGGCCGAACATTGCCGCCCAGCGCGCGGCCGCAGGCGCCGACCACATCATCGGTTCCGTCGAGCTGTTCGACAACGTCGAGCAGGCGATCGCCGATCTCACGCTGGTGTTTGCGACCACCGCCCGGGCCCATGACCAGGCCAAGCCGGTGGTCGGGCCGGAGGGCGCGGCGGGTGAGATCGTCGGCCATGTCGCGTCGGGCGGCGGCGCCGGCATCCTGTTCGGGCGCGAGCGCGCCGGCCTGACCAATGAGGAGGTCGCGCTCGCCAACCGCATCATCACCTTCCCGGTCAACCCAGGCTTCGCCTCGCTCAATCTGGCGCAGGCGGTGCTGTTGATGGGCTACGAGTGGTTCAAGCTCTCGACCGCGGGCACGCTGCCGTTCGCGATGCCCGAGCGGTCCGAGCCGGCCTCCCAGCACCAGATGCAGGCGTTCTTCGACAACCTCGTCGCCGAGCTCGACAAGGTCGAGTTCCTGCGGCCGGCGGAGAAGCGCGACACCATGCTGGTAAACCTGCGCAACATCTTCACGAGGATGGATCCGACCAAGCAGGACATGCACACGCTGCACGGCGTGGTGATGGCGATCGCCGAGGGCCGCAAGGGCCCGGCAAAGGGCGGCGTGCTCGACGGCGCCCAGGCGACGCGGTTGCGGGCGCTGCTCGCCGAGCAGGGGCAGGGCGGCGCGACCGCCGACAGCAGCAGCACGGTGCGCGGCCTCGCCCGGCTGCTCCGCCGCAACCCGACCGACGCCGAACGGACCCTGTGGCAGGCGCTGACGCGGGACCGCCGCTTCGCCGGTCAGTTCAAGCGCCAGACCCCGGTCGGCCGCCACATCCCCGACTTTGTCTCCTTCGTGCACCGGCTTGCGATCGAGCTGGTCAACCCGAACGAGAGCGAGGCCATCGGTGCCGACCGTGCCAAGCGCAGAGCCTGGCTCGAGGCGCGCGACTATCGGGTGGTCGACATGCAGGTGGCCGATGTCGAGCGCGACCTCGACGCCGAGCTGTTGCGGCTGGAGGCGGGGCTGCGGCAGGAGCGGTAGCTTACGCTGCCGTTCCGTCCGCGTCGTTCGCGTGGATTCGGGCGCGTAGCTCCCTCCACGTGTCGTCCCGGCGAAGGCCGGGACCCATACGCCGCGGCTCATGTTGTTGAAGAGATTCGTCGTTCCACCGTCGCAAGACAATCAGCATTTATGGTTATGGGTCCCTGCTTTCGCATGCTTTCGCAGGGACGACACCGAATGTGTTGCGCGATCGTTGAGTCATACATCCACGTTCTCGCGCCTCGCTTCGCCGAGCTTTGCATCTCGTTTCGCCGCTCTGATTACAGAAGGCGCCGCGCGGCGCGGATGGCGTGGTATCTGTCTTCACGATCCAGCAGGCAGCATCTCGCTAGGCTCGTGCCGACACGAGCCACAGACCCACATGCAGGTCGCGCCCATCCGCTCCGAGGCTTGCGGCGAGCGCGTTGCGTACCGCTTCCATGGCGCGATGACGTTGATCGTCCGTGGCATTCTCGAGCAGCGCAGGCAGCGGGCCGGCCTGCGTGATGAAGGCCATGCTTTGCGTGATGTCGCCGCCATGGATCGGCACGTCGGTGGCCTTGAGCGCAATCTCGTGAAACCCGGCCTCGGTCAGGATGCCGCGAACGCGATCCTCGCGCGCGAACGAAAACATCCCGGGCGCCAATGGATCGAGCGGCGGCTGTGGCGGCACGTGCGCTCGGGCCGCCTCGATCGGTACGCGAAACCACGGCGACTCCGGCATGGTGCGAAAACAGACGAACACCAGCCGCCCGCCCGCTCTCATGCCGCCGCGGATGTTGGTGAAGGCCTTGACCGGGTCATCGAAGAACATCAGGCCAAAACGCGAATACACCAGATCCGCCCAGCGCGGTTCGAAGCCGTAGATCGTTGCGTCGGCCAGCGCACAGGTCACGTTGCCAAATCCCGCCTCGGCGACACGATGCCTGGCCAGATCCAGCATCGGGACCGAGATATCGACACCCACCACAGCACCCGACGGACCAACAACCTTGGCGAACGCCAACAGCGTGTCACCGGTGCCGCATCCGATATCGATGACACGCTCACCCGGCTTTGCCGCCGCGGCACCCAGGCTGACGTTGGTGACCGACGTGAAGACATCGCTGATCACGGCTTGCTGCGAAACCCATGAGTGCCCCATGGTGCTGTTCCAGAACTCTGCTCCCCGTGGGTTTGGCGTGGGCGTCTGCATTTGATCAATCTCCTGGTGCTAAAAATTCGACGGTGTGTCGGCTGAAACAAACTGCACAAAATTCCGGATCGAACGCGAGGCTGAAATCTCCGTACCGGGCATTAGCGAATTGCAGCCGACGTGCTTTGCATCTCGGCTCTAGGCCATCAGGACGTCTTCGCGCGATCCGCATCTGATCGATGCTGGACGGCGCTCAGGTGGTGGATTCATTGCCGCCGCCCTTCGGCTTGGAAATCGGAGGGATGCAGCTACCGAAGCGTGGATCGAGCGGATCGTAGCGCGACCTCATTCTCGCAAAAATATAGAGCGCCGCCAGTGCGAAGGCGCCGAGCAACAGCAGGCCCCATGCAGGTGGCGGACCTGCAACCAAAAGCACTGCTGCTCCAACGAGGACTAACGCGATAATGCCCGAAGACAGTTTTGAAGCCATGACCGGCTCCGCAGTTAGCGCAAGGACGGGATACTACCCCCGAAATCGATCTATTGGCGAGAGGCCGGCTGCGACACGCCAGCGCAGATATTTCCACCTGGGGGACGGAGCGACGGCCTGTTCGCTCACGGCCGCGAACGTCACTATTGCGAGTTAGAGGTTGAGTTCGCTCCGGCTCACGTACTCACTGTCGCGTGGATGGCGCGGCAATGTTGCGCTAGCGCGTCGTGCGAGACCACGAATTGCTTCAACGGCGTCTCGATGTCGTAGAAGTAGATGTTGGCCACGAAGCCATAGATGCCGGCATCGATGGTCGTCGGCCTGTCGCCATGCACATAGCCACGGCTCGGGATCAGGCTCGCCAGTGCAGCGAGATCGGCGAGCCCGCGGGCCATCGCGGCGTCGGGCTCGAAGCGGCCGATACCCTGGTAATAATAGCGCTGGGCGTTGAACTCCTTGGCCTTCATCAAGCCGTCGTCGGTGAGGGCTGGATGCTCGCGCTTGAGCGCGTCGCGGAATTGGGGCCAATAGCGCGCGTCCTGCCAGCGCGAATAGGACATCACCCAGTAGAGATCGTCGAGCGTCCGCGTGACGAGGAGGTTGGTCGTGCGCTGCGCCGGCGTCAGCGCGGCATCCAGCGTCACGTCATATTTTCCGGTGACATAGGCGAGGATGGTCTCGCTGTCGCCGACAGTGTCGTCGCCGTCGACGACATAGGGCAATTGCTTGCGCGGCGCCTTCGATGCATCGAAGATGTGCTCGTGCCGGAACGGCACGCCGGCGAGCTTCAGAAAAGCGAATACCTTCAGACCATAGCCATTGTTGTCGGCAACGCCGAACAACGGCGGATAGGAATAGAGCGTGAGCATGATGGCTCGCCACGTTCGAGGTCGCTACACGCTACCTCAGAATCCGTCGGCTGGATACGTCGGGCAGGCAAGCCCGCCTGTTGCGCCGCAACGCCTGAAACGATTGCCTACAATCCGTAGTTGATGTCTTATTGTCGTCCTCGTCCCGGGTCGGGCGATTTTTACGGACATTTTTCAGGGAGGAATTGCGATGCTGCGGACGTACTTCTCATGCCTGTTCGTGACTGCCTTTTCGCTGTCTGCAATGGCCGCCGACGGTGATCCAAAGCAGAAGGCCGAAGCGATTGCTTCCGAATATGCGGCGAGTTTCAACAAGCAGGATGGTGCGGGAATTGCCGCGCTGTTCGCGGCCGGTGGCGTCCACGTCAATCCCGCGGGGCCGCGCTCCGACATTGCGGAGTTTTATCAAGGCGCCTTCAAGGCCGGGTTCGACCATGAGGAAATAACGGTGGACCAGGCATGGCCATTGGGCTCGGACATGGCGCTCGCCATCGGCGGGTATCGCATCTCGGGCAAGAACCAAAGCGGCGCGCCTATCGAGACAGCGGGCATCTGGACAGCAACTTACGTGACCGAGGGAGGCAAGCTCAAAATTCGCTTGCTGTCGGCGATGCCCAAGCCGCCGCCGAAGTAGCAGGGGCATCCGGACGGACGATACCGCCGCGCGCTTCGGCGCGCGGCTTCGATGAAGTCTACCGGCGCAGTTCGCGCCAGCGGTGCACGCCCGGGACGATCACGCCTTCGAGATCCCGCCGTCGATCACCGGTCCCATCGGCTCGTAGCGCTCGCCGCTGAAACGCACCAGTTGCAGCTGCTCGAGCGGATAATAGTCTGATGGCGAGGTGTTGATCCGGATGCCGGGCAGCAGCATGTCGGATTCGAAATCCTTCAGGTTGGCCGCCTGCTTGATGATGCTTTCGGACGAGACGTCGTCGCCGCACTGCTTGAGCACCTGGACCAGGATCTGGCTGGTGAGATAGCCGGTGACCGCGTAGATGTCGTTCTTGGCGGCGGCCGGATCATATTTGTCGAGGAACGCGCGCCATTTCTGGATGGCGGGATCGCTGTCCCAGGCGGCGTCGACGGGATCCTTCAGGTAGGCGCTCGAAATGATCCCCTTGGAGACGTCGAAGCCCGCGGCTTTCAGCGTCGAGCCGGCGGAGGAGGCGTTGTTGCCGATGTAGTGCGCCGGTTGCCAGCCGAGCTCGGCGATCTTCTTGATGCCTTGGGCGGCGAATTTTGGTGTGGTCATGCTCATGAACACGTTGGCGCCGGCGGATTTGCAGCGGACCACCTGGCTGTCGATGGTCGGGTCGGCGGTCTCATAGGACAGCTCCGCCACGATTGCGGACGTCCTGGCGCCAAGTCCGTCCTTGAAGCCCTTCAGCACGTCGCGGCCGAAATCGTCGTTCTGGTAGACGATGCCGATTTTGGGATCGTTCTGTGTCGACAGCACATGCTGCGCGAAGGCGCGGCCCTCGATCTGGTAGCAGGGCTGGAAACCCATGGTGTAGGGGAAATTCTTGTAGTCGCCGAACTTGGTCGCGCCCGAGGCAATGAAGAGGTGCGGGACCTTCTTCTGGTTCATGTACTTCATGATCGCCGCGTTGGTCGGCGCGCCGAGCGGCGCAAACAGCACGTCGATCTCGTCGCCTTCGACCAGCTTGCGCGCCTGCTCGACAGTCTTGGCCGGGCTGTAGGCATCGTCATAGGTGATATACTTGATCATGCGGCCATTGATGCCGCCTTGCTCGTTGATCATCTTGAAATAGCCGCCGGGGGTGCGGCCGATCGACGAATAGACCGCGGCCGGTCCCGAATAGGCGTCGATGTTGCCGATGACGATCTCGGTCTTGCCCTCCGTCTTGCCTCTGGCGATCGCGGGCCTGCCGAGCAGCAGCGCGGCTGACGTGGCCGCGGCGCCCTTGATGAGATGACGGCGCGATAGCCGGGGCGAACGGTTCCTTGTCATTGTAGTCCTCCGCTTCTTCTTGTTGGCCGTTTTGGCATTATTGGCCGTTTGGCAGCCTCTGACGGGCATGTCGGCGCGCAGCATTCCACAGCGGTGCTTTGGGACTTGTGTGCAGTCGCTACCATCTGAAATTTTCGCGCGATGTCAGCCGCGGAGGCCGCGTTCCCCCATCCTCGGTTACCGACATGCCGTCCGGGATTGCTATACTGCGGCGACTGTCGTGGTGATCTCAGCAGGGTGGACCGATGGCGAAAGTGTTGGAAGGCAAGGTGGCGGCCGTGACCGGGGCGGCGTCGGGGATTGGACTGGCGAGCAGCGCGGCGATGCTGGCCGCGGGGGCGCGCGTGGTGATGGTCGACCGCGATGCCGTCGCGCTGCAAGCGCTCGCCCGCAACCACGGCGATGCGGTGGTCCCGCTGGTGATCGACCTGCTCGATCCCGCGCAGTGTGCAACCTTGCTGCCCAAGGTGCTCGAGAAGGCCGGCCAGCTCGACATCCTGCACGCCAATGCCGGCATCTATGTCGGCGGCGACCTCGTCGATGCCGACACCGCGGCGATCGACCGGATGCTGAACCTCAACGTCAACGTCGTGATGAAGAACGTGCACGACGTGCTGCCGCACATGATCGCGCGCGGCACCGGCGACATCATCGTCACGAGCTCGCTCGCCGCGCATTTCCCGACGCCGTGGGAGCCGGTCTATGCGTCGTCGAAATGGGCGGTCAACTGCTTCGTGCAGACGGTGCGGCGCCAGGTGTTCAAGCACGGCATCCGCGTCGGCTCGATCTCGCCCGGGCCCGTGATCAGCGCGCTGCTGGCGGACTGGCCGCCCGAGAAGCTTGCGGAGGCCAAGGCGGCCGGAAGCCTGCTGGAGGCCAGCGAAGTCGCCGAGGTCGTGATGTTCATGCTGACCCGGCCGCGCGGCATGACGATCCGCGACGTCGTGATGCTGCCGACGAATTTCGACCTGTAACGGCGAGCGCCGCGCCTCAGGCGGCGCTGCGATCGGTGGCGGGCGCCGGGCTGTGCTGCGTGAGGCGGCGCAGTGCGGCGACATTGGTCGCGACGGAAGCCATCCGGCACCGCGCCTTGCCTTCGGATTTCGCCTCGTACAGCGCGGCGTCGGCGGACGCCAGCAGCTGTTCGGCCTCGGTGCCGTGCTCAGGCGACACCGCGATGCCGACGCTGACGCCGACCTCGGCCGAGATGCCGCCCGCGAGCTGATAGGGCATCGTGACGGTCTGGATGATGCGCTGGCCGGCCGTGAGCGCCTGTTCCGCCGTGACGCCGCTGACCAGCACCACGAACTCGTCGCCGCCGAGCCGTGCGATTACCGCGGTTTCGGGCAGCGCGCGCCGCAGCCGCTCCGCGGTCAGCATCAGCACCTGGTCGCCGGCGGCGTGGCCATAGGTGTCGTTGACCGGCTTGAAATTGTCGAGGTCGAAGAACAGCAGCGCAAAGGGCCTGCCATTCCCGGCGGGAGCCGCCAGCTTCGTGTTCAGCGCCGCGACGAAGCCGGCGCGATTGCGCAGGCCGGTCATGGTGTCGTGATGGGCAAGATGGCCGTTCTCGCGCTCGGCGCGCATGGTGGCGATCAGCATCTTGTTGAGACGGAAGGCCGCCACCGTCATCGCCGTGAGATACAGCGGCACCTGCATGACGACGATGAAGAGCAGCGGCTCGCCGGCAAGGGCCGCGCCCGGAACGATCGGGCCGAGGCTGAGCAGGATCATGGTGCCGGCAAGGCGCGGGGCGCTGAAATTGCGGAAGCAGATGCCGCCGACCATCGCCGCCGCCGATAGCGAAGCCAGCAGCGCAACCACCCAGTCGCCGCTTGCGAGGCTGATCAGGATGCCGAAGCCGACGCTGGTGCTCCAGGCGACTGCAAGCAAGAGATGCAGATCGGTCGGGGTCGGCCGCTGCTCGCGCGCGGCGCGATGCGCAACCACGAGTACGGCGAGGCGCGAGAGGCAGATGACGAGTTCGAGGACGACCCAAGTGATGAACAGCGCGGTCGGCTCGCGGATCGCGATCACGGCTGCGACTGCGACCGTATTGACCGCGCCAGCCGCAAACACCGGCAGCGAGCCGTAGAGATCCCCGATCAGCGCCGCGCGGATGTCGTCAGGTACGCCCGGTCCGGCGTCGGCGAGCCAGCGCGTCACGCCCCAGCGCGGCTGGCTGTATCGTCCTTTTTCGGACTGCATTGTTCTTGCCTCGTACTTTCACCGCGCAACTGACCCGGCCGGGACCTAACAGGCGTTTAAGGCCGGCCCCGATCGCGCGGCGTGATTGACGGCAGGTAAACCCGGTGGGCGATCGCGTCGCAGAAATACCGACGCGGGAGGTCGCGATGCGGCTGTTGCGTTACACGGCGAGGAGCTGTTGTTCGGCCGCGCCGCCGGCGCGCTTCGGCTTCTTCGCCTTGGCCGGTGCGAACAGATTGCTGGCGGCAAGGCCCGCGGTGTCGGCGACAGCCGGATCGCACGACACCATGGCGGCGACGATGGCACCGTCGATCAGAAGCGCGAGCTGGTGCGCCAGCACGGCCGGCTCGGCCGCGCCCATCTCGCCTGCGAGCTTCTCGATATGCGCCAGCACCACCTTCTTGTGCTTCAGCGCGATGTTGCGGAACTGCTTGGCGTCCTTGTCGTGCTCGGCGACCGCGTTGATGAAGGGGCAGCCGTAGAAGCGCTCCTCGGCGAACCAGGTCTTCAGGGCAGGGAAGATCCGCGACAGCTTGGTCTGCGGATCGCCACCGCCGGCCTCGATCGCGCCGATGAACCATTCGCGCCACTGGCGGCCTTCGCTCTCCAGCACCGCATGCACGAGGTTGGTCTTCGAGCCGAACAGCTTGTAGAGCGTGGTCTTGGCGGTTCCGGCCTCGTCGATGATCGCATCGATGCCGGTGGCGTTGATGCCGTTCTTGCAGAACAGATGGGTTGCGGCGTTCAGCAAGCGCCCGCGCGCCGATTCATCGTCGCCGGCGGTGAACGCCGCGGCAGGTTTTTTCTTCGCAAGCGATTTGGCCATGCGCGGCAGTAAATCGGAGCGCGGCAGAATCATCAAGTCGCATCTTCATGCCCCTATCGATGCGCTGAAAATCATCGCGGTCGCGCGCCATTTGCTTGGCGATTGAGCAGGCCGGCACTGATCAATCCGCAGGCAGCCCCGCTTAAGCGCCTGCGGGATTTCGCCTTTTGGTTTGCGGCGGGACTGGCACGCTTCGTGCAGGAAACAGACCGTTCGGTATCCTGACCAATTCCATCGCTCCCAGGGAGAAAACTGATGACCGCTGTCGCCCAGAAAACCGCACTGACCGGCTGCCTCGCGCCGATCGACAGAGGCGGGCTCGAGCAGCTGATTGCCAACGGCAAGGCCAACCCGAAGGTGATCAAGACCTTGAAGTGCAAGACGGTGGCCGAGGGCAAGTTCCGCCACGCCAACTACATCCGCAACCTCGCGCCCTACATCGTCGACGAGCCACCGGGCCTGCTCGGCGACGACACCGCGCCCAATCCCTCCGAGGCCTCGCTCGCCGCGCTTGGCTCCTGCCTCGCTGTCGGCCTGCACGCCAACGCCGTGCATCGCGGCTGGATCGTCAACAAGCTCGAGCTCGAGCTCGAGGGCGATCTCAACATCACCGCGGTGTGGGGCACCGGCGACGTCAGCGAGAAGCCGGTCGGCTTCACCGACGTCCGCGTCAAGGTCGACATGGAGTGCGAGGGGGTCTCGCAGGCCGAGATCGACGCGCTGGTGGCGCATGTGAAGAAGTGGTCGCCGGTCGCCAACACCTTCACCCGTCCCGTCAATCTCGAGGTCAGCGCGTAAGCGCCCGACCGGCAATTCAAGGTGCGGAGATCATCCATGGGTTCACTGGCTTTGTCGCGGGTCGCAGCTCAAGATCCCGCACCAACCATTGCGGACGAGGTTGCCCGCCTTGCCCGTCAGGAGCTGGCGCCGCTCGCAGCCGCGGTCGATGCCGGCTCGGTCTATCCCGGCGAATTCCTGCGCCGGCTCGGCAAGGTCGGCGCCTGGAGCAGCCATGTGCCGCAAGAGGGTCCTGCCGACCTGCGCTGGGCCATCCAGTCGATGGCCGCGCTCGGCGAGGTCTGCGGCGCCACCGCCTTCATGGCGTGGTGCCAGAACACGCTGGTCTGGTACGTCGCCAATTCCACCAACATGAAGCTCGCCGCGCGCTTCGGTGACTGCTTTGCCCGCGGGCGCGCGCTCGGCGGCACCGGGCTCTCCAACCCGATGAAGAGCTTCTTCGGCATCGAGCGGCTGAAGCTGAAGGGCCGCAAGGTAGAGGGCGGCTACATCGTCCGCGGTGCGCTGCCCTGGGTGTCGAACCTCGGGCCCGGCCATTACTTCGGCACGATCTTCGAGCGCGAGGACGAGGGCGCCAAGGGCGAGCCGGGCGGCATCGCAAGCGGCGAGCCGGGCAGCATCGCAAGCGGCGAGCTGGGCAGCACCGTGATGTTCCTCGCCGACTGCTCCGATCCCGCGATCACGCTGACGCCCTGCAAGCCGTTCCTGGCGATGGACGGCACCGGCACCTATGGCGTCCAGTTTCGCGACGTGTTCGTGCCGGACGAACTGATCCTGGCCGAGCCGGCTGCGCCGTTCGTCAAGAAAATCCGCGCCGGCTTCATCCTGTTGCAGGCCGGCATGGGCCTTGGGCTGATGAAGGATTGCATCAACATCATGGACGAGGTCCATGCGCCGCTCGGACACGTCAACCGCTATCTGCCGCAACAGCCGCTGCAATTCCGCGAGCTCCATGCCGAGTTCGAGAAGGAGGCGATGGCGCTGGCAAGCGATCCCTACAATGCCGATGACAGCTATTGGCGCCGCGTCGTCGCACTGCGACTGCGGATCGGCGATGCCAGCGTCGCATTCGCACATGCCGCGATGCTCCATTGCGGCGCGCGCGGCTATCTGATGAGCCACCGCGCCCAGCGCAGGCTGCGCGAGGCCTATTTCGTCGCCATCGTCACGCCCGCCACCAAGCAGCTGCGCAAGATGCTGGCGGACGGCTGAAGCATGATCCGGAAAAGTGGAAACCGGTTTTCCCTCGCGACAAACGCGGAACGCGTTTGCGCGGAGATCATGCTCAAACAAGTTCGGGACCACCACAACTGCAACCACAGACAGGAGAGGCTGCCATGACGGACGTTCTGATCACCGCCGGCGAACTTGCCGAGCTCGTCAAGAAAGACCCGTGTGTCATCATCGACACGCGAAATCCGGATGCCTATGCGGCCGGCCATTTGCCCGGTGCCGTCAATGTGCATGACGTCTTCACTTTCCTCGCGACCTCGACGCCGGAGGGCATCTACGAGCTCAAGACCAAGTTCGCCGACGCGTTCGGCGCCGCCGGTCTCTCCGGCAAGGAGACCGCGGTGATCTACGAGCAGTCGATGAATTCCGGCTTCGGTCAGTCCTGCCGCGGCTACTACCTGCTGACGATGCTGGGCTATCCCAGGATCAAGGTGCTGCATGGCGGCTTCGATGCCTGGAAAGCGGCCGACCTGCCGGTGACCACCGACGTTGCGGTGCCGGCGAAGGCCGCCTTTGCGATCGTACCGGAGGCCGGCGATATCATGATCGACGCCAAGGCGATGCTGGCGGCAGTCGGCAAGCCCGGCGTTGCGATCCTCGATGTGCGCGACGTCGACGAGTGGATCGGCGAAAGCTCCTCGCCCTACGGCAAGGATTTCTGCCCGCGCAAGGGCCGCATTCCCGGCGCGGTGTGGCTGGAATGGTACCGCATGATGAAGCCGACCGCCGAGGGCCCGCGCTTCAAGTCGAAGGATGAGATCCTGGCGGAATGCGCCACCGTCGGCATCTCGCAGACCACGCCGGTCTATCTCTACTGCTTCAAGGGCGCGCGCGCCTCGAACACCTTCCTGGCGCTGAAGAACGCCGGCGTGAAGGACGTACGGATGTACTTCGGCTCCTGGAACGAGTGGTCGCGCGACCCGTCGCTGCCGATCGATGAGGGCTTGCCGACCGCGGCCGTCGTCACCGGCAAGGCGGCATAGAACCTGCATGTTTGTTGGTGTCCGGCGGCGCAAAACGCGGCCGGACACCGATCAATGAACCGGATCGCGGAGCTCTCCGCGTTTCGGTGCGACAATGGGGCGCAGTATGTCCATGTCAGATGATCCCTTCGACGCCGCCCGCGTGCTCACGCGATCGGGTTGCGCCTGCGGCTGGCATCGCTCAGCCGCCGAGCATGAGCGGGCCGCGCGCACGTTGCGCTGCGAGCCGGTCGCCGACCTCAGCGAACAGAAGCGTTACGAAGGCATCGTCGCGTCGGCGGTGATGCGGGCGGTGTTTCCGCAGGATGTCGCGCGCCGCGCTTTCCTGAAATCGGTTGGCGCCGCGACGGCGCTCGCCGCGCTGTCACAGTTCTTCCCGCTGAAGACGGCGACAGAGGCGTTCGCCGACGCCGGACCGCCGGAGAAGAAGGACCTCAAGGTCGGCTTCATCCCGATCACCTGCGCGACCCCGATCATCATGGCGGCGCCGCTCGGCTTCTATGCCAAGCAGGGCCTCAACGTCGAGGTGGTGAAGACCGCCGGCTGGGCGGTCATTCGCGACAAGACCATCAACAAGGAATACGACGCCGCCCACATGCTGGCGCCGATGCCGATCGCGATCTCGCTCGGCCTTGGCGCCAACGCCATCCCGTTCACGGTCCCTGCGATCGAGAACATCAACGGGCAGGGCATCACGCTGGCGATGAAGCACAAGGACAGGCGCGATCCGAAGGACTGGAAGGGCATGAAGTTCGCCATTCCGTTCGACTACTCCATGCACAATTACCTGCTGCGCTATTACCTCGCCGAGCACGGGCTCGATCCGGATACCGACGTGCAGCTTCGCTCGGTGCCGCCGCCTGAGATGGTCGCCAATCTGCGCGCCGACAACATCGACGGTTTCCTCGCGCCCGACAATATCTGCCAGCGCGCGATCTATGACGGGGTCGGCTTCCTGCACATCCTCTCCAAGGAGATCTGGGACGGCCATCCCTGCTGCAGCTTTGCCGCCAGCCGCGAGTTCATCACGACGGCGCCGAATTCCTTCGCGGCGCTGACCCGCGCGATCGTGGATGCCACCGGCTACGCGGCGAAGGCCGAGAACCGCAAGCAGATCGCGGAAGCGATTGCGCCGGCCAACTACATCAACGCGCCGGTGACGGTGCTGGAGCAGGTGCTGACCGGCACCTATGCCGACGGGCTCGGTGGCGTGAAAACCGATCCGAAGCGCGTCGATTTCGATCCGTTCCCCTGGCAGTCCTTTGCGGTGTGGATGCTGACGCAGATGAAGCGCTGGGGCCAGATCAAGGGCGACGTCGACTACAAGGCGGTCGCCGAGCAGGTCTATCTCGCCACCGATACCAAGAAGGTGATGGCCGAGATGGGCCTCGCGCCACCCGCCACCTCGTACAAGTCGTTCTCGGTGATGGGCAAGAGCTTCGATCCGGCCAAGCCCGACGATTATCTCGCGAGCTTCAAGATCAGGAAATCGTCGTGACGGGCGAGGCTTTCTCCACGGTGTCGTCCCTGCGAAAGCAGGGACCCATACGCCGTGCTCTCTCGGTTAGGCGCGCGGGGAGACACTCAGCGCAACAATTGGGGCCGGTGGTTATGGGTCCCTGCTTTCGCAGGGACGACGCGGGGAGGGAGCGCGCGTGACCTTCTCCCTTCGCCTTCGCGCCGCGATCGTCTCGATCGCGCTGCTCTGCGCCTTCCTCGGCGCCTGGCACCTCGCCACCCGCAGCAGCGGCACGACGGCGGCCATGAGCCCCAAATACGCCAGGCTGATGGGGCTGACCGCGACGCAGGGCAAGTCGGCGATGCCCGGACCGCTCGATGTTGGCGCCAAGCTGTGGGAGCATCTGAAGCGGCCGTTCTACGACAATGGCCCGAACGACAAGGGGCTCGGCATCCAGCTCGCCTATTCGATCGGGCGCGTCGGGCTCGGCTATCTGATCGCGGTCGTCGTCGCGATCCCGCTCGGCTTCATGATCGGCATGTCGCCGCTGATCAGCAGGGCGCTTGATCCGTTCATCCAGGTGCTGAAGCCGATCTCGCCGCTGGCCTGGATGCCGCTCGCGCTCTACACGATCAAGGATTCCTCGATCTCGGCGATCTTTGTCATTTTCATCTGCTCGGTGTGGCCGATGCTGCTCAACACCGCGTTTGGGGTCGCGGGTGTGCGCAAGGAGTGGATCAACGTCGCGCGCACGCTCGAGGTCGGCACCATCAGGCGCGCCTTCACCGTGATCCTGCCGGCGGCGGCGCCGACGATCCTGACGGGCATGCGGATCTCGATCGGGATCGCCTGGCTCGTGATCGTCGCCGCCGAGATGCTCGTCGGCGGCACCGGCATCGGCTATTTCGTCTGGAACGAGTGGAATAACCTGTCGATCACCAATGTGATCATCGCAATCCTCTTGATCGGCCTCGTCGGCATGCTGCTCGACCAGGTGCTGGCGCGGTTCACGCGCATGGTGACGTTTCCGGAGTAGCGATGACCGACAGCCGCATTGCAGCCACTTCACCTCGCCCCGCCTGCGGGGAGAGGTCGATCGCGAAGCGATCGGGTGAGGGGGAGTTTCCGCGAGTCTATCTGCCGCCGTGCTCGCGGAGGAAGCCCCTCACCCCAACCCTCTACCCGCGAAGAGCGGGGCGAGGGAGCGCAGTCCATTCGTGGAGCTACCGCGGATGACCGACAAGTTCATTTCGATCGAGGGCATTGCGCGGCGCTATCCCGGCGCCGGCGGCGGCGTCACCACGGTGTTCGAGAATTTCTGGCTGTCGATGGCGCGCGGCGAGTTCGGCTGCGTGATCGGCCATTCCGGCTGCGGCAAGACCACGGTGCTGAACATCCTCGCCGGCCTCGACGAGCCGAGCGAGGGCACGGTGATCGTCGACGGGCAGGGGATCGAGGGCACCAGCCTCGACCGCGCTGTGATCTTCCAAAGCCATGCGCTGCTGCCGTGGCGCACCGTGTCGGGCAATGTCGCCTATGCTGTCAGCTCGAAATGGCGCAAATGGGACCGTGCGCGGGTGAAGGCGCATGCGCAGAAGTTCATCGATCTCGTCGGGCTCACCGGCTCCGAGCACAAGCATCCGTCCGAGCTCTCCGGCGGCATGAAACAGCGCGTCGGCATCGCGCGGGCGCTGTCGATCACCCCGAAGATCATGCTGATGGACGAGCCGTTCTCGGCGCTGGATGCGTTGACCCGCGGCACGCTGCAGGACGAGGTGCGGCGGATCTGCCTGGAGACCGGGCAGACCACCTTCATGATCACCCATGATGTCGATGAGGCGATCTTCCTCGCCGACAGGATATTCCTGATGACCAACGGTCCCGGCGCCGTGCTGGCCGAGATCGTCGAGAACCCGCTGCCGAAGGAGCGCGGCCGCATCGACCTGCACCGCCATCCCTATTACTATGCGCTGCGCAACCATATCGTCGATTTCCTGGTCAGCCGCAGCAAGAGCTTTGCCGCCGAGATGACCGGTCACGATCCGCGCCACGTGCCGACGGTGCGGCCCGGCGTCGGCGAGCCGGTGATCGTCTCGCCGCCACGCGCCATCGAACTCAATCCCGCGCAGAGCGCTGCGCGCTGAAGCCCAAGGAGGAAACCTGATGAAACGCGAAGACCTCACCGAGAAGCTGCTCGACATCAAGCGCGAGAAGGGCTGGAGCTGGAAATACATCTGCGAGAAGGTCGGCGGCTATTCCGATGTGCTGATCACGGGCGCGATCCTCGGCCAGATGAAATTGACAAAGCCGCAGGCGGCGAATGCCGGCGAATTGTTCGGGCTGTCGAAGGCCGAGATCGCGATGCTCAACGAGGTGCCGATGCGCGGCACCGGCACGCCGATGCCGCCGACCGATCCGCTGATCTACCGCTTCTACGAGATGGTGATGGTCAACGGCCCGGCCTGGAAGGCGCTGATCGAAGAAGAATTCGGCGACGGCATCATGTCGGCGATCGACTTCGACATGGCGCTGGAGCGCGTCGCCAATCCGAAGGGCGACCGCGTCAAGATCACCATGAGCGGCAAGTTCCTGCCGTACAAATATTACGGCGCCAGCGGCAACGTGCCTGAATACGGCTTCAAGGAAGAGTAAGGCGAGGGGCGAATGGCGAGTAGCGAATGGATTCCTGCCCATTCGCTACTCGCACCTCACCAATCGCTACAGGATCGTGCCCGGGTTGTAGCGAGCCGCCTCAGGCTTGGCCTTGGCCAAAGCCTCGACCTGCTCGGCGAAGAAATCGACCTGGGCGCCGGCGTCGCCGGAGTTGGCGCGACCCTGGTCGAGCACGTGCTGCAACTCGGCTGCGCTCAAGCCAAGACGCTTGTCGGCGGCGAGGCGCTGCAGCAGATCGTTCTGCACGATCTTGCCGGTGCGCAGGTCGCCGATGGCCGCGACGGCATGCTCTTTGATCGCCTCGTGGGCGCCTTCACGGCCCGCACCCTTCTTGACCGCTTCCATCATCACCGTGGTGGTCAGCAGGAAAGGCAGATAACGGTTGAGCTCGGTCTCGACGACGGCTTCGAACACCTCCATCTGGTCAAGCACCGTGAGCAAAGTTTCGAGCAGGCCATCCATGGCGAGGAAGGCATCGGGCAGCATGACGCGGCGGACGACCGAGCAGGAGACGTCGCCTTCGTTCCACTGATCGCCGGCAAGGCCTGCGGCCATCGCGAGATAGCCCTTCAGGATCACATGCAGGCCGTTGATGCGCTCGCAGGAGCGGCTGTTCATCTTGTGCGGCATCGCGGAGGAGCCGACCTGGCCCTTGGCAAAACCTTCGCTGGCGAGTTCGTGGCCTGCCATCAGGCGGATGGTCTTGGCGAAATTGCCGGGCCCGCTGGCGAGCTCGGTGAGCACGCTGACCGCACGGAAGTCGAGGCTGCGCGGATAGACCTGGCCGACGGCATCGAGGGCCTTCGGCAGGCCGAGGTGAACGAGGACGCGCTGCTCGAGCGCGCGCGCCTTGCCGGCATCTCCGTTGAACAGGGTGATCTGATCGAGACGGGTGCCGACCGCGCCCTTCAGGCCGCGGGCGGGATAGGTCTGCAGCACATTGACCAGGCTCTGATGCGCCAGCAGCATCTCCTCGCCGGACATGGCGATGCGCTTGCCGAGCGTCGTGACCTGCGCGGCCACGTTATGGGTGCGCGCGGTGAACGGGATGTCGCGCAATTGCTTCGCGCGCGTGGCAAAGCGGATGAGTGCGGCGATGCTCTTGGTCTCGATGAGCTGCAGCGCGCGGTAGACCTGCAATTGCTCGACGTTCTCGGTGAGGTCGCGGCTGGTCATGCCCTTGTGCAGGTGCTCGTGACCGGCGAGCTCGCAGAACTCCTCGATGCGCGCCTTGACGTCGTGGCGGGTGACGCGCTCCCGCTTCATGATGGAGGCCAGGTTGATCTGGTCCTTGACGCGCTCGTAGCTTTCGATCACGCCATCCGGCACCGCGATGCCGAGATCGCGCTGGGCCTTCAGCACGGCGATCCAGTAGTCGCGTTCGAGGCGGACCTTGCCTTCGCCACTCCAGATGGCGCGCATGGCGGGCGAGGCGTAACGTTCGGCGAGGACGTTGGAAATGTGATCTTGGGACATCCCGCTCTCTTGGCATTGCCTGAGGCTGGCTGCAAGCCGCGACCTGCGATGAATCGTCAGGTCTGGTAACGCTCGGCCGGGCTTGCGGTGCTGGCGCCAGCATACCAGATTCTAGAAGGCGCCGCCTCGGGCAATCCGGGGCGGCGCAGGCATGCTTCGCCCCGCGTCAGAGCGAGAAGGTCACTGCGGCGGGTCCGCAGCTCAGGCCGGCCGTGTTCGGCACGGCCGTGTCGCTGGTCCAGTTGTCCTCGCCGTCGGTCGTCTTGTACAGGAACTGGCCGTTGGGCCCCTGGTGCAGGACGTACAATGTGTCGTTGAACACGACCGGCGCGGCATTGCCGAAATTGCCCGGCGTGTCGGGGACCTGGCGGTCGGCTCCCCAGCTGCCAATGCCGTCGAACCGCTTGAAGAAGAAGAGACCCGTGGGGTCGTTGAAGAACAGGTAGATCCAGTCCTTGTAGGAAGCTGCGCCCGGACCGTTGCTGAGGCCTTCCGTGCCGGCAACCGGATTGCTTCGCCAGGTGCTGCGGTCGAAGGTCGCGTACCAGAAGCGGTTCATGTTGCCGGGTTCGCTATAGCCGGGCCCGCGGCCGAACACGTAGAGCGTGTCGCCGCGCACGACCGCGGCCGGGGTGTCGACGTTCTGGTAGGCGACGGAGATGAGATGGTTGGTTCCGGATGTGTTGATCTCGGGTCCGAAGCTGGTGCCGTCGTAGGTCTTGTACATCAGGTCGGACTGGCCGGGATTCGAGTACAGCAGATAGATCAGGCCGTCATACACGGCGGCCGCCACGCCGCCGCCGACGCCGGCCATGTTGGGCACCTGGGCTGCCGCCGTCCACAGCTCGCCGTCATAGACCCTGTAATAGAGGGACTGGTTGATCGGATAGAACACATACAGGTTGGTGTTGAAGACGACGGCTGCCGGCGTGTTGCTGATCCAGGTGTTCCCCGGCATCGGGACATCGCCGCTCCAGGCCTCGCCGTTGAAGACGTTCGTAAGAAATTGCGGACTGTTTCCAACGCCCTTGTGCAGGGAAAACAACCAGCTCTTCATTTTGGAAATCCCCCATCGCGACGAGACGCCGCCTCTGATCATCGGTGTAGATTGAATCGACGTGCGCAGGATCGATTGGAATGAACTGATCGTACGCCTGCGCCCGTCGTGTTCTACGTCCGATTCACCGATGGTTGTGTGAAGCTGTTCACTCACCCTGGAGGAGGAGACCATATATGTCGTGCGCAGACTGAGAATCGCGGCCGCTCAAGGCACGCCGCGACGTGAGTGGCGACTTGTCGGGAGACGGATTTCGAGGAGATGAGAGAAGCGCGAATAGCGAATGGATGCTTTCCGATTCGCCATTCGCTGCTTCCTATTCGCCTTTCGCTGCGGCGAATGCCGCGCGGACCTCCTTCACCGGCGCCATGTCGCGGACGAAGCTGAATGCGCCGTTGTCCTTCATCTCGCGGGCACAGCGCAGGAACGCAGCCAGCGCGTGGCGCTGCATCGCGCCGCCGACGCTGATGCGCTTGACGCCGGCGGCGGCGAGTTGCTCGACGGTCAGGGTCGGATCGGCAAAGCCCATCACGAGGTTGAACGGCTTGTTGATCGATGACACCATGGTCTTGATGGTGGCGAGATCGTAGAGGCCCGGCGAATACAGCACGTCGGCGCCGGCGGCCTCGAACGCCTGTAGCCGCTTGATGGTGTCGTCGAGGTCCTTGCGGCCGTGCAGGAAGTTTTCCGCCCGCGCCGTCAGCGTGAACGGGAAGGGCAGCGCCCGTGCGGCCTCGACCGCGGCCTGGACCCGCTCCACGGCGAGCGTGAAATCGTAGATCGGGCGCTGCGGGTCGCCGGTCGAATCCTCGATCGAGCCGCCGACCGCGCCGGCCTCGGCGGCGAAGCGGATCGCCTCGGCCGCGAGCTTCGGCATGTCGGCGCCGCATTTTTCCAGATCGGCATTGACGGGCAGGTCGGTGGCCTCGGCGATCACCCGGCAATTCTCGATGATCTCGTCGAGGCTGACGGTCGAACGGCCAAGCGTGTTGGCGAGCCCGAGGCTGGTGGTCGCCAGCGCCTCGAAGCCCATGGATGCGAGCAGCTTCGCCGTTCCGGCGTCCCACGGATTTGGAATGATGAAGGTGCCGGGCCGCTGATGCAGCTCGCGAAACCGTGCTGCCTTGTCCGCCTGGGTGCGCATGTGAACTCCTGCTGTTGTCAAAAGCGACTGAAAGCAGCGATAGGGCGGTTTCGCCCATCAGACAAATTTGTTATTTCTCTCGATATCATCAGCTTTTTGCATGGGGAGGGCGATGGACAGCGACGCGCTCAACACGTTCCTGGTGGTGCATCGGCGCGGCGGGATCTCGCATGCCGCCAAGGCGCTGCACCGCTCGCAGCCGGCGATTTCGCGGCGCATAGCGCTGCTCGAGCAGGAGCTCGGGGTGCCCCTGTTCGAGCGGATCGCGGGCAAGACGCGGCTGAGCGATGCCGGGCGGGTGATGGTGCCCTATGCCGAACGGGCGGTGGCGGCGGCGCAGGATGCCGAGAACGCGGTGCGCGCGCTGCTGCGCGGCAATTCCGGCCCGGTGGCGCTGGCGGTGACCGGTACCCTCGCCGGCGAGCGGCTCTCGAACGTATTGAAGCGCTTTGCCCGCCGGCACCCGGACGTTGCGCTGACGCTGCGCACCGCGACCAGCGCCGAGGTCAGCGACCTGATCCGGCGCGGCGAGGCGACGATCGGGTTGCGTTACGACCGCGACCGCTCGCGCGACCTCGATTGCGAGGTGCTGTTTGCCGAGCCGCTCGGGGTGGTCTGCGCGCCGGACCATCCGCTGGCGGGACGCCGGGTCGGCAAGCTTGCCGATCTCAGGGATGAGCGCTGGATCGCCTTCCCGGAGGTGCCGGGACGCCGCGAAATCACCGCCTCGCACGTCTTCGCCCTGTTCCTGACGCACGGGCTCGGCGAGGTCGCCTGGACGCCGGTCGACAGCCTGACGGCGCAGAAGCGCCTGGTCGAGGCCGGGCTCGGGATCGCGCTGCTGTCACAAAGCAATGCGACGGAGGAATTGGGTAGCTCGAGGATCGCGACGATCCGCGTCGGCGATCTCGCCGCAAGCCACGAGGTCGTCGCCGTGACACGGCACGGCGGCTTCCTCAGCGCCGCCTCACGCCGTCTGCTCGACATCCTCCGTGCCGACTTCACCAAGGCGAGGGGCACAAACACGTCGCGCCGGAACGGTGTCCGGCGCGCGTAAAAGTCGACTTGGTAGGGTGTACCGGGAACTCAGCTTCCCGCCTTGACCTGCGCCGCGGCCACCGCCAGCAGCTCGTCCATCTTGGCGCGGATATCGCGCTCGGTGGCGGGTTGCCCCTTGGCCGTGAGGTCCTTCAGAACCTTGTGCAGCACGTCATTGTCGCCGGCTTCCTCGAAGTCGGCGGCGACCACTTCCTTGGCATAGGCGCTGGCGGCATCGCCCGTGATGCCGAGCTTCTCGGCCGCCCACAGGCCGAGCAGCTTGTTCCGGCGGGCTTCAGCCTTGAACTTCTGCTCCTCGTCGAGGGCGAACTTCTTCTCGAAACCTTCCTCGCGCTTGTTGAATTCGCTCATGGCTGAAGTTCCAATTCCCTTGCTGAATGAGGGCCGCCGCGCGTTGCGGCAACCCCTGTGCCTGCCTAGATAGGTGGGAGGAATCGGCAAGACAACGAGCCGTTAAGCCGCAGGCAAAACTGGCGGAATCGGCCCTTTATGATAGGGCGGTATAAGTGCCCTCAAGGGGGCACTATCGATTGTGCTGGATGGGCCAATCGGATAGGTTGCCAACAGGCATGGTTCTTGTTCTGTTTCCAATTGGATTGCCCAGGTTCCAGGCCTCCGCGGCAGCTCCGTCGTGGGTCGTAACCCCAAGTCATCCGGAGCACCCAAATCCATGGATT
Organism: Bradyrhizobium sp. 33ap4; assembly: GCF_032654765.1. Lineage (NCBI taxonomy): Bacteria > Pseudomonadati > Pseudomonadota > Alphaproteobacteria > Hyphomicrobiales > Nitrobacteraceae > Bradyrhizobium > Bradyrhizobium sp. 33ap4. The sequence continues at coordinate 57,079 of NZ_JAUMTJ010000036.1, read as the reverse complement.
TCAACAAAACACGGTACATCCCAATGAGCCGTCGACGCCGTATTTATGAAGGCAAGGCCAAGGTGCTTTACGAAGGCCCCGAGCCGGGAACCCTGATCCAGCACTTCAAGGACGACGCGACCGCGTTCAACGCCAAGAAACACCAGGTGATCGAGGGCAAGGGCGTCCTCAACAACCGGATTTCGGAGTACCTGTTTCAGCACCTCAACGACATCGGGGTGCCGACCCACTTCATCCGCCGCCTCAACATGCGCGAGCAGCTGATTCGCGAGGTCGAGATCGTGCCGCTCGAGGTGGTGGTGCGGAACGTCGCCGCCGGCTCGCTGTCGCAGCGGCTCGGGATCGAGGAGGGCACCCAGCTGCCGCGCTCGATCATCGAGTTCTATTACAAGAACGACCAGCTCAACGACCCCATGGTGTCGGAAGAGCACATCACCGCCTTCGGCTGGGCGACGCCGCAGGAGATCGACGACATCATGGCGCTGGCCATCCGCGTCAACGACTTCCTGACCGGCCTCTTCCTCGGCATCGGTATCCGCCTCGTCGACTTCAAGATGGAGTGCGGACGGCTGTTCGAGAACGAGATGATGCGGATCATCGTCGCCGACGAGATCTCGCCGGACTCCTGCCGGCTGTGGGACATCAAGTCGAACGAGAAGCTCGACAAGGACCGTTTCCGCAGGGATCTGGGTGGCCTGCTCGAGGCCTACACCGAGGTCGCCAAGCGGCTCGGCATTCTGATTGAAAACGAGCGGCCGGCCGGTAGCGGCCCGGTGCTGGTGAAGAGCTAAGCTGAAGGGACGACCGTGAAGGCACGTGTGACAGTGACATTGAAGTCGGGCATCCTCGATCCGCAGGGCAAGGCGATCGAGGGTGCGCTGAAATCGCTCGGCGTCGACGGCGTCGCCAGCGTTCGCCAGGGCAAGGTGTTCGACATCGAGCTCGCCGCGACCGACAAGGCCAAGGCGGAAGCGGCGCTGAAGGCCGCCGCCGACAAGTTGTTGGCGAATACCGTGATCGAGAATTATGCCATCGAACTGAAGGCGTAAGGGGCGAGCAAATGGCCGACGTGACGATGGAGCTGATGTTCGAAGTGATGAAATCGGTCCAGGCGCGTTTGGCTCAGGTCGACGGCAAGATCGATGAGTTGAAGCAGGAAATGCAGGCATCGCGAACGTCTCAGAATGGTATCCGCCAGGAAATTACCGGCGTGTTCCAGGAGATTTCCGGTATTCACGCGACGCTGGTTCGCCACGAAGGCCGTCTTGACCGCATAGAGACACGTCTCGAATTGAACGAAGTACCAACTCCATGAAATCAGCCGTCCTCGTCTTCCCCGGCATCAACCGCGAGCGCGACATGGCGCGCGCGCTCAAGCTCGCATCCGGCAATGAGACCGCGATGGTCTGGCACGCCGAGACCGCGCTGCCCAAAGGCACGGACCTCGTGGTGGTGCCCGGCGGCTTTTCCTATGGCGATTACCTGCGCTGCGGCGCGATCGCAGCGCGCGCGCCGGTGATGGACGCGGTGCGCGACTTCGCCGCCAAGGGCGGGCTCGTGCTCGGCGTCTGCAACGGCTTCCAGATCCTCTGCGAGTCGGGGCTGCTACCGGGCGTGCTGATGCGCAATGCCGGGCTGAAGTTCATCTGCCGCGACGTGCATATGCGCGTCGAGCGTTCCGACACGCCGTTCACCCGCGGCTACAATGCCGGCCAGGTGATCCGCGTGCCGGTGGCTCACGGCGAAGGCAATTACGAGGCGGACGAAGAGACGCTGAAGCGGCTCGAAGGCGACGGGCGGGTGCTGTACCGCTACTGCTCGCCGGAGGGCGTGGTCGACGAGGCCTCCAATCTGAACGGCGCCGCGCATTCGATCGCCGGCATCGTCAATGAGCGCGGCAACGTGCTCGGCATGATGCCGCATCCGGAAAACCACGTCGAAGAGATCATGGGCTGCACCGACGGCCGCGGCCTGTTCGCAGGCCTGGTCCAGCAGTTCGAAAAGGCGGCGTAATCACCATAGCGTTTTCGAGCGAAGTGGGGACCGGTTCGCGTGAAGAAAACGCGTCAGAATAAAATGCGGCGGTGGTGCGTTGCCGCGGCTGCGGCGCTTCTGCTTGCGACGTCGGCCTACGCCCAGGACTTCCCGAAGCGTCCGATCACGATGATCGTGCCGTTCACGGCCGGCGGCACCTCCGACGTGATCGCCCGCGCGGTCGCCGACCAGATGGGCACGGCGCTCGGCCAGAGCATCATCATCGAGAATGTCGGCGGCGCCGGCGGCTCGACCGCGCTCGCCCGCGCCGCGCGCGCCGAGCCGGACGGCTACACCATCGCGATCGGCAATGCCGGCACCAACGCCGCGACCTACACGATCTATCCGAAGCTGCCGTTTACGCCTGACTCCTTCGCGCCGATTGCCGTGGTCGCCAAGACCTTCGGCATCGTCGCGCTGCGCAAGGATTTTCCGGCCAAGGACCTCAAGGAATTCATCGACTACGCCAGGAAGAATCCGGGCAAGGTCAATCTCGGCCATGCCGGCGTGGGCTCCTCGAATTACCTGATCTGCAAGAGTTTTGTTCATGCCGCCGGCATCGACGTGCAGCTGGTCGGCTATCGCGGCGCGGCGCTTGCGCTGACGGACGCGATCGGCAGTCAGATCGACGGCGTCTGCGATGCCGCGGCCTCGGTGTCGCAGGCGATCGACGACAAGCTGGTGAAAGCGGTCGTCGTTGGCTCGACCGTGCGGCTGGCCTCGCTGCCGGAACTGCCGACCTCGGCCGAGGCCGGACTGCCCGAGTTCGAGGCGCAGGGCTGGAACGGCCTGTTCGCGCCGAAGGGCACACCGCCCGAGATCATCGCCAAGCTCAACGCCGCCGCGCGCACCGCGGTTGCGAGCGAGGCGGTGAAGAAGCGCTTCGCCGACCTGTCGACCGTCGCCCCCGACGCCAATGAGCTCGCGCCCGAGGCGCTGCAGCAGCTCGTGACCCGCGACGTCGCAAAATACCGCACGCTGCTGGCGGACGATAAGAAGTAGAGGGTCATCGTCGCTGCGTTGGCTCTGCCCTCGACGCGGTCGCCGAGGCGGCGAGCCTTGCGTCAGCCGCTCGCCAGACTGGCCTGAAATTTGCTGGTGATCTCCCGATCGATCAGGACGGGAGCGCATCATGCTCATTCGCAAGGCTCACCGCACGATTGCGTTCCTATGCGCGCTGCTGTGGTCGCATTGGGCGATGGCCGAGACCACGTTGCGCATCGCCATGACGGCGTCCGATATCCCGACGGCCACCGGGCTGCCGAATAACGGCTTCGAAGGCATGCGCTTTCTCGGTTATCCGATCTTTGAGGGTTTGGTGCTGTGGAATCTGAGCGGAACCGACCGCTTGGCGACTTTGCGTCCCGGACTCGCGGAGAAATGGGAACAGGACCCCGTCGACAACAAGACCTGGATTTTCCATCTGCGCCAGGGCGTCAAATTCCACGATGGTACCGATTTCAATGCCGATGCCGTGATCTGGAATCTCGATCGCTACTTCAACAGCGAGAGCCCGCAATTTGAGCCGCCGAGTTCGGCGATGTCGCGGGCGCGGGTCCCGGTGATGGGCAGCTACCGGAAGATCGATGACGCAACGGTGGCGATCTCGACGACGAAGCCGGCATCCTATTTTCCCTATATGGCGGTCTATCTTCTGTTCACCTCGCCCGCTTCATTCGAAAAGGCCGGCCGCGACTGGGCCAAGGTCGCGACGTTGCCGGCTGCCGGCACCGGGCCGTTCCGCATCACCAGGATTGTGCCGCGGCAAGAGGCAGATCTGGCGCGTTGGGACAAGTATTGGGACACGAGCAAGACAGCGAAGGTCGACAATGTCGTGTTGCTGCCGATCCCCGAGGCCAATTCGCGGCTGGCCGCCTTGCGTGCCGGCCAGGTCGACTGGATCGAAGTGCCGCCGGCCGATGGCGTCGACTCGCTGAAATCCGCCGGCTTCACCATTACCACCGGCTCCTATCCGCATGTCTGGCCGTGGTTCTACAACATCGGCGCCGCCAACAGCCCGTTCAAGGACGTCAGGGTTCGCCAGGCCCTGAACTACTGCATCGATCGGGACGGGCTGGTGTCCCTGCTCAACGGGACCGCAGAGCCGTCGGTCGGCTGGCTCAAGGCCAGCGATCCCGATTTCGGCGCGCCGGTCAATCACTACAAGTTCGATCCGACCAAGGGCAAGGCGCTGCTTGCCGAGGCGGGTTACACGTCGGCGAAGCCATTGGCGTTCAAGGTGCTGATCTCGAATTCAGGCTCGGGGCAGATGCTGCCCCTGCCGATGAACGAATTCCTGCAGCAGAACCTGAAGGAAGCCTGCGGGGTCGATGTGGAATTCGACGTCATCGAGTGGCAGGTGCTTCTGACGGCGGCCCGGGCCACGCCCGACAGCCCAACTTTGCGCGGCGCTATGGCGCTCAATATCAGCTCGCCTTCGTCGGACGCCGGCGTGATGGCGCGCTATTTCCTGGCCGCCAATTTTTCACCGAACGGTTTCAATTTCGAGCAATGGAAGGACGACGAGTTCGAAGCCGCACTCAAGACGATTTCGGAAGCGACCGATCCGAAAGTGATCTCGGCGGCTTACCGCAAGGCGCATGAGCGCCTCGTCGACGATCCGCCTTGGCTCTATATTGTCCACGATCTGAACCCTCGCGCGATGAGTCCGAAGGTGAAGGGTTTTGTGTCGCCCCAATCGTGGTTCGTCGACCTCACGCTGGTCAGCGTGCAATAAGCCGGGGTCCAGCATCGTCGCCTGCATGGCTGCGCCCGAGTGCGAGCGAAGCGGTGAAGAAGCGGTTCGTCGACCTGTCGACGGTCGTACCCGACGCCAATGAACTCGCGCGCCGAGGTGCTGCAGCAACTCGTGACCCGCGACGTTGCGAAGGACGACAAGAAGTAGCATTTCTGCGGCGTGCAACGCCCTGATGCGGACACAGTCCGCGACGAGCCTGAGTTCAGGTCTGATCGGGGAAAGCGGCCATGCGCCGTGTGATCTTGCGTTGCTGCGCCGGCATGGCGCTTGCTTGGCTGGTTGCCGGCCCAGTAGCCGGCGAACAGGCTACGTTGACTTATCCCCCCTGGACGAAGTTCTGCATAGCCGACACCTGCATTGTCGGGCGAGAGGGGCGATCGAAGATAGAGAACATAGACTGCGGGGCAGTCGTGGCAGCCGCGCTGATCGCGCGCACCGGAGATTCCAGGAAGACGTTGCGCGTTTTCTTGCCGACCCGGGTGATAGTCGAACGTGGTGTTCGGATCATTATCGATCAGGGACAAGCGATTGAGCGGCCCTACGCGGGCTGCTTTGCCTACGGTTGCACGGCTGACTACGACGCCGGACCGGAAATGGTCGATCAGCTCAAGCAAGCGCATGCGCTCACTCTGGAAGCCTTCGATAAGGCCAATTCGCCGATCAGCTTGACCGTGCCGCTCGCCGGATTCGCTGATGCCTACGATGGACCCGCACAAGAGACGAAGGTCATCGAGGAGGTGCTTTCGGCGGAGGAAAAGCAGGCGAGATCGGAGCGTGCGAAGCGCGCCGAAGAGGAGCGCAAAGCGCGCTGTGAAGCGAGATAGGCGACCGCAAATAGCGGGTCTGTCAGATTCGATGAGCAGCAGCTACAGCCTGCGCAGCCACCGTTTGACTGCTTCGCCCGGCACCGTCATCGCGGCGACGCCGGCCATGACCAGCACGAGGCCGAGCGCGAGATTCGACGGCACGGATTCCCCGAGCAGGATCACCGACAGCGCGACGCCGATCGGAATGCGAAGATAACCTTGCGCATTCGTCGTCAGCGTGCCGAGCCGCGTCAGGCACATGTAGAACAGCATCAGGCCGAACGCGCTGGAGAAGATGCCCATCACGACGGTGGCGACCAGCGCCTGCGGCGTCGGGTGCAGGGTCCAGGGATGGTCGACGATCAGGGCGACCGGCAGCAGCACGGTGCCGCCGAACAACAGCGAGCCGGCCGCCACGACCATCGGATCATAGTCCGACAGCCGAAGCCCGAAGATCGTGGCGCAGGCGAACGAGACGGTGGCGAGCAGGATCGCGATCTCGGCGAAGATCTCCTTGCCGAAGCCTGAGAGTGCGTCGAGGCCGATGATCGCGACCGTGCCGGCGAGGCCGAGGATCGCACCGACCAGCTTGAGCAGAGAGGCCGGCTCGTGTCGCGTGATCGCCCAGGTGATGAGGAAGGCGAAGATCGGCGTCGTCGAGGCCAGCACCACGGTGTTGGATGCCGGCACGTAAAGCTGCGCCCAGGTGATCACCAAAAACGGGATCGTGGAGTTGATGGTCTGCTGGAAGGCGAACAGCTTCCAGGCCTTGAGGTCGGTCGGGATGCGGATGCCGCGAATGCGCAGCACGATGAGGAGGAAGGCGGCGGCCACCAGCGAGCGCGCGGAAATGAAGGTGACCGGCGGGATCGAGCCGAGCCCGATCTTGGTGAGCGGGTAGGTCGAGCTCCAGCAGCACGCCAGCGCCAGCAGCAGCGCATAATCGCGCCAGCCGCGCGCGCCCGGCGCCGACGTGGACGAGGTGGGCACTTTCTCGGGAGCCGTCACGCCGCCCGTTTTCGCTGTGCTCTTCGGCACCTTGATTTGGCTCCCTTCGCGCATTGGCGCGCGAAGCAGCAATCTAGCGCGGCGGCGCGATGCAAGGCTAGGGTATTGAATTTACGCCGATATCCCGCTTGGAGGAATTGGCGGGCTGCGTCTGTGGGACTGAGGCTGGCGTCGTCCGGGTGCCAAATCCGACGCCTCCGGCGTATGCTACCGTTTTGTGACTTGGCCCACACACGGCTTGACCGGATTTCCTTCGGCCTGGTGCAGAACAGTGCCGGCAATTTCGTCACCCCCGACGCCGCATCGTTCCAGGCTGCGGCCTCGAGCGCGGACTGGATGGCGACGCAGGACTTCAACCTGGTCCTCACCAACGCTCCCGGCGAGGACGCATACCCGATCACGGCCAGGACTTTCGTCCTGATGCACAAGCAGCCGAAATCGCCCGACGGGTCGGCAACCGCGATCGACTTCCTGCGCTGGTCATTGCAGAGCGGCAAGCCGCAGGCTCAATTGCTCAACTACGTTCCCCTGCCGGCCACGCTGGTCGAGCAGATCGAGCAGTATTGGCAGCATAATTTCGAGGCGCTTACGGCGTCGGCGTCCGGAAAGCGGACTGATCGGTAGACCACGCGGATACGCTACTTAAATCCGATCACCATCGAATCCGGGCCAACGAGCGGTTCGACCCGCGTTCGGGAAAATCCGACGTCGCGCATCCAAGCCTGACAGTCTTCGCCTGTGTAGTCAAACCCACCGGCGGTTTCGATCAGCATATTCAAGCTCATCAGAAGCCCGAAAGCGTTTTCGCGGCGATCGTCATCGATGATGGCGTCATAAACAATGATTGCGCCACCTTTCGGAAGCGCATCGAATGCCTTGCCGAGAAGCGCCCGTTTCTTGGCAAGGTCCCAATCATGAAGGATGTGACCCATGATGATGACTTCAACCTCCGGCAGCGGGTCCTCGAAGAAGTTTCCTCCCCGAAACCGCACCCGATCCTCCAGCCCGCGCTGAGCGATAAATTCCTCGAACACCGGCTTGACCGCGGGAAGGTCGAAGCCGATGCCGGTGAGGTGCGGATGGTCGTGTGCGAGCGTGGCAGGCACCATGCCCTGAGCCGAACCGAGATCCATGAAAGTCTTGTACTCGCTCCAAGGGAACTTGCCGGCAATAGCATGCGCCGCACCCGCGCTTATTGCGCTCATCGCGGTCAGAAATCCCCGCAACCGATCCGGATCGGCATACAATGCCGCAAATAAGTCTTCTCCTCCGCCCTTGCCCTCGTTCTGCAATTCGCCGCTGCGCAGGGCCTCCGTGAGCGATCCCCAAAAGCCATAGAGCCGGGCATTCGCCATCTCCAGAATGCCTCCGATGTAGGATGGCTTGGCGCGATCGAGATACAGGTCCGTGTCCGGGGTGTTGCTGTAGATGCCGTTCTCGCGCTCAAGCAATCTGAGCGCCACCAGCGAATCGAGGAAGTCGCGGGCCGATCGCTGATGCAACGCAAGCGTCCTTTGCAGCGTCGGCAGGTCAGCGGGGCCATCGGCCAACGTACTGAACACGCCCAGTTCGACGGCGCTCAAGAGCGTTTTGGACGCCCAAAAGCCCATACCAATCTGCATAATATGTTCCGGTGTTGCCGCGCTCATGACTTGATCCCAATTGGTTGTCACTGCTGGTGCAGCCGGGTGAACATGTCGCCCCTGGTTCGGGCCTGGTGCGCCGGGAGGGTGGCAGGGGTTCACCACGGCGTCATTTCAAATAACGGCGAATAGATTTGATTTTGACACTTCCGTTCGGTGAACGCCAGTGGCGCAGGATTGGCGAGAACGAATCAGCGATGGACGCCGCTCCGGCGTCCATCGCGTGAGCTGTGCCTGAAATGCCGGACCATGCTCTAGCGCAGGACCTGGCCCAGCACCTCGCCGTCGACCTGCTGCGGTGCCGAACCGAGGATCCGCATGATGGTCGGCGCCACGTCGATATTGCGCATGTGCCGCACCACGGTGTCCTTGCGGATCTGCGGGCCCGCGGCGATGAACGTCGCGCTCATCACCGGAAGCTCGGGGTCGTGACCGTGGGCGCCATAGAAGTTCGGCATCGACAGCATGGTGGTTGCCGCGTTGAACGGTGCGTCGCCCTGGCGCGCGACCCCGGGGTTCTGGATGCCGTCGAAATTGTAGCCGGGCGCCATCAGCGCGAACACGTCGCCATAGTCCTGGCCGATGGTCTTGCTGATGCATTGTCCGGTTCCGGCGTCGCATTGCAGCGGCCGGGTCTCGACGACGGTGAAGATGCGCTGGTCCTTCAGTGAGTAGTTGAAGCGGGCATTGGGGTCGACCGCGTTCTTCACCGCGTCAGTGATCTGCGCCACCAGGGTGCGGTAGGTCGCCAGATCAACGGTGCCGCCGAGCTCGCGGTTCTGCAGGTTGACGTAGATGTCGGCGGCGGGGCCGGAGGTGCGGATCCCGACCTTGCTGGTGTCGATCCCGGCGTTGCGCAGGATGTTGGTGAGATTGACCGAGGTGTGGAACGGCGCGAAGCCGTGGTCCGACACCACGATCACGTTGCTGTCGCGGCCCGCCGCATCGGCGATCTGCTTCACCGCCTTGTCGGCCGTCTGGTAGGCGAAACGGATGTAGGACGCGTAGCGCTTGACCTTGGCAGCATCCTGGTTGGCGCCGATCGAATTCGGATCGGTCGGGGTGGTGCCCTGGCGGGGATCGGTCAGCAGGAACTGGTGCTCGGAGCCGTCGGGCTGCTCGATATAGACCATGACGAGGTCGGCGTCCGGATGGGTCTTGATCGCGCGCTCGCCGATATTGGCCTGGTAGCGCACGAAGGTCTTCACCATGTCCTCGAACATCGTCTCGATCTCGACGTCGGGGAAGCCCGTGAAGCCCGGGCTCAGCCGCTCCGGAATGCGGAAGTCGGCCTGCGGACGCCAGAACCCGATGTTGTTGTTGATGTCGTCGACGTCGGCGAGAACCGGCGTATTGCGCGGGATGTAATTGGCGCCGTAGCGGGCGAAGCGCACCACCGAGAGATCGGGAGACAGCGCAGAGACGAAGTACGCGGCACCAACCTTCGCCCCGCTGCCTTCAAAGAAGAACGGTGCGTTCTCGCCGCCGAACTTGACATAGGCCGGCCCGGTCGACGGCGCGTGGAACGGTCCTGCGGTGATGCCGCGGTTGGCATCGAAGAACACCAGCGTGTCGTAGTTCACCTTGCGATCGTTGGTGGTGTCGATCGCGGCGACGCGGATCGAATATTTGACGTCGAGCGTCGAGGCGTTGGTGCAGGTCGCGGTTGCCGCGGCCGAGCAGGAAAACGTCTCGATCGGTGCGGAGGTCACCATTACCGGGCTGAACGAGAAATGGCCGGCAGCCTGCAGCGCCGTCACGATGCTCGGGTCGGCCGTGAAGTCGCCTCGCGACAGCGAGAAGCCCTGGGCCCCGATGCCGCCGAACGCGCCGAACGGGACCGTGAAGTCGGTGATGCGGGTCGGCTGGGCCGGCTGCACCACGGTCTTGTTGATGGAGATGTCGGCGCCGTCGCCGCCTGGCCAGGTCGCCGTGACGACCTTCTTGCCCTGCTGGTGCAGCTGCACCCACAACGGCACCGCGGTCGGGTGTGGCGACGGCCCGAGCGGGTTCTCACTGTAGCCGCCGATCGGCGCCGCAAAGCCGCTGATACTGCCGGAGATCGGCCCGACGATCGGCTCGAACGTGTTCGAGGGGATGTCGTTGTGGACTGCCGTCGAACCGGTCGCGATCGCAATATGCGACACCGCGGTGAGCGACGGTGACGCCGTCACGTTCTGCAACGCCACCGCGCCGCGCCGGCTCAGCTGGGCGAGGCCGCCGTCGCGCGGCAGTACGCCTTCCTCGATGAATTTCTGGATGAAATCGGGCTTGGCACCGTCGAGCGAGATCATCACCACGCGCGGCTTGCGGCCGTGATGACCGCCGTCATGATCCTGATCGTGACCGCGAGCATCGCCAACGCCGCGATCACCATTATCGCCGTCTTGACCGGCGCGCGCCGGAGTTGCAGTCCACGCCAGCGATGCGACAAGCGACATCGCCGTCGTAACGGAAACGAACGTCTTCAATTTCATGAGAATGCCCCAACTTCGCTGCGCGAACGCACAAACGGAAACCGTTCAGCAATCTTCGGGGGCTTGCCTGACGCGCATGTGACGCGCGCGCGACGACGCAACGACAGCGCGTCGATACGTCACAACCGCAGTTCGCATTGCCTCACGCGAAGAACGCGCGTGAACACAACGCGCTAGAGCTGTGCTGTCGATTCAATCCGTGGCGATGTAACGGCTGGATGACGGCGTGCGTCCACAGACGTCACACGCTTTACGCCGTTGCCTGCGCCGGCGTCCTGCGCTTCACCCGCTTGATGGTGCCGGAGAAGGTGAACAGCGGCCGCTCCGCCGATGTCAGCATGCCCCGCACGAAGATCAGCGACATGCCGGCGCGGGTGACCTCGCCGGTGCACTCGATCAGGTCGCCCTCGCGGGCGGCGTCGAGGAATTCCGAGGCGAACGACACCGTGACGCCGGGGCCCTGCAGCACCGAGCCGGCGAGCGCGAACAGGCAGTAATCCGCGAAGGTCATGAAGCAGCCGCCGTGGACGTTGCCGGAGCCGTTGAGGTGCTTCTTGCCGACCCGGAACGCGCAGGTGATGCGGCCGTTCTCGTCCATACGGTGGTAGAACGGGCCGGTATGGGTCTCGAAATTGTCCCGGGTCCAGGTTCGCCAGCCGGCGAATTCGCCCTCGGTTTCGACGTGCAGGTCGGGGCGGCGGTTGAATGCGGTTTTGGCGAGCTCGTTCACGAAATATGGCCTTCAATTATCGGGTTCGGGTCCTTAAATCCGATCCATCCCCATTGTGCAAATCCCGGGACCAAATCCCGGGCCGCGGTCAGCTGCCGCAAAGCTCTGGACAGGCCGGAAATGGGCCCTAAAAGGCCTTTTCGCCCCCGTTCTATCTACCTATTAAGGGTCCCATGAACGCGCCCAAGAACGATGCCAAGAACGAGCCCCAAATCACCCCCGAACTCGTCGCCGCCCACGGGCTGAAGCCGGACGAGTACGAGCGCATCCTGAAGCTGATCGGGCGGGTTCCGACCTTCACCGAGCTCGGCATCTTCTCGGCGATGTGGAACGAGCACTGCTCGTACAAGTCGTCGCGCATCCATCTGCGCGGGCTGCCGACCAAGGCCCCCTGGGTGATCCAGGGTCCCGGCGAGAATGCCGGCGTGATCGACATCGGCGACGGGCAGGCCGTGGTCTTCAAGATGGAGAGCCACAATCACCCAAGCTACATCGAGCCCTACCAGGGCGCGACCACCGGCGTCGGCGGCATCCTGCGCGACGTCTTCACCATGGGCGCGCGCCCGATCGCCTGCCTGAACGCGCTGAGCTTCGGTGCGCCCGAGCATCCCAAGACCCGGCATCTGGTGTCCGGCGTGGTCGCGGGCGTCGGCGGCTACGGCAATTCCTTCGGTGTGCCGACGGTCGGCGGCCAGGTGCGTTTCCACACCCGCTACGACGGCAACATCCTGGTCAACGCGATGGCGGTCGGCCTCGCCGACGCCGACAAGATCTTCTACGCGGCGGCCTCCGGCGTGAACATGCCGATCGTCTATCTCGGCTCCAAGACCGGCCGCGACGGCATCCACGGCGCCTCGATGGCCTCGGCCGAATTCGACGACGCCTCCGAGGAGAAGCGCCCGACCGTGCAGGTCGGCGATCCCTTCGCCGAGAAGCTCTTGCTGGAAGCCTGCCTCGAGATCATGGAAAAGGGTTGCGTGATCGCGATCCAGGACATGGGCGCGGCTGGCCTGACCTGCTCGGCGGTCGAGATGGGCGCCAAGGGCGATCTCGGCGTCGAGCTCGACCTCAGCGCGGTGCCGACCCGCGAGACCGGGATGAGCGCCTACGAGATGATGCTCTCGGAGAGCCAGGAGCGCATGCTCATGGTGCTCAAGCCCGAGAAGGAAAAAGAGGCCGAGGCGATCTTCCGCAAATGGGGGCTCGATTTCGCCATCGTCGGCTACACCACGCCGACCAAGCGTTTCGTCGTCAAGCATGGCGGCGACGTGATGGCCGATCTGCCGATCAAGGAGCTCGGTGACGAGGCGCCGGTCTACGACCGTCCGCACGTCGCCTCGAATGCGCTGCCGGTGATCCGCGGGCAGGACGTCAAGCCGCCGCTCGGTATCGCGGATGCGCTGGAAAAGCTGATCGGCACGCCCGAATTGTGCTCGAAGCGCTGGGTGTGGGAGCAGTACGACCACGTCATCCTCGGCAATACCATGCAGCGTCCCGGCGGCGATGCGTCGGTGGTTCGCGTCGAGGACGGACCGAAGGGCCTTGCGCTCACCGTCGACGTCACGCCGCGCTATTGCGAGGCCGATCCGTTCGAGGGCGGCAAGCAGGCGGTCGCGGAAGCCTGGCGCAACATCACCGCGGTCGGCGGCCGGCCGCTCGCGATCACCGACAATCTCAACTTCGGCAATCCCGAGCGCCCCGAGATCATGGGCCAGTTCGTCGGCTGCCTGAAGGGCATTTCGGAGGCCTGCCGCACGTTGGATTTCCCGGTCGTGTCCGGCAACGTCTCGCTCTACAACGAGACCAACGGTCGCGGCATCCTGCCGACGCCCTCGATCGGCGGCGTCGGCCTGCTCGACGACTTCACCAAGTCCGCGACCCTGGCGTTCAAGGCGGCCGGCGAGGCGATCCTCCTGGTTGGCGACACGCAGGGCTGGCTCGGCCAGTCGGTCTATCTGCGCGACGTCTGCGGCCGCGAGGAGGGCGCTCCGCCTCCGGTCGATCTCGCTGCCGAGAAGCGCAATGGCGACGTGGTGCGCGGCATGATCCATGCCGGCACCGCGACCGCGGTGCACGACGTCTCCGACGGCGGTCTTTTGATCGCGCTCGCCGAGATGGCGATCGCCAGCGGCATCGGCGCGCAGCTCCTGGCCGCGCCGTCCTCGATCGTGCCGCATGCCTATTGGTACGGCGAGGATCAGGCCCGCTACATCGTCACCGTGCCGGCCGCCGACGCAGGCCTCGTGCTGGCCAAGATGAAGGGCGCCGGCGTGCCCTGCGCGCGCATCGGCACCACCGGCGGCGACGCGATTGCGGTGGCTGGGGAGTCGCCGGTTGCGGTCGAAAGCCTGTCGCGCGCCTTCGAGTACTGGCTGCCGAACTACATGCACGGCACTGCCGCCTGATCCGGCTGGATCAGGCGCCGCGAGCAACGATTCAATGGCGCGATGAACCCATCATCGCGCCATTTCTATTCCGAACGTGATCCCTTCGGATCATGCCTTATGTCGCGCCGCGGACCGCGCGCCAGGCAAAGATGATGATGCAGGCGCCGATGAAGCCGGCGACGAGATAGCTGAGCCAGCCTCCGCCGAGCGATACGCCGAGCAGACCCAACAGCCAGTTCGCCAGCGCGGCGCCGACAATGCCGAGGATGATATTCATGAAGATGCCGGTTCCGGATTTCATGAACATCTCGGCGAGCCAGCCCGCCAGTCCGCCGACGATGATGGCGGCGATCCATCCAACTTGAGGGTCGTTCATCTCAGGACTCCCTAGGGTCAAGCAGTCCGGCCAGCATACCTGAGAATCACCTGGCGGGATGTGACCAAAGGCAGGTTGTGCGCAACTTGTCGGCCACGAAAAATGCCGTCAGCCCCGCCGCTTGCGCCGTGCCCGGCGTTCGGCTGCGGTGATCAGGATGCGCGGGCCCGGCCCCTGGGCGCCGAGCTTGTCGTCGCAATTGCGCAGCGGGCAATCGGTCACCGACAGGCAGCCGCAGCCGATGCAGTTGAACAGCTTGTCGCGGAGGTCGGTGAGATCGTTGATGCGCTGCTCCAGCGTCTCGGTCCAGGCCCGCATCGCGCGCTCCCATTCGCGCACGGTCGGCGCGCGATCGAGCGGTATCGCGGCGAAGGTCTGCCTGATCTCCTCCAGCGGGATCCCGGCGCGCTGCGCGATCCTGATCACCGCGATCCGCCGCAGCACGCCGCGCATGTAGCGGCGCTGGTTGCCGCCGGTGCGCCGGCTCGCGATCAGTCCCTTGCTCTCGTAGAAGTGAAGGGTGGAGACGGCAAGTCCGCTGCGCCGCGCCACCTCGCCGACTGAAAGCTCCTGCGCAAGCGTCATTGCCCAAGCAATCCCGGATCAGAAGTCCTGCATTGGAAGTCTTGCATTAGAAGTCGTGCATTAGAAGACTTGCAAGCTGCCAGCCTTGACCTCAACCATACTTGAGGTTCTATATCAATTGCGGGCTTGCAGGGGCAAGCTTCCGGCCGACACGCCGGGGTTCGTTCTTGGAAGCAATATGCCGTCCGCATCATTTTCGTCGCGCCGCTGGCTCGGGCTTCGTGCCAGGCCGTTCGGCATTACCGTTCTGTTGCTCGCCTGTGCCGCGGCCGGCTTGTTTGCCTGGCGCGCAGGCGGATCCAGCGCCTCGGCCAAGCCCACCGCCGAAGCCCCGCCGACGCCGGTCGCGGCGATGGTGGTGCGGACCGAAACCCTGCCGCGGTCGATCGAGGCGATCGGCTCGCTGCAGGCGGTGCGGCAGGTGATTCTGGCGCCGGAGGTTGCCGGCCGCGTCACCGCGATCAATTTCGATGCCGGCATCGATGTCGCCGAGGGCGCGCCGCTGGTGCAGCTCTATGACGCGCCGCTGCGCGCCGCGCGTGCGGTTGCGGTCTCCAAGGGACGCTTCGCGCAATTGCAGGAGAAGCGTGCGCAGGGCCTCGCGCCGTCCGGCTTCGTGACCCAGGAGACGCTGCAGCAGCGGCAGGAAGATCTGAAGCAGGCCGACGCCTCGCTCGACCAGCTCGATGCGCAGATCGCGCAGATGACGATCCGCGCGCCGTTCGCGGGCCAGATCGGTCTGCGCAAGGTCAATCTCGGCCAATACGTCAATGCCGGCGATGCGCTCGCGACGCTGACCGCGCTCGACCAGCTCTATGCCAATTTCACCGTTCCGCAGCAGCGCCTGTCAAATCTGAAGGTGGGAAGCGCGGTGACGATCCGTACCGATGCTTTCCCCGATCGGGTGTTCGAGGCCAAGATCAACGCCATCGAGCCGCAGGTCGCCGAGGACACCCGCAATGTCCTCGTGCAAGCCCTGTTTCCTAATCCCGACCGGCTGCTGCGGCCGGGCCTCTTCGTGATGGTGAACGTCGTGCTGCCGCCGCAGGCCGACGCCATCGTGGTGCCGGTCACGGCGATCCAGACCAGCGCATCCGGCGAGAGCGTGCTGGTCGTGCGCGACAACAAGGCGGTCGGCGTCGCTGTCAAGACCGGGCAACGGATCGGCGAGCGTGTCGTGGTGGAGCAGGGGCTTGCGCCCGGCGATCACATCGTCACCGCGGGCCAGCTCCGCGTCATGCCCGGCGCGGCCGTCCAGACGACCATGGCGGAGACGCCGGAGAAGGGACGCTGACCCGCGAGCGGTAGGCGACCAAAGGCAAGCATCATGCATTTCACCGACATCTTCATCCGCCGGCCGATTCTGGCGACGGTCGTCAGCCTGCTGATCCTGTTGATCGGCACCGCAGCGATGGTCTCGCTGCCGGTGCGGCAATATCCCAACATGGAGAGCGCGACGATCCAGGTCGACGTCTCGTTCCCCGGTGCGACCCAGGACGTGATGCAGGGCTTCGTCACGTCTGTCATCGCGCAGTCGATCGCGACCGCCAACGGCATCGAGTACATGACCTCGAACTCGACGCTTGGCCTCAGCCAGATCAAGGCCAAGCTGGTGCTCAACGCCAATGCCGACCGCGCCATGACCGAAGTGCTCGCCAAGGTGCAGCAGGTCAAGTACCGCATGCCGGCCGGCGTGTTCGACCCTGTCATCACCAAGATCACCGACGGCGCGTCGGCAGTGCAGTACATCGCCTTCACCAGCGACACGCTGACGCCGGCGCAGATCACCGACTTCGCGACCCGCGTGGCGCAGCCGCTGCTCACCTCGGTGCCCGGCGTGGCGTCGGCCGACACCTCGGGCGGATCGTCGCTGGCGATGCGGGTGTGGATCGATCCGTTCAAGCTCGCGGCACGCGTGCTGACCGCGGCCGATATCTCCGCCGCGCTGCGGTCCAACAACGTGCAGGCGGCGCCGGGGCGGCTGCGCGGCGAGATGACCGTCACCAACATCTCCGCGGCGACCGATCTGCGCAATCTCGACGATTTCCGCAAGATGGTGATCAAGACCGGCGCCGGCGGCGGCGGCCTGGTGCGGCTCGGCGACGTCGCCACCCTCGAGATCGGCGGCGAGAACTACGATTCCAACGCACGCGACAGCGGCAGGCCCACCGTCTACATCGCGGTGCAGCCGACCCCCGACGGCAACCCGCTGGAGATTGTCGCCGCCACCGCCAAGGTGATCGAGGACCTCAACCGCGTGGCACCGCCCGGATTGAAGGTCGCCGACGTCTTCAACATCGTGCACTTCGTCAAGGCCTCGATATCGGAGGTACAGCATTCGCTGGCCGAGGCGATCGCGATCGTGGTGGTGGTGATCCTGCTGTTCCTGGGCTCGTTCCGCTCGGTGCTGATCCCTGTCGTCACCGTGCCGCTGTCGCTGGTCGGCACCGCCGCGATGATGCTGGCGCTCGGCTTCTCGATCAATCTGCTGACCCTGCTCGCGATGGTGCTGGCGATCGGGCTCGTGGTCGACGACGCCATCGTGGTGGTGGAGAACATCCATCGTCACATCGAGGAAGGGCGGAGCCCCGGCGACGCCGCCTTGATTGGCGCGCGCGAGATCATCGGTCCCGTGATCGCGATGACGATCACGCTCGCCGCGGTCTATGCGCCGATCGGCCTGATGGGTGGCCTGACCGGCAGCCTGTTCCGCGAATTCGCCTTCACACTGGCGGGCTCGGTGGTGGTCTCGGGCGTCATCGCCCTGACCTTGTCGCCGATGATGAGCGCGCAGCTGCTCGGCGAAGCCACCTCGCACGGCCGATTTGCCCGTTTTGTCGAGCATCAGTTCTCAAGGCTGTCGCGTGGCTATGGCCGGCTGCTGGCCGCGACGCTCAAGATGCGCGCAGCAGTGCTGCTGGTGGCATTCGGGGTGCTGGCGGCGATCGTGGTGCTGTTCCTCGGCAGCCAGCGCGAGCTCGCGCCCTCCGAGGACCAGGGCTATGTGTTCACCGTGCTCCGCGCGCCGCAATATGCCAGCGTCGATTACACCACGCGCTCCTCCGACCAGATCGAGCAGCTGTTTCGCTCGTTTCCCGAATACCACGCGAGCTGGTTCATCAACGGTACCGACGGGCAGAACCATGCCTTCGGCGGCATCACCCTGACCGATTGGGACAAGCGCAAGCGCTCGGCCAACGACATCCAGAACCAGCTCTACGGCATGTCCTATGGCGTGCTCGGCGCCAGCGTGACGCCGTTCCAGCCGGCGGCGCTGCCGGCGGCGACCGGCGGCCTGCCGTTCCAGATGGTGGTGCGCTCGGCCGGCGATTTCGCCACCATCTATCAGGAGGTCGAGACGCTGAAGGGGGCCGCATGGAAGAGCGGGCTGTTCGCCTTCGTCGACAGCGATCTCGCCTTCGACAGCCCGACCGCGCGGATCACCATCGATCACGCCAAGGCGGCCGAGGCCGGGGTCAGTATGCAGACCATCGCCGACACCCTCGCGGTGCTGGTCGGCGAGAACTATGTCAACCGCTTCAATTTCTTTGAACGCTCCTACGAGGTGATCCCGCAGGTGCGCCAGGCCGACCGGGTCACGCCGGAAGGGCTCGGAAACTTCAACGTCCGTTCGAGCTCGGGGCAGATGTTTCCGCTGTCGACGGTGATCAAGGTCAACGTCAAGCCGGAGCCGAACCGGCTGCCGCAGTTCAATCAGATGAACGCCGCGACGATCTCGGCGGTGCTGAGGCCCGGCGTCACCATGGGGCAGGCGGTGTCGTTCATGCAGGCGCAGAAGCTGTCGCCGGGGATGACCGTCGACTGGCTGTCGGACAGCCGGCAATATGTCCAGGAGGGCAACCGTCTCATCGTCACCTTCGGCATGGCGCTGATCGTGATTTTCCTGGTGCTGGCGGCGCAGTTCGAAAGTTTTCGCGATCCGTTGGTGATCATGGTCACGGTGCCGCTCGCGGTCTGCGGCGCACTGCTGCCGCTGTATTTCGGCTTCACCACGCTGAACATCTACACCCAGATCGGCCTCGTCACCCTGATCGGGCTGATCTCCAAGCACGGCATCCTGATGGTGAGCTTTGCCAACGAGATCCAGCACCACGAAGGGCTCGACCGGGTCGCCGCGATCCAGAAGGCGGCCGCGGTGCGGATGCGGCCGGTGCTGATGACGACAGCCGCGATGGTCGCGGGCCTTGCCCCGCTGCTCTATGCCGACGGCGCCGGCGCCGCGAGCCGCTTCGCCATCGGCATCGTCGTGGTGATGGGCATGCTGATCGGCACGCTGTTCACGCTGTTCGTGCTGCCGACCTTCTACATCCTGATCGCCCGCGACCATCGCGCGGCGGCCGCCCCGCGGTTGGAAAGCGTGGCGGCGAGGGGCGAGATCGCTGCGTAGGCGTAGGGTGGGTAGAGCGCAGCGAAACCCACCATCTCGATGCACGGCACGAAAGTGATGGGTTTCGCTGCGCTCTACCCATCCTACGGCTTCATCGAACTAAAGCACGTATCTCGAGCCGGGAATCTTACGCAACACGGCCGTGACCGCCCAGCTCAGCGCCACAGTGGCGAAGAACGCGATCGCGGCCTTGGCGAAGGCCGGCAGATCCATATCAAACAGCCAGTATTGCAGCCACAGTACGATCGGATAGTGCACCAGGAACATGCCGTAGGCGTCGCCCTGCATCCGGTCGAGCAGCGTCGGGCCCGACGATTTCGATTGCAGGAAGTAGGCCAGGATCGCGAACAGGATCGAGGCGCTGAACAGCACATAGAAGGTACCGTAGATCCCGAGATACCAGCCCGGCAGCGGATCGGGGTTACCGATGATCATGCGCTTGATGTAGATCATCACCCACATCAAACAGTAGGGGATCAGCGTGATGCCGGTCCAGAACCAGCGGCGCTCGGTCAGCCGTCCGTGCGCGCTGAGCACGCCACCCTCGAGGTTCGCCGCCCCGATTCCCGCTCCGATGAAGAAATAGGAGGCGTACAGCAGCACGCGACTCGCCTGCACCGAAAACGGTCCGAACTCGAACCAGTAGTTCTGGCCGTAATGGACCAGCATCGGCAGGTAGGCGGCGACACTGACGATGACGAGGAACAGCCAGAACTTCGAGGGACGTTGAAATCCCTTGATCGACAGGCGGTTGATCGGATCGAGCAGACGCGGCGACACCCGGTACAGCAGGCTCGCCGTGAGGTCGAAAGCCATCAGGACGTAGACGAACCAGATCGGTCCGCTTGGCCACGGCCCGACCGTCATGGTTTTCCACCAGAATTCGGAGAAGCTCAGCCCCGGCGTCGCGCGCAGCGCGATCGCGTAATAGGCGATCGGAATGACCGTGACAGCGCAGATCACGAACGGCAGGCCGAGCCGCAGCAGCCGGTCGCGCAGGAAGATCAGCCATGGCTTGTTGCCGAGCCCCGGCCAGACGAACAGCCCCGACAGGAAAAAGAACATCGCCATGAAGAAGCTGTCGGTGGCGAGCACCACGCAGTCGAAGCCGATCCACGATGTCGGGTCGGTGTGCCCGAAATAGGTGTAGGGGATCACCGCGTGGTGCAGCAGCACGACCAGGGTCAGGAAGGTGCGTGCGCGGTCCAGCGCGACATTGCGCTTGTGGAGCTTCGGTGCTGCCTGGATGTCGACGGCCGGAGCCGCGTGAGCAATCGATTTCATGGTGCCACCAGCCGGGTCTGCACCCTGATGTTGCAGTCGGGAACCTGATTCAGCAAGGCCCAATCGGCCGGACGGGGGAGTATCGAGGTCGGTCATCTCGGCGAAGCTGTTTCGTCTTTGGAACTGCGGTCGGGTGCGGGCGTTCTCGTCCGACCTGGCGGACACGCGCGGTTATGAGGAGCGGGTAATGACAATTCTGAAATGGGCGCTGATCTTCCTTGTCGTGTCGATCATCGCGGGTTTGCTTGGCTTCACCGGCATTTCCGCCGCCTCCGCCGACATCGCGCGCTTTCTGTTCTATGTGTTCGTCGTGATCTTCCTGGTGCTCCTGATCCTCGGGCTCACGATATTCAGGGTATAGCTGGGATCGGGGCCAAGCGCTCCCGACGTCATGCCCGGGCCTCGCCCGGGCATTGCCGTTTTGCAGGCTGAGTCAGCGCGCGACCAAAGGCCGGGCGAGGCCCGGCGCTTGCGGCAGGCGACCCTAGGCGACTTCCTCGATCTTCACCTTGTCCGGATAGAAGGCGAGGTGGCCGGCGATCTCGGTCATCGCCGGGAAGGGCTCCTCATAGGTCCAGATCGCGTTGTCCAGCGTCTTGCCGTTGGCCTTGATGCTGAAGTAGTTCGCGTCCCCCTTGTACGGGCAATGCGTGGTCCGCTCGGTGCGGGTCAACAGCTCCATGTTGGCGTCCTGCCGGGGGACGTATTGCACGGCCGGATAGCTCGCTTCCTTCAAGGTCAGCGCATGGGTGGTCTCGGCGATCACGACGCCGTCGGCGATGACGCGGACGCGCTTGGCGTTGGGCGTGATCGTAATGGGATGATCGGGGCCGGGGAGCTTCATGATTCTGCGCCTCTTCTGGTCATTTCGGTGTGATGGCTTGTGACCGATTGATGCAGGTTTAAATCGCTGGGAATGGGAATATAGTGTGCCCGGGATGACCTAGAAGACCCCAAGGGCTAGGTTTTATCCTTAGGTTTATCTGGCCGATCTGGCCCTGATTCGAACGACCTGACGGAGGTGGACTGGGATGCCGATGGACGCCCGTGATATCGAATCGATGATCAAGGCAGCGATTCCCGATGCCGAGGTGACGATCCGCGATCTGGCCGGCGACGGCGACCACTACGCCGCCACTGTTATTTCCGAGTCCTTCCGCGGCAAGTCCCGCGTCCAGCAGCACCAGATCGTCTACCAGTCGCTGAAGGGCCAGATGGGCGGCGTGCTGCACGCGCTGGCCCTGCAGACCGGCGTGCCGGAAGGCTAGGCCCGGCAAAGCTGCGGGCGGGGGCCTCAAGCATGGTGGACAATCCACGCGGTGCGATGTTTCGCGTCATCGTGCCGAACCAGCACAGCCGCGTCACCAATGCCGAGCTGTTCTTCGACCTCGTCTTCGTCTTCGCCGTCACGCAGCTGTCGCATACGCTGCTGCACCACTTCACCCCGCTTGGGGCGGTGCAGGTCACGCTGCTGTTCCTCGCGGTGTGGTGGGTGTGGGTCTACACCACCTGGGTCACCAACTGGCTCAATCCCGAGCTGACGCCGGTCCGCCTGCTGCTGTTCGTGCTGATGCTGGGTGGGCTGTTGCTGTCGACCTCCATACCGACCGCCTTCGAGGGCCGCGGGCTGTGGTTTGCCGGGACCTATGCGGCAATGCAGGTCGGCCGCACCACGTTCTGGCTGCTGGCGACGCCGCGGCGCCGGACGGCGGTGCGCCACAACGCCATCCGCATCCTGACCTGGCTGTCCTGCTCGGCCGTGCTGTGGATTCTCGGCGGATTCGCCGAACATGAGACGCGGATGTGGCTCTGGATTGCGGCGCTGACCATCGAATATATCGCGCCGGCCGCGCGATTCTGGACCCCTGGGCTCGGCTTTTCCTCGATCGAGGCGTGGTCGGTCGAGGGTGGCCACATGGCCGAGCGCTGCGCCGGCTTCATCATCATTGCGCTCGGCGAGGCCATCGTGGTCGATGGCGCGACCTTTGCCGAGCTGACCTGGACGCCGGAGAATGTCACCGCGTTCATCTCGGCGCTGGTCGGCAGCATCGCGATGTGGTGGATCTATTTCCACAAGGGCGCCGAAGCCGGCTCGGATATGATCTCCAAGTCAGAGGAATCCGGGCGCGTGGCGCGGATCGCCTATACCTATCTGCACATGCCGATCGTCGGCGGCATCATCCTCACCGCGGTGGCCGACGAACTGGTGCTGAAGCACCCGTCCGGTCATTCCGATCTGAACACGATCGTCAGCTCGGTCGGCGGGCCCATGCTGTTCCTGATCGGGACCATCCTGTTCAAATATGTGATCCGCAACTTTCTCCAGCTGTCGCACGGCGTTGGCATCGTCGCGCTGGCGATCACGGCCTATTTCGTCCGCGAGATGTCGCCGCTGGTGCTCTCGATCGTCACCACCGCGATCATGATCGTGGTCGCCGCGTGGGAGTCGATCTCGCTGCGATCGACGGGGGAAGAGGAATAGCGGCCGCCGTTACTTGCGGCCGGCCTTTGCTACCAGGTGCTGCCAATAGACGAACAGCGGTGCGCCGATCACTTCGAGCGCGGTGAAGCCCACGAAGGGCAGCGGCGGCAGGCCGACCATCAGCATCGACAGCAGTCTGCCGATGCCGCCGAGGAAGATGCCGCCCCAGACCACCCGAAACAGCACGCTCTCGCTTTCGATCCGCGGTACCAGCCAGAGCAGCGCGAGGCCGAGACCGAGCCAGACCCCGCCGAAGAAGCGCAGATTGCTGTCGAGCACCGGCAGCGCCGGGACGCCCGCGGAGGCGTAGAGCGGATCACTGACGCCCAGCATGGTGATGATGCCGGTCAGGATCGGGACCAGGGCGAGCAACGCCGTCGCGATCTGCAGCGGACGCCTGCCCATGATTTGCCCCGTCTCTTGGTTTGGGCGCTAGTCCGCGACCAGTGCGTGCACCGAGAACATCGTGTTGGCGTCGGTCCAGCTTTCGCGCACCGTCCAGCCCGCGCTGCGGGCGAGCGCGGTGAAGCGCTCGAGCGAGTATTTGTAGCTGTTCTCGGTGTGGATGCTCTCGCCCGGACGGAACGCAAAGGTGTTGCCGAGGATGCGCACGGTCTGCGCCTTGCGACTGATCAGGTGCATCTCGATGCGATGGCGATCGCGGTTGTAGATCGAGCGGTGCGTGAAGCCCGACAGATCGAAATTGCCGCCGAGCTCGCGGTTGATGCGAACCAGCACATTGAGGTTGAACCGCGCGGTGACACCGGCTGCGTCGTTATAGGCGTCGTACAGCACGCGCTCGTCCTTCTCGAGGTCGACGCCGATGATCATCTGCGCGCCGTGGCCGAGGATTTTTCGCGCGCTTCGCAGGAAGGCCAAGGCCTCGCTCGGCTCGAAATTGCCGAGCGTCGAGCCGGGGAAGAAGCCGACCTTCGGCATCGTGGCGACGGCCTCGGGCAGCGTGAACGGCGTGGTGAAATCGGCAGCGACCGGGTAGATGCCGAGGCGAGGGAAATCCTTCCGCAGCCCGTCGGCCTGGGCTTTCAGGAAATCGCCTGAGATATCGACCGGCACATAGGCTGCGAATTCGCAATGCTCGAGCAGCAGGCGCACCTTGGTGGTCGCGCCAGCGCCGAACTCGACCAGCGCCGCGCCGTCAGGGATGATCGCGGCGATCTCGTCGCCGCGGTCGCGCAGGATGCCAAGCTCGGTGCGCGTTGGATAATATTCCGGCAGCACCGTGATCTGCTCGAACAGCTCGGAGCCGGTGGCGTCGTAGAAATATTTCGGCGACAGCCGTTTCGGGTGACGGGCGAGATCGCCAATCACGTCGCCGGCAAACACCGATGTCGCTGCGTCGAACGGATACGCTTTGGCCAAAGCGGCGGCATGCACATTCATGATACTCTCCCGAACGCGCTTACCGACGCGTTATTGATGTCGACAGGACTCAATCAGGCATAGTCTGCGAGGCGTAACCCCGTGAATTGCCAGCGATGGTGTGGATAGAAGAAGTTGCGATAGGTGACGCGGCTGTGATCTGAAGGCGTCGCCAGCGACGAGCCGCGCAGCACGAGCTGGTTGACCATGAACTTGCCGTTGTACTCACCGAGCGCGCCTTCGATCGCGCGGTAGCCCGGATAGGGCGAATAGGAGCTACGGGTCCATTGCCAGACGATGCCGTAGGCGTCGTTGAGCAGGCCGGCGCGCGCGGCGACCTCCCATTCCATCTCGGTCGGCAGGTGCCTGCCGGCCCATCGGGCGAAGGCGTCGGCCTCGTAGTAGCTGACGTGGCAAACCGGCGCGGACGGATCGATCGGCTGCAGGCCGCCGAGCGTCATGATCCTCCATTCGCCGTCGATCTCGCGCCAATGGCCGGGTGCCTGCCAGCCCTCGTTGCTCACGGTGCCGAAGCCATCCATCAGCCACAGCGTGGCGGTGGAATAGCCGCCGTCCTTCATGAAGGCGAGCCAGTCGGCATTGGTGACGAGGTTCTTCGCGAGCTTGACCGGGCCGACCAAGGCGCGATGCGCGGGCTTCTCATTGTCGAAATGGAAGCTGTCGTCGCCATGGCCGACGGTGTGGATGCCTTCGTTGAGCGTCACCCATTCCTCAGGCCCGTGCTGCGACGCCGGGAAGCGCCATGTCGGATCGTAGGCCGGCGGGATCGGGTTCTGCGCGAAGGCATGCAGGATGTCGGTGTACATCAGCTCCTGATGCTGCTGCTCGTGATTGAGCCCGACCTCGACCAGCGGCACCAGCGCCTCGAGCGTGTCGGCTCCGGCAGTGTGGAAGAATTTCACCACCTCGCCGTCGACATGGCGGCGGTAGGCGGTGACTTCGTCGGCGGTCGGGCGGGTCAAATGGCCGCGCTGGTGGCGGGCGTGCCGCGGACCGGCGCTGACGTAATAAGAATTGAACAGATAAGCGTAGTCGGGATGGAATGGCGTGTAGCCCTTGACGTGCTCGCCGAGCAGGAACTGCTCGAAGAACCAGGTGGTATGGGCGCGGTGCCATTTGGCTGGGCTCGCGTCCGGCATCGACTGGATCAGCTGGTCTTCGGGCGACAGCGGCGCGGCCCGCCGTTCGGTCTCGTCGCGGACGGCGCGATAGGCGTCCACCAAGCGCTGGGCGAGCGGGCCGGATTCGGAGGATAGTGACGGGGGGACGGCGGGAAGGGCGGCCGCGGCAGAGGCTGGTTTCGTCACAGGGGTCTCCGATTCAATGGAGAGAACGTTGCTTCGGCAAACTGGTTCCCAACGGACAGTTCGTCCTAGATAGGGGCTCCGTTACGGGAAAAAAGCCTCCCCCCGCGATGATATTGGGGCCGTCAGATAATCCCGGCCCATTTTGGGCGCCCGCAGCGCCCGGTGCATGCCAGATTTCCGCCATTTTGCTTTGGATGCACAATGGTTTGAGCTACATATATAGTCAGTCACGGGTTAGAAGGGTGGGCCGGCCCGTCAAGGCCTGAGAGCGCCGCCCCCGAAGGAAGCGAAAATGAGCATCGAGCAATTCATCGACAACGAAGTGAAGTCGAACGACGTCGTGCTGTTCATGAAGGGCACGCCGCAATTCCCGCAGTGCGGGTTTTCCGGTCAGGTCGTGCAGATCCTCGACCACATCGGCGTCGGCTACAAAGGCCTCAACGTTCTCGAATCCGCCGAGCTGCGCAACGGCATCAAGGTCTATTCGAACTGGCCGACGATTCCGCAGCTCTATGTGAAGGGCGAGTTCGTCGGCGGTTGCGACATCATCCGCGAGATGTTCCAGGCCGGCGAATTGCAGCAGCTGTTTGCCGACAAGGGCATCCCGGTCGACGTGGCTGCCTGACCTTGACGGCGCGCCAGATCGGCAAGGCGCGGCTCGAAGTCATCGTTACCGACATCACGACCTTGCGCGTTGACGCCATCGTCAACGCGGCCAATTCATCGCTGCTCGGCGGCGGCGGTGTTGACGGTGCGATCCATCGTGCCGCGGGCCCCGAGCTGCTCGCCGAGTGCCGCACCCTGCACGGCTGCAAGACCGGCGATGCCAAGATCACCAAAGGCTATCGGCTCCCGGCCAAGCACGTGATCCACGCCGTCGGCCCGATCTGGCACGGCGGCATCCAAAACGAGGATGCGCTGCTCGCATCCTGCTATCGCCGCGGCATCGAGCTGTGCCACGCCAATCAGCTGGGCTCCATCGCATTTCCCGCCATCTCGACCGGCGTCTATCACTTCCCGCCGGATCGCGCCGCCGACATCGCGGTCAAGGCCGTCGTCGATGCCCTGGCCGCCGCACCCGGCCTCGCGCAGGTGATCTTTTGCTGCTTTTCTGCCCAAAGCGGCGAGCTTCATCAGAAGGTCCTGGGGGCCTTTGGCAGCCCTTGTGCCTGATGATACCGCCGCTACACTTCTCCGTGATTTCCGGGGAGGGATAATCCAAATGCATTCATTTCGTTTGACGTGCGCGGCCGCGGCCGCCGCGGTGGTGCTGGCGGCGCCGGCGTACCCGCACACCGAGGGCACCTACGAGATTCCGGCGGGTGCGCATTTCAACCGCGACAAGCTCGCCAAGATCAGCGAGTTCTTCAAGAACGAGGTCGCGACCGGGAAGATTCCCGGCGCCATCGTCTTGATCCAGCAGCACGGCAAGCCGGTCTATCACGAGGCCTTCGGCGTGCAGGATGTGGTCAGCAAGGTGCCGATCACGGACAAGACCATCTTCCGGTTGGCTTCGATGTCCAAGTCGATCACCGCCGTCGTCTCAATGCAGCTGCTGCAGGAGGGCAAATACAAGCTCGACGATCCGGTCTCGAAGTACATCCCGTCCTTTGCCAACGTGAAGGTCGGCGTCGAGAAGAAGGCCGAGGACGGCACCAAGACGCTGGAGCTGGTGCCGCCAAAGCGGCCGCTCACGATCCTCGATCTGATGACGCATACGTCGGGTATCACTTACGGCTTCTATGGCGACAGCCTGGTCCGCAAAGCCTACAAGGAAGCCAATATCTACGGCGGAGATTTCGATCTCGCCGAATTCGCCGAGCGGATCGCCAAGCTGCCGTTGCACAACCAGCCCGGCGCGCTCTGGCAATACGGCCATTCCACCGACATTCTGGCGCGCGTGATGGAGGTGGCCACCGGCGAGAAGCTCTCGGCGATCGAGCACGAAAGGCTACTCGATCCGCTCGGCATGAAGGACACCGGCTTCTTCGTCACCGATCCCGAGAAGCAGAAGCTGATGGCCGAGCCGATGCCGAACGACAGCGACTTCCGGGTCGGCCGCGTCAACGATCCGACCAAGGTCAAGAAATGGGAGTCCGCCAGCGGCGGCATGGTCTCGACCATGGCGGATTATTCGCGCTTCGCGCAGATGCTGCTCAATGGCGGCACCCTCGACGGCAAGACCATCCTGAAGCCCGAGACGTTCAAGGAGCTGACGACCGACCGCGTCGGACCGGGCTCCGGCGTCGAGCGCGACTTTTTCTACTTCCCCGGCGACGGCTTCGGCTTCGGGCTTGGGATCGCGGTGCGCACCGATCCCGGCACTGCGAAGCCACCACCGCCCGGCGATCTCGGCGAGCTGAAATGGGACGGCGCCAGCGGCTGCTATTATGTCATCGACCGCAAGCAGGATTTCTTCTTCGTTCTGCTGGAGCAGACGCCGACCGAGCGTCAGCGCATCCAGCGGACGCTGAAGCAGCTCGTCTATGAAGCCATGGAAAACTAGAGCGTTTTCGAGCGAAGTGGATACCGGTTCGCGTGAACAAACGCGTTGAAAAGAAGGGAATGACGGCATGATCCGATTCAGGCGGATCGGCTCATGCGCTTGCATGCGTGGGGGCCGCGCGTTCGTCGCGGCACTCGCGTTCGCGTTGGTCGCAACGGTTGCGAAGGCCGGCTCCGCGGGGCCGGCCGCGCACAGCTTCTCGGCGGAGGGCCTCGCCAGGGTCTCCGACTATGTCAGGAACGAGGTCGCGACCGGAAAGATCCCGGGCGCGATCCTGCTGCTGCAGCAGCATGGCAAGCCGGTCTACTACGAGAAGTTCGGGGTTCGCGACGTCGCCACCGAGCTCTCGATGAGCGCGGATACCATCTTCCGCCTCTATTCGATGTCGAAGCCGATCACCACGGTCATCGCGATGATGCTGGTCGAGGAAGGCAAGCTCGCCCTCGGCGATCCGGTGTCGAAATATATCCCGTCCTTTGCCGACATGAAGGTCGGGGTGGAAAAGCGCGGCGATGAGGGCAAGATGGCGATGACGCTGGAGCCGCTGAGGCGCCCCATCACCATCGAAGACCTGATGCGCCACACCGCCGGCCTGCCTTACGGCTATTACGGCGGTGGTATCGTGAACAAGACCTACGCCGATGCCGGCCTGTTCAACAACGATCCCGACAATGCCGAATTCGTGGCGCGGCTCACGTCGCTACCGCTCGCCGAACAACCCGGCACGCAATGGGACTACGGCCATTCCACCGATGTGCTCGGCCGCATCATCGAGGTGATCACGGGCAAATCGCTGTTTCAGGTCGAGCAGGAGCGGCTGCTCGGCCCGCTCGGGATGAACGAGACCGCGTTCTACGTCGCCGACCGGGCGAAATGGCCGCTGATCGCCGAGCCGATGCCGAAGGATCGCACCATCAGTCCGGTCGCCGACGTCCGCAATCCGCGCAAGCGGCTGCGATGGGAATCCGGCGGCGGCGGCATGGTCGGCACCATCGGCGACTATGCGCGCTTCTCGCAGATGCTGCTGAACGGCGGCAGCTATGAGGGCAGGCGCTATCTGAAGCCGGAGACCGTCGCGCTGATGGCGAGGGACCATATCGGTCCGGAGACCGGCGTCGTGCGCGACCAGAACTACTATCCCGGTCCGAATTCGGGCTTCGGCCTCGGCTTCGCGGTCCGCACCTCGGTGCCGCCGAACACAGACTGGCCGCTGGGCGAGTATCGCTGGGACGGCGTCGGCGGCACCTTCTTCTTCATTGATCCCGCGGACGACCTGTTCGGGATCTTCATGGTGCAGACGCCGTCGCAGCGCGGCCGGATCCAGCAGGAGCTGAAGACGCTGATCTACCAGGCGATGGGGCGGTAGAATTCAGCTTCGAAGCCCGGATGAAGCGAAGCGCAATCTGGGCTACGGGAGTTACGCCGCGCGCACGATGTCCCTGACGTGTCCGACCGCTTCCTCGATCATCGCCGCGGTGACATCGAGATGCGTGCAGGCCCTGATCCGGCCGTCCATCATCGCCAGCGTCACGCCGCGCTTGCGCAGCTCGGCGACCATCTTGTCGCCTGAGACGCCGGCGCCGTCGGGCTTGAAGAAGACGAGGTTGGTCTCCGGCGCCTGCACCGCGATGCCGTTGATCTGCGACAGGCCGCGCGCCAGCGCCCGCGCATTGGCATGGTCGTCGGCGAGGCGGTCGACATGGTGATCGAGCGCATGGATGCAGGCGGCGGCGCAGACGCCGGACTGCCGCATCGAGCCGCCGAGCCGCTGCTTCCAGCGCCAGACATCGTCGATGAAGGCGCGGGTTCCGGCGATCACGCCGCCGATCGGCGCGCCGAGGCCCTTGGAGAAATCGATCCAGGCGGAATCCCAGCCCGCCGTCATGTCGCGCGGCGTGATGCCGGACGCCACAGTCGCATTGAGCAGCCGCGCGCCGTCCATGTGGGTGACAAGGCCGTGGGCCTTGGCGATACGCACGACCTCGTCGAGCGCCGCCTTCTTCCAGATCGTGCCGCCACCGATATTGGCGGTCTGCTCGACGCTGACGAGCATCTGCGGCGGCTGGTAGCGGGTGCGCGGATGCAGCGCGGCCTGGAAGGTCTCAGGCGTGAACTGGCCGTCATCGCCCGGCAGCTGCGTGATCTGGAAACCGCCGAGCGCGGCATGGGCGCCGCCCTCGCGCGCAATGATATGCGCGGTCGCATGCGCCAAAATCTCGTCGCCGGGGCGGCAATAGGCCAGCGTCGCCGCGACGTTGCACATGGTGCCCGACGGCATGAAGACGGCAGCCTCCTTGCCGAGCAGATCGGCGACGCGGGCGCAGAGCTCATTGGTGGTCGGATCGTCGCCGACCTGCTCGTCGCCGACCTCCGCCTTCGCCATCGCCTCGCGCATCGCCGGCGTCGGCCTGGTCTGCGTATCGGACAGAAGGTTGATGCGGACGGGCGGGGCCTTGGGATCGGGCCGGGCAGGGGTGTAGTGCATGGGCTTTCCTCATCGCTCCGCTGGCGTGCGGAATCGCCGCTAGCGTATAGGCCTCCGGGCAGCGTGACGAAACCGCATAATTATGATCTCGGTGGGCGTCACGCGATAGTCGATCAGGTAGGGATAAGGTGTCGCCGAAAGCCGGCGGACGCCTGAGCGGCTTGTCGGGCGCCCTGCACGCGGCTGCTCTTGCAGCAGCGTGACAAGTGCCAAGATGCGGTCCCGCACGTCGACCGCCCCCTGGGGCGATCGTGTCTCGATATAGGAGAGTGCCTGATCAATCTGAACAAGAGCGCGTCGCGTGTAACGGACGTTCACAGCCCGTGCTTTGCCCACATCGCACGGACTTCCTCGGCCGTTGCCAGCTCGCCGCGTGCAATCTCGGAGTCGGCTTCAGCCAGATCGGCGTCTTCTTCCGGCGCGAGCTGAAGCGGTGGTTGGTCGACGCCGGCAAGCTGCAGCATGATGCGCGCGAGCTCGTCCTGCTCTGTGTCAGGCAAGTTTGAAACTGTCTCGAAGGCCTGTTCCAGTAACCGGGTCATCGGCAAGAAACCTCAACGGGCAGTCATCTGCCAAGTCCCGAATATCATAGTCGTCTTGTGGGCAAACAAAAAGGCCCCGGCAAAACCGGGGCCTTTCGGATATCGCAATGCTGCAGTGATCAGCGCGAATAGAATTCGACGATCAGATGCGGCTCCATCTGCACCGGGAATGGCACGTCCGAGAGGCCGGGGGTGCGCGCGAACGTCGCGGTCATCTTGGAGTGATCGACCTCGATGAAGTCGGGCACGTCACGCTCAGGGAGCTGGGCCGCTTCCAGCACCGGCGTCAGCTGCTTGGAGGAGTCCTTGACCTCGATGAGGTCGCCGACCTTCAGCTTGTAGCTGCCGATGTTGACCTTGCGGCCGTTCACCTTGATGTGGCCGTGGTTGATGAACTGGCGCGCGGCGAACATCGTGGAGACGAACTTGGCGCGGTAGACCACGGTGTCGAGACGGCGCTCCAGGAGGCCGATCAGGTTCTCGCCGGTGTCGCCCTTCAGGCGGCTGGCTTCGACATAGATGCCGTGGAACTGGCGCTCGGAAATGTTGGCGTAGTAGCCCTTGAGCTTCTGCTTGGCGCGCAGCTGCACGCCGAAGTCGGAGAGCTTGCCCTTGCGGCGCTGGCCGTGCTGGCCGGGGCCGTATTCGCGGCGGTTCACGGGGCTCTTCGGGCGGCCCCAGATATTCTGGCCCATGCGGCGATCGATCTTGTACTTCGCCTCACTGCGCTTTGTCATCGCGTCCTCTTTGTACAGCCGTCGCACCCAGCGCCCGGCGTTTTGTCAGTCTAGGGTTTGAGGAGACGCGCCCTCCTGTGTACCGGCCAAAAGGCCTGTACCGACAGGTCCGCCTCGAAAGCTCGGGGAGGACCACGGGTCGCGAAACGCATCGCGGGCCGAAAACCGGCCCGCGAGCAAGGTGGTCTTAAGGAGAAAGTCCGGTTCTGTCAAACAAAACGCAGGGCATTTTGGGCCGAATTGGCGTCAAAATTCGCCGATTTTGCCCCTCAGAGGCGGCTTCCGGCCGCCCGGACCAGCCGGGCATCGGCTTGCGGCCGGCCCGCGCCCAGTTCCGCGGCGATTTCGCCGCCCAGCACCTGCTCGAGGCGGATCAAGGTCTGCGCGATCAGGGCGGCGTCGCAGACCAGATGGTCCCAGCGCAGCACCACGTCGACAGTGTGGTCCGGCCTGATCACGCCGTAGCTCAACAGGAATGGCCCTGGGCTCAGCGCGTGCAACTCGCCGGGGCCATAGGCCGCGACCGAGGTCACGCCAAAACTGCCGCAGAAATTGGCGCGCTGCCGGCCAAAATTCATCCCGATCGTCCACGCCAGGCGGCGCAGCGGAAGCGGCAGGCGCGTCACGCAGAGCATTTTGCGGAACGAGGGGATTTCGTGCAGCGGCGCGGTCTTGGCGCGGCGGATCAGCGCGTCGACCTCGGCGAGCGGCATCTCGTCGGCGGCACAGATGCGCTCGAACAGCACGCAATCCTCGCCCTTCTCAACGCGGGCAATCGCCACCATGCCGACGCTGCGCGGCAACTCGTAGAGGCAAGGCCACGGCCATTTGACGTGCAGCGTGCGCAGGGTCGGCTCGGTCATGGCGACCAGCGCGAATGCCTTGTCGAAGATGGCGGCCCAGCCCGGTGCCCGCGCCGCACGTGCACGAGCCTCGACGATTGCCCGCACGTTCAGGGTGCGCTTCAGGGAGACCAGCGGCACGCCGGCCGATGCATGCATCAGATCGGCGACGAGACGGCGCGGCAATGAAATCTGACGAAATTTACCGCGCATCCGTTCGGTTCAGTTCCTTAGCAAACAGGCAAAAAATCAAAGGCCCGGCGAGCTCAAATGGTTGCTCGCCGCACCTGAAGCTCCAGATGAACCAACTGGTCGGAGACCAAAGGGTTCTGCTCACGGCGCGGGTTTTGCCAACGGCTCGCCGGCCTTGACCACATAGACGCCGAGCACCTTGAGCGGCTTGTCGCCGGACGTCTTGGCGTCGTGCACCGCGCCTTCCGGGATCTGGTAGGAACCGCCCGCCTTCAGCTTCAGCGGCGGTTTGCCGTCGATCAGAAGCTCGAGCTCGCCTTCGAGCACATAGCCGGTTTCAGCGCCGGGATGGGTGTGACGCCCCGACGCACCCCCGGCCGGAACCTCGGCGATCGCGGTGATCGTGTTGTAGCCTGTCGGAAAATCGACCTTCTGCAGCGGCGTCCGCTTGATGCCGCTCTGCTGCGCCAAAGCAGCGCCGGCACCGGCAAGGGCAATCACAGTGAGACCAAGCAATAATTTCCGAACATGCATTTTCCTCCCAACCCGCAAAACTCTAGCAGCGCGGAATCGCGGCGGAAAGCGGGCGATATGTGATGTGCACTTGCGACGTTGGGATTAGTCCGTTCATCGAACAGCGCGGGTTTGTGCCGCTTATTCATGAGCTACTCAGGCGAACGAGCTGTCTCGGCGACATGCATCGTTCACGCCGTCGCAGGCGCGATGCCGGAAGTTGCGCCACGGTTCCTTCACGACGTGACTGGAACCTGCTCGCCGGCGGCTGTGAACAAGCGGAGCGCCGCGCGGCCGCGTTTGACGCCTACCGCTTGATCCCCGCGAACGCGGCCGCGATGCCGCGCTGGAACAGCGACCAGTCGAAGCCGAGTGCGAGCGCGAGGTAGCCGCGGTCGATCATCGCATTGGCCTGTTCGGCGGTGCGCGCGACGCCGCCGATCGGCACGCCGCTCTTCATGATGCCTTGCTCGGCGCGCTGCATCAGCGCGACCACTTCAGGATCGTCGGGCAGACCGCGCTTGTTGATCGAGGTGGCGAGATCGCCGGGGCCAATCACTGCGAGGTCGATGCCCGGTGTCGCCATGATCTCGTCGATGCGGTTGACGGCATCGACGTGCTCGATCGTGATCATGCAGATCATGTCGTCGTCAGCGGTCGCCATGTAGTCGTTCATCGAGACGCCCCAGCGGAACGGCGCATGGAACGGTCCCCAGAGCCGGTCGCCTTGCGGCGGATAGCGCACGCTGCGCACCGCCTTCACCGCATCGCTTGCGTTGCAGATCATCGGAAAATTGATGCCGAGCGCGCCGATGTCCATCGGTGCCTTGGCGAGATGCGGCTCGTTGGCGGCGATCCGCACCATCGGCACGCAGGGCGTGCCCGAGGTCGCCACGATCATCGCATGGGCGGTGCCGAGATCGATCGGCCCGTGCTCGAGATCGACGATGATCCAGTCCAGCGACTGCGCCATGATCTGCACGGTCTGGATGCTCGGAATGGTCGCGATCGCGCCGAAGGTTGGGCGCTTGTCGCGCCACGCCTCGCGCAGGCGATTGAGCGGTGTCAGCGGGGCTGCGGTCAAATTTTGGTCCTCCCTCGAAGGAGAGCAGAGGCTAGCAGCGCGTTGTGACGGCGAAAAGGATCAGGCCGGGACGCGGCCGCCGAAGAATGGCGTCAAGGCTTCCGTCAGCGCGTGCGGGCGCTTTGAGGTGAAGATCATCTCGGCGCCGGCCTGGTCGCTCTCGTGGCCGGCAGGGCCGAGCAGGTCGGCGACGCGGCGTGCGATCGCCGGCGCCGGATCGATCCAGTCGACCGGCCAGGGCGCGAGCC
The DNA here is from genome assembly GCF_032654765.1 of Bradyrhizobium sp. 33ap4. Classification (NCBI taxonomy): domain Bacteria; kingdom Pseudomonadati; phylum Pseudomonadota; class Alphaproteobacteria; order Hyphomicrobiales; family Nitrobacteraceae; genus Bradyrhizobium; species Bradyrhizobium sp. 33ap4. The sequence goes on along the minus strand of NZ_JAUMTJ010000036.1, from coordinate 22,244 downwards.
TCCTGAGGCGTTCCAGCAGCAGCGGATAATGCGTGCAGGCGAGCACGACGGTGTCGGTGCGGGTGGGGTCGTGGGCGCCATCGCCGACGAAGCAGGGCGCGAGCTCGGCCGCGATATCCTCGTCACGCACGCTCGCGCCGCTGAGGGCGGCCTCCGCCAACGAGGCGAGCTCGCCGGAGCCGACCAGCGTCACCTCGCAGCCCTGCGCAAAGTCCGAGATCAGCTTGCGGGTATATTCGCGCTTCACGGTGCCCCTTGTGCCGAGCACCGACACGCGCTTCGTTTTCGACGAGGCGCAGGCCGGCTTGATCGCCGGCACGGTGCCGACGAAGGGCAAAGGATAGGCGTCGCGCAGATGCGACATGACCAGGGTGGATGCCGTATTGCAGGCGATCACGACGAGGTCGGGCGCGTGGGCCGCGATCAGCTCACCGACCAGCGGCACCACACGGGCGATGATCTCGTCCTCGCCGTGGTGGCCATAGGGGAAAAAGGCGTCGTCGGCGACATAGACGTAATGCGCGTCGGGCCGGGCGCGGACGATCTCGCGCAGCACGGTGAGGCCGCCGAGACCGGAATCGAACACAAGGATGGTCGGGGGAGTGGACACGCGAAAACTCTATCCGAAGCAGGGTTACCATTCAGTTGTTTTTGGCTATCCGGCCGCTTCGGCCGACAAAAGGCGGTGAAGCCGGGAATTTCACATGGCCTTGACCGATAGCTGCAAGTATCACGGCAAACTATTGCTGCGACGTGTGAAATCCAAAAATGCGGCCGCAAGGGGGCCACGCGACATGATCCGCAATACCGCCGCGAGCTGGGGCTCGCTCGCCCGCGCGTTCCACTGGGTGCTCGGCATCGCCATCATTGGCATGCTGGCCTATGGCTGGTGGATGAACCACGTCCCGGCGCGGGCGGACAAGTTCTTCTACCGCTCGATCCACGCCGATATCGGCTACCTGGTGCTGCTGCTCACCGTGCTGCGGCTGGTCTGGCGCGGCGTCAACCCGACGCCGGCGCTGCCGGCCGAGATGCCCTCCTGGCAGCGGATCGCCGCCCGGGTCAGCCACGGCGCGCTCTACGCCGTCACCATCCTGGTTGCGATGCTGGGCTGGGCGCATTCCGGCGCCCGCGCCCAGGATTATTCGAACTTCTTCGGCCTGTTTCACATTCCCCAGATCACCTCGCCCGACAAGGCGGCGGCGGATGCCTATGAGGATCGCCACATCTTCTTCGCCTATGTGCTGCTGGCGCTGATCGTGCTGCACCTCGCCGCGGTCACCTTCCACCACTTCGTCAAGCGCGACCGTGTCGCCGCCCGGATGGTGGGGACGGGCGCGGCGGACCAAGCCGGTTTGTCCACATGAGAAACTCCGCACCGGACGCTGGCCGCCGCTGGCGGATGCCGGACGAGAGCGCTTTGCATGTCGCCACCTGGATGGCGTTCGCGCACGACACTAAGATCTGGCGCAAGCAGCGGCTGCTTCCGGTGGTCAGGGAAAACCTCGCCCTGGTCGCGAAGGAGATCGCGGCTCATGAGCCCGTTAACATGCTGGTGCGCAAGGAAGACTACGATATTGCCGCGCGGCTATGCGGCCCTCGGGTGAACCTCGTTGTTCAACCGCTCGACGACATCTGGATCAGGGACACCGGACCGGTCTTTGTAACGAACCCGTCAGGGCAACTCGGAGCCGTCGGCTTCAACTTCAACGGCTGGGGCGGGAAACAAAGGCATGCGCATGATGCCAAGATCGCGGAACGTGTGGCCGAGCTTGCGCAAGCTGAGTTCATCAAGGCCGGCCCGAAGCTGGAGGGCGGCGGCATCGAAGTCGACGGCGAGGGGACAGCGATCATCACCAAAAGCTGTGTTCTCAACGACAATCGCAATCCTGGTTTGACGAAGGATGAATGCGAGGCTGAACTCTTCCGCCTGCTCGGGCTGCAGGAGATCATCTGGCTACCCGGCTGTCACAACAAAGACGACATTACCGACGGCCATACCGATTTCTACGCGCGCTTCACCAGCCCGGGCGTCGTTGTCGCGGGCCTGGAGATGGATACGTCGTTCGACGATTACGAGGTGACGAGAGAACACCTGGCAATCCTGCCCAAGTCGACAGACGCAAGAGGTCGACACCTGAAGGTCGTGGAGTTGCAGGGACCGTCGACGGTCCGTCCAAAGTACGGAAACGACGACGGCTTCGCCGCCGGCTACATCAATTTCTACGTTTGCAACGGTGCCGTGATCGCGCCGGAATTCGGTGATGCGGCAGCGGACCGCAACGCGCGCGACAAGCTGCGCGACCTGTACCCCGACCGGGAAATCATCCAGCTCGATATCGACGGCATCGCCGCCGGTGGCGGCGGCATCCACTGCGTGACGCAGCAGCAGCCGCGCTTGTGAAAGCTGGCGGCCCGGTCGCGAAGCGAGCGACCGGGCCGTGGCTGCAGCGCTAGCCCGCCGGCATCTGCTTCTCGACCAGCCGCACCCAGTAGGAGGCGCCGTGGCCGAGGATGTTGTCGTTGAACTTGTAGGCGGGGTGGTGGCACATCGGACCGTCGCCCATGCCGAGGAAGACGAACGCGCCGGGTCGCGCTTCCAGCATGAAGGCGAAATCCTCGGCGCCCATCACCGGCACCAGATTGTCGTTGACGCGGTCGGCGCCGACCACATCGCGGGCGACCTCGGCGGCGACGCCGGCCTCGCGCGCGTGGTTCAACGTCACCGGATACATGCGTCCATAATCCGTCTCGGCCGAGCCGCCATAGGCCTTGGCGATGCTGGAGGCGACCTCGCCGATCCGGCGCTCGACCAGGTCGCGCACACCGGGATCGAGCGTGCGCACGGTGCCGCCCAGCGTCACGGTCTCCGGGATCACGTTGAACGCGGTGCCGGCCTCGAACATGGTGATCGAGATGACCGCCGATTTCAGCGGGTCGACATTGCGCGATACGATCGACTGCAACGCATTGATGATCTGGGCGCCGATCAGCACGCTGTCGACCGCCTCGTGCGGGGCGGCGCCGGCGTGGCCGCCCTTGCCGTGGACCACGATCTTCAACGTGTCTGACGAGGCCAGCATCGGGCCCGGCGTCGTCGCGAAGTAACCCTCGGGCAGGCCGGGCATGTTGTGCAGGCCGTAGACCTCCTGGATGCCCCACCGGGTCATCAGCCCGTCGTCGACCATCGCCTTGCCGCCGGCGCCGCCTTCCTCGGCGGGCTGGAAGATCACGACCGCGGTGCCGTCGAAATTGCGCGTCTCGGTGAGATATTTGGCGGCGCCGAGCAGCATTGCGGTGTGGCCGTCATGGCCGCACGCGTGCATCTTGCCGGGAATCTTCGAGGCGTAGGCGACGCCCGAGGCCTCCGCGATCGGCAGCGCGTCCATGTCGGCGCGCAGGCCGATGGTCTTTCCCGAAGTGGACTTGCGGCCGCGGATCACGCCGACCACGCCGGTGCGCCCGATCCCCGTCACCACCTCGTCGCAGCCGAACTCGCGCAGTCTGTCGGCGACGATGCCGGCGGTGCGGTGGACTTCGTAGAGCAGTTCGGGATTCTCATGGAAGTCATGGCGCCAGGCGGCCATTTCATCCGAGAGGGCGGCAACGCGATTGACGATGGGCATGGGGAGCGTCCGTTTCTTGTGAACTTTGGTGGGCGGGTCAGCGTAGCGTAACCCGCCGACTTGTCACGCGGGAATGGCGTCAGTATCCCGGATGAGCGCAAGCGATATCCGGGGATATGCACAACCAGCCCCGGGTGTCGCTGCGCTCACCCGGGCTACGGGAGCGGGCTACAAATTCGCCAGCCCGCATTCGACGGCGAGGCGGACCAGCTGGGCGTCGGTCCGCATGCCGGTCTTGGCCTTGATGAGGTAGTGATAGTTCTGCACGGTCTTGGTGCTGAGGTTGAGGTTGGCGGCGATCTGCTCCTTGGTGCTGCCGGCGGCCAGCTGCCGGAGGATTTCGATCTCGCGCTCGCCGAGCTGGTCGAGCGCCGATCGGGTCGGCACCAGGCTTTCCATCGCCAGCACGCGGGCGACGTCGTCGCTCATCGCATGCTCGCCGCGCGCCACCGAGCGGATCGCCGCGATCAGCTCGGCCGGTTCGCTGCCCTTGGTGACGAAGCCACTGGCGCCGGAGCCGAATGCCGCTTTCACCTGGGCCGCCTCGCTATGCATGCTGAAGACGAGGATGCGCGCGTCAGGGTCGCGCGCGCGGATGTTGCGGATCGCCTCCAGCCCGCTGGCACCCGGCATCGAGATATCCATCACCACCACGTCCGGCTGGTGCGACTTGAACGCGCGATAGGCACTGGCGGCGTTGTCGGCTTCGGCGACCACGTGGAAATCGTCCTGATGCTCGAGCACGCGCCGATAGCCCTGGCGGACCACCGGATGATCGTCCACCAGCAGGATCGAGATGCCCCGAATCTTCGCCGTTGTCGTCGTCACGGTTGTCATCTCAGGCGGCGAGCGGGATCGTGGCGGCGACCGACAGGCCGCGGCTGGCGCGCGCGATCGACAGCGAGCCGCCGAGGGCTGTGACGCGTTCGCTGACGCCGGTGAGGCCGAAGCCCGCGGATTGCGCCACCTTGGCCGCATCGCCGCCGCCGTCGTCCTCGACGCGCACCAGCAGGGCGTTCTCGCTTCCGGTGCGCCGCTCGATCCGCAGCACGATCTCGCGCGCCGAGCTGTGGCGCAGCGCATTGGTCAGGCATTCCTGCGCGACGCGATAGGCGGTGGCGGCGACCGTGCCGCTGATGTCGGCAAGGTCGCCCTGCAGATCGAGCTGGATCATCGGCTGCGCCGTGCGCGACCGCCAGCTGTCGACGAGATCGACGAGGCTTGCCTCCAGCCCGAGCTCTTCGGCCGGCGGATGGCGCAGCCGGTTCAGTGTATCGCGCAGGCACGCCATGATGCGGCGCGTCGCCTGCGAGATCATCCGTGCATCCTGTGCAATTTCGGTGCCGGCGGCGTACTTGTCTCCGGCGCTTGCCTCGATCGTGTTGGCGAAGGCGAGGATCGCGGTGAGATTCTGGCCGAACTCATCGTGCAGCTCGCGCGCCAGCGTGCGGCGTTCGTCGTTGCGGATTTCGAGCAGCCGCCTGGTCAGCACCGTGCGTTCCTCCTCGGCAAGCGCGAGGCGGTCGCCGAGATCGCTGACGGCGCGCCCGATCATCGCGAGCTCCATCGAGCGGACGCGCGGCAGCGGCGTACGGTACTCGCCGTCGGCCATCCGCCGCAGCGCGGACACGATCGAGTGGGCGGGCGCCAGCGTGTGCGCGATCGCAAGCGAAGCGAGCAGCGCGATGGCGAGGGCCATCAACAGCGCGACATGGATGTTGTCGAGGATGTGCTGCCAGGCGAGCGCGATCGCGGCGTCCGGATCGGCGATGGCGCGGACGGTTCCCGCGGTCGCGGCGCGGGCGCTGATCGGCCGCTCCACGGTGGCGTGATCGCCGAGTATCATCTGCACGGTGGCCGCGAACCAGCGTGGCGGCGCCTTGCCGATCCCCTTGCTCTGGCCGCAGAGCGGCTTCTCGAAGGCGCCGGCCGGTTCGAACTGCACGCAGATCCCGGGCGCGATCAGGCCCATGGTTTCGATGGTGCGCCAGTCCGGTGCCGGCAGCAATTGCTCGCGCATCCGGTTGCTGCGCAGCAGCAATTCGCGCCAGTACAGCGCCTCGAGCGATTGCGAGACCCGCTCGGAGGACGCCTGCGTGGCGCGATCGACGCTGCGATAGGCGTCGATCGTGGCCCAGACGGTGGCTGCGCCGAGGCATAGCGCGACGATCACGAGCAGGCGGGCGACCAGTTGAAGCACGAGGCGCATGCGATCACTCCACGGCCAGAGCACGATCCGGACAGCAGAGAAGCGGCTGGTCATGCTCAAACGACAGAAGCGATGCTAACAGCACCGCTGTTCCCCGCCAATCGCAAGCATGCGAAGCTGTGCAGGTCGGGAAATTTGCCCGACGAAATCTGGGCAGATGTCTTTGGACGGCGCAGGCCGGCTCTGCTCTAACGGACAGTGAGGCCCTCGCTGAGCCTCATGGAACACAGGGAGCTCACGCAGCATGGATGCCAAGGTCGACGTCGCGGCCGCATCGGCCGCCACGGACGCGGCGGAGCGCAGCGCCCTGCTGCTCTGGATGATCTTCACCGGCCTTTCGGTGTTCGCCGCCTTCCTGCTGTGGCGCTACGGGCTGATCCGCCTCATGATCAGTTCCGACCGCACCTACATTTCGAGCGTCATCGCCGTCCTCTACATCGTCACCTGCATCCATTGCTTCTGGCGGACACGGGCGATCGCGCGGGAAGGCGAGGTGGCGCGCTCTTGCCGCACCATCCTCGCCGCGCCCGATGGCGCCAAGATCCTTGCATCAGGGGCGCTTGCATCAGATGCGCGCGGCCTGCCCGGCGGGCTCGTCACCGATCACATCAAGAGCCTGGTGCAGAAGGCCGAGGCGCAGGCGAAAGGCCGCATCGACCAGACCCTGCTGCTGCGGACGCTGGCGGACCGGCTGCGCGGGTCCAACGGCTTCGGCGCCTTCGTCTCCGACACGCTGATGAAACTCGGCCTGCTCGGCACCATCATCGGCTTCATAATCATGCTGGCGCCGATCGCTTCGCTGGATGCCGCCGACAAGGTCGCGATGAAATCGTCGATGGGCCTGATGAGCGACGGCATGGCGGTCGCGATGTACACGACGCTGGCCGGGCTGATCGGATCGATCCTGGTCCGGATCCAGTATTACATGCTCGATTCCGCGACCCAGCGGGTGTTTTCCGACGCCGTCGTGCTGACTGAGACGCACGTCACGCCGGCCCTGGAACGTCGCCTCGGTACGCCGTCATGATGGATGAGTTCGGGCTCTATCCGCGTGAGGAGCCGTTCGATCCGCTCGGCGTGATGTTGTTCAAGGCGCTGCAGGTCATCGCTTTCCTGTTCTTCCTGGCGCTGCTTGCGGTGTCGCCGGATTCCAAGGAAGGCAAGATCGAATCCAAGGCGGAGTTCATCATCACGATGGACTGGCCGGACAACCATCCTGACGATCTCGACCTGTTCGTGCAGGATCCGGCCGGCAACATCGCCTGGTACCGGCATCGCGAGGCCGGATTCCTGACGCTCGATCGCGACGACCGCGGCGGCGCCAACGACTTCATCATCGTCAATGGCAAGAAGATCGCCTCTCCGATCCGCGAGGAGATCGTCACGCTGCGCGGCATCGTCGCCGGCGAATACACCGTCAACGTCTCGCATTTCCAGGCCACGACCGGCGAGCCGGTGCAGGCCAATGTGAAGGTGCAGAAGCTCAATCCGACGGCGCAGGTGATCTTCGACGACAAGCTGACCGTCGATCACACCGGCGACGAGAAGACCGCGGTCAGGTTTCGTCTCGACGCCGAGGGCAAGGTGATCAACGTGGACCGGCGGCCGAAATCGCTGCTCGAGACCTTCCGCAGCAGCTGGCGCAACGGCGCCGACATGGATCCGAAAACCGGCGTCAGGGTGCTCCGCCGTGATTAGTCTGCAGTCGGTGATCCTCACGCTTGCGGTCGCATACGCGGTGGTTGGTGCGCTGCTCTTGATCGTGCTGGTCTATGCGCGGCTGCACTGGTCGCTGAAAGCTGTCGTCATCGTCGTGACCAGCGCGTTCTATTTCGTCAGCTTCGGCGGCATGCGCGGTCTGCTCGGCTGGGCGTCCGCGGAAAAATTGCCGGCGAATTTCAAGCTGCTGTCGACGCGAATCGTGGAGCCGCATTCGCTCGAGGGCGACCCGGGCTCGATCTATCTCTGGGTCGAGGAGCTTGACGAGGACAACCGGCCGAGCGCGATCCCGCGCGCTTTCCGCATTCCCTATAGCGAGGCGTTGGCGGAGCAGACACACACCGCCGAGAACGAGATCAAGGCCGGGCATCCGCAGGGCGGGCGGGCGGCGGATTTCGGCGGTGGCGACGGCACCATCATGGACTTCGTCAGGGAGTACATCACGCCGAAGACGATCGTGGAGACGACAGGCGGCGATTCCACGACGGGGACGTTCGTGGCCCCGCCGGCCGGCGCGCAAGGGTCGGTGTTCACGCCATTGCCGCCGCCCCGGATGCCGCCCAAGGACGAGCAGCAATAGCAGGATGCCTATCCAGAAGGTGGCACAAAAATAGGGATCGGCAATAATCAGTCAGCGGGATGGACAGTAATCATCCGGAATTCCTCAATTCCCTGAAGTGTGTAGTCTTGGGGCTAACCGGGGCTAGATTTCATCCCGAAGCGATTTTCCCGGCAAAGGGGCCGCTGCGTGAAGCGGCCCCTTTCGATTCCGGCAGCAATGTACGGTGAGGGGCCGGCGCGGCGAGGCGGGCTCACAGCACCGTCAGGAATGCGATCGCAAGCACCATCAGCCACCCGACAATGACGAGCGAGACCACCGCGCCCGCGGTGATCTTGGCGATCTCCTTCAAGGTCATTGGCCGGTCCATGCAAGTCTCTCCCGGGTAGCCCCGAGCGAGACATAGGCGCGGATTGGCAGATCGCCCGGCTGCTCACGGAACGTTGTAGCGCCCGTAAGCCAGGGGTGGGCCTTTCCCGCGGACCCGGCTGTCATTTCACAAAATATTGTCTGACAGATATTGAAATCTGTCAGCGGGATGGTGTATATATTTATCAGCCCAAGGGAGGAGGGCGCCCAGTGGCTGTTCCGGCGTTTGGCCGGGGAGCCGGACTTAATTTGACTACCTCGAAGGACTACCTCCATGACCATAGAAATCTTTCAATTGACCGCCCAGATTCAACAGTGGCTCAATCTTCGCGTCGCTCGCCACTTGGCCGCCCAGGCCGCCAAGTTCACCCGCGGGCAGGACAGCGATAACCAGACGGTAAACGCATGAACGAGGCGGTGGTTTTGACACCCGAGCGGATCCTTGAGGCAACTGAGGATGTCTTGAGGCGCTTCGGGTTGACCAAGGCCACCGTTGTCGACGTTGCCCGTGCGCTGGATGTCAGCCACGGCAGCGTCTACCGTCACTTCCCCAGCAAAGCCTCGCTGCGCGATGCCGTCGCCAAGCGCTGGCTCGACCGCGCCAACGAGCCGCTGTGCAAGATCGCAGCCGGCGAAGGCCCGGCGCCGGAGCGGCTGGAGCAATGGTTGCGCACCGCCTTCACGATCAAGCAGAAGAAGGTCTGCGACGATCCCGAGATGTTCGCGACCTACCTGGCGCTGGCGCAGGACGCGCGCGAGGTGGTGGAAGCCTACAAGGACAAGCAGGTCGACCTGATCGCGAAAATCCTCTCCGACGGTGTCGCGCAGGGCGTGTTCGAGATCGACAATGTGAAGGCGACCGCCCGTGCCGTGTTCGACGCCACCGTCCGCTACCATCACCCGGCGCATGCTGAGGAATGGGCCAAGCCGGAATGCCCGGGGCGGATCGATGCGCTGCTGGCCCTGCTGCTGAAGGGCCTGCGGGTCTGCAAGCCCTAGCTGAGCTTTCTGCCGACATCCCCTGACCACCTGATGCCTTTGGCCCGATTGCGAGCCCGGGGCCGCATGTGCTTGATATCGGATAGGGATCAGCAACGCGGACCACGATGCGGCTTGCACTGTTTGCCGATATTCACGCCAACCGGCAGGCCTTCGCCGCCTGCCTCGACGCTGCGCATGCGCGCGGCGCCGAGCGGCTGATCTGCCTCGGCGATATCGTCGGCTACGGTGCCGATCCCGAATGGGCCGTCGACACGGTGATGGACCTCGTCGCCAAGGGCGCGATCGCGGTGCGCGGCAATCATGACAATGCGATCGGCGTGCCGAGCGACAGCATGAATGCCGAGGCGCAGGCTGCGATCGACTGGACCCGCGGCCGGCTCAGCGGCGAGCAGAAGGCGTTCCTTGCCGAGCTTCCGATGTCGCGGGAGGAGGACAATCGGCTCTACGTGCACTCCGAAGCTTCGGAGCCCGCGAAATGGCGCTACGTGCGCGACACCGCGGACGCCGCGCGCAGCATGATGGCCACCGAGCTGCAGATCACGTTCTGCGGCCACATCCATCGTCCCGGCCTCTATTCGATGTCCTCGACCGCCAAGATGACGAGCTTCGTTCCGACTTCGGGCATCGCCGTTCAGTTGCTGCCGGGGCGGCGCTGGCTTGCGGTGCTCGGCTCGGTCGGCCAGCCGCGCGACGGCGATCCCGCGGCGTCGTTTGCGATGTTCGATACCATAAGCCGCGAGATCACCTTTCATCGCGTGCCCTACGACGTCGCAACCGCGGCGGCGCGGATCAAGGCGAACGGCCTGCCGCACTGGCTCGCCGACCGCCTGCCGCTCGGCCGGTGACGCCGATGGCGGCGCTGGCGATGCAGGCGGGCGCCGAGATCGATGGCTTCACCATCGGCGAACGCGTGCACCGCGGCGGCATGGCGACGCTGTGGAGCGTCACCCATCCCGGCATCACCGTGCCGCTGCTGATGAAGGTGCCGCTCACCTCGGAGGGCGAGGATCCGGCCGCGATCGTCAGCTTCGAGATGGAGCAGATGATCCTGCCGCGGCTGTCGGGGCCGCACGTGCCGGCCTGTTTCGGCACCGGCGACTTCGAACGCCAGGCCTATGTGGTGATGGAGCGCATCCCCGGTCAGACGCTCTACAAGCGGCTCGGCGAGCTGCCGATGCCGTATGAGGAGGTGAGGGTGATCGGCGGCAAGGTCGCCACCGCGCTCGCCAGCCTGCACCGGCAGAACGTCATCCATCACGACATCAAGCCGAGCAGCATCATGTTCCGCGAGCGCGGCGAGGCGGTGCTGATCGATTTCGGCCTCTCGCATCACCGGCATCTGCCCGACCTGTTGCAGGAGGAGTTTCGGCTGCCTTACGGCACCGCGCCCTACATGGCGCCGGAGCGCTTGCTCGGCGTCCGCGACGATCCGCGCAGCGATCTGTTTTCGCTCGGCGTGCTGCTCTACTTCTTCACCACCGGCGTCCGCCCCTTCGGCGAGACCGAAAGCCTGCGCGGCATGCGCCGGCGGCTGTGGCGCGATCCCTATCCGCCGCGCGAGCTGAAGCCCGACTATCCGCCTTGGCTGCAGGAAATCGTGCTGCGCTGCCTGGAGATCGACCCCGCCGCGCGCTATCCGACCGCGGCGCAGCTTGCCTTCGATCTCGGCCATCCCGATCAGGTGAAGCTGACGGCGCGGGCGCAGCGGCTGCGCCGCGATCCGCTCAGCACGGTCTGGCGCCGCCGCTTCAATCTCGGCGCGGTGCCGCCGCGGCCGAAGTCCGATGTCGCGGCCCAGCTCGCCTCGAGCCCGATCGTGGCCGTCGCGCTCGATATCGGCGAGGGTGCCGAGGCGCTGAACGACACCATCCGCGTCACCGCCGAGCGGGTGCTGTCGACCTCGCCCTCGGCGCGGCTCGCCTGCGTGAATGTGCTGAAGCTCAATCGCCTGGCGATCGACCGCACCCATGACGAGCAGGGCCAGAACAAGCATGTCGACCGCCTGGTGGCGCTGCAGCACTGGGCGCGGCCGTTCGGGCTCGAGGAAGGGCGGTTGACCGTGCATGTGCTGGAGGCGATCGATCCGGCGGCCGCGATCCTCGAGTTCGCCGCGGTCAACCTGGTCGACCACATCATCATCGGCGCGCGGCAGAACTCGCTGCGGCGCGCGCTGCTCGGCAGCGTGTCCGCCAGGGTCGCGGGGGAAGCGCCGTGCACGGTGACCGTGGTGCGGCCGTCGCGGCTGGCGTCGCAAGCGGACGACGGCGAGAGCGATGAGGCGGCGGAGCAAGCGGCGAATGCCGCGGCCACGCCGCCCGCACTGTTCTAGTTTCCCCGGATCGTCAGATCGCCTCGCCGCGAGCTTCGGCCGCCGCATGGCGGATCGCGGCGATGTTGGTCTTGTAAGCCTCGACCGTGCCGCCCTTGAACACGGCGGACCCCGCGACAAAGGCGTTGGCGCCGGCGGCCGCGAGCTGGCCCGCGACGTCGGGTGCAACGCCGCCGTCGACCTCGATGTCGATCGGCCGGCCCGCGATCATCGCCCTGACATCGCTGATTTTGCCGATCGCCGAGCGGATGAAGGCCTGGCCGCCGAAGCCGGGATTGACCGACATGACCAGCACGAGGTCGATCAGGTCGAGCACATATTCGATCGCGCTCGCCGGCGTTGCCGGATTGAGCGAGACGCCGGCCTTCTTGCCGAGCGCGCGGATCGCCTGCAGCGAGCGGTGCAAATGCGGGCCGGCCTCGGCATGCACCGTGATATGGTCGCAGCCCGCCTTGGCGAACGCCTCCAGGTAGGGATCGCAGGGCGAGATCATCAGATGGGCGTCGAAGATCTTTTTGGTGTGCGGCCGCATCGCCTTGATGACGTCGGGGCCATAGGAAATGTTCGGCACAAAGTGTCCGTCCATCACGTCGAGATGGATCCAGTCGGCGCCGGCCTGGTCGACGGCGCGGACCTCCTCGCCGAGCTTTGAGAAATCCGACGCCAGGATCGACGGAGCGATAACGAGGGGACGCGGGGTGAATGACTGAGTCATGTCAGCTGTTCCGGAACACTTCAGGGGGCGACGGGTGAGTCCGCCTAACATGCGGACGCGTGGCGGGCAATGACGAGCGGACGGCGCTCTGCGACCGGAAAATTCTTCCGCCGGCGGCAGCTCTTGCCGGGTGCGCGGAACCCGCTTCGATGCGGGAACGCCTGGTTTTGCTGGGTTTTTGCCATGGCACGCCCTTTGCTCAGCCATTGACCAGCGTTTGAGCCGCCAGGCGCGGCCCTGTTGGAGTATTGCCATGCTGTTCGCCCTTGGCGCTGCGTCGTCGGCCATTGACCTCTTGAGCTCGCTGATGTCGTCGAAGTCGACGACCAAGACCGGCAGCTCTGGTCAGGGGAATCAGACCACCGGCCTGTTCGCCCCTTCGACCGGTACATCGACGTCGGCCGGCAGCAGCACCGGTACCGGCTCGGGCAGCGGCTCTCCGCAGATTTCGCCGCTGACGATGGGCGCGCTGATTTCCGCGCAAAGCCAGTCCCAGACCGCGGTTTCAAACAGCCCGACGGCGGCCAGCCGCTCGGATGCGCTCAAGGACCTGTTCTCGCAGATCGATGCCGACGGCAACGGCAAGATCACCCAGTCGGAATTCGAGAACGCGCTCGGCGCCGGCGGCACCAATACGGCGCAGGCCGACGACGTGTTCTCCAAGCTCGACAGCAATGGCGACGGTAACGTCAGCCTCGACGAGATGTCCCAGGCCTTGCAGGGCCACAAGGGCGGTGGCCATCATCGCCATCACATGGCCAGTGGCTCGACCGACGAATCCAGCAGCGGCGCGGGCGGATCGAGCTCCGATCCCTTGATGCAGGCGCTGGACGGCGCGACCTCGACGTCGGTGACCAACAGCGACGGCTCGACCACCACGACGACGACCTATGCCGACGGCTCGAAGGTGGCTATGACGACGCCGGCCACATCCTCCGCGACCCTCAACGCGGCTTCGTCCTACAATATCGTCGAGCAGCTGATCCAGCGCCAGGCGAAGGCGATCTCGGCGCAGGACTTCGCTGCGATTTCGGTCAGCGCTTAAGACGAGACTGGTAATTTCCGTCATTGCGAGGAGCTCGGCGACAAAATTGCAAAGCAATTTTGCGCTGGAGCGACGAAGCAATCCATCTGTCCACATGTGCGGACAGATGGATTGCTTCGCTTCGCTCGCAATGACGGCAGAGCCAGAAGCGCGATGATCTAACCGAATCTGTCCCGCCAGCTCGGTAGCGCGCCGGCGAATGGCAGCGCGGCCGCTGAATGGACGCCGCGGGCGATGGCGCGCGCCACCGTGTTGGCGGCGAGCGCACCGAGCCTGGTGAGGCCGAACAGCGGATCGATCGGCCTGGCGCCGGTCGCGGCGGCAAACACCACGTCGCCGTCGAGCGGGGCGTGCACCGGATAGATCGCGCGCGCCATGCCGGTCTGCGCGATCATCGCAAGCCGCCGTGCCTGCGGCTTCGTCAACTGCGCATCGGTCACCACGACGACGAGGGTGGTGTTCTCGACGGCGCGCGCGTCGGCGCCGCCCTTCAGCCGCGCCTTTAGCATGTCCGGCGTGAACGAGGGCGGCAGGCCGCGCCCGCCGAATTCACCGCCGACCTCGAACGGCGCCGCCCAGAACCAGGGGCCGCTGCCGACCGTGACGCTGCCGACCGCGTTGACCACCGCGAGCGCCGCGACCGTCACGCCGTCGTCGGTCATGTCGGACGCCGAGCCGAGGCCGCCCTTCAGGTTGGCCGTGGTCGCGCCCATGCCGGCGCCGACGCTGCCGAGCTCGAAGTCATCGGAGGCGGCATTGGCCGCCGCGTAGCCGAGGTCGCGATAGGGCGGAAAGCGTCCCCACGCCTTGTTGCCGCCGTTGAGCAGGTCGAAGCAGATCGCGCCCGGCACGATCGGGATCACCGCGTCGCGGATACGGAAGCCGCGGCCGCGCTCGGCGAGCCAGGCCTGCACGCCGCCGGCGGCATCGAGCCCGTGCGCCGAGCCGCCGGACAGCGCGATGGCGTCGATCGCCTCGACGACGTTGTGCGGCGAAAGCAGCGCTTCCTCGCGGGTCCCGGGACCGCCACCGCGGACATCGATCGAGGCGACCGCCGGCCGCTCGAACAGGATGGCGGTGACACCGGAGGCGACCGTGGGATCGTCGGCATGGCCGACGGCAACGCCGGCAATATCGGTGAGAAGGTTTTTCACGATGGGTCCATCCGCCTGCTGTCCGATCGATCCGGTATAGCAGCCGCAACGGATGCATCAACCGTCGGGCATGGGCGGGCAGGCACCTGCGGTAAGACTTGCAGGCAACAGGTCAAGAAAACGCCCCGGCGGACCGGGGCGTTCTCGTACTCTGATTGGATCAGACGCGAGAGAGGCTCAGGAGCCCTTCGGATTGATCTCGGTGTAGTTGCCCTTGGCGTCCCACTTGTAGACGACGTAATCGATCGCCTTGATGTCGCCCTTGGCGTCGAAGGCCATCTTGCCGAGCACGGTGTCCCACTCGCCGGCCTTGATGGTGTCCATCACCTTCTTGGCGTCGGTCGAACCGGCCTTGGCGACGGCCTGCGTCCAGACCTGCATCGCGGCGTAGGTGTAAAGCGTGTAGCCCTCGGGGTCGATGTTCTTGGCCTTGAACTTCTCGACGATCGCCTTCGCGGTCGGCTTGTTGCGCGGGTCGGGGCCGAAGGTGAACAGCGTGCCTTCGGCGGCGGGGCCGGTGATCGAGGCGAATTCCTTGTCGTTCATGGCATCGCCGGCCATCAGCACGGTCTGCAGGCCCTGGTCGCGCATCTGGCGCAGGATCAGGCCGGCTTCCTGATGGTAGCCGCCGACATAGACCAGATCGATGTTGTCGCGCTTCAGGCGCGAGACGATCGAGTTGAAGTCCTTGTCGCCCTTGTTGTAGGACTCGAACATCTTCTCCTGGAAGCCGGCCTTGTTCAGCGCCTTCTTGGTCTCGTCGGCGAGGCCTTTGCCGTAGGTGGTCTTGTCGTTCAGGATCGCGACGTTCTTGCCCTTGTAATTCTTCATGATGTAGTCGGCTGCGACCAGGCCCTGCTGGTCGTCACGGCCGCAGACGCGCGCCACGTTCCAGAGCTTGCGCTCGGTGAACAGCGGGTTGGTCGAGGCCGGGGTGATCTGCAGCACGTTGGCGTCGGCATAGGCCTCGGAGGCCGGGATCGAGGACGACGAGCAGAAATGGCCGGCCACGAACGGGATCTTCGAAGAGCCGATCTTTTCCGCGATCGAGCGCGCCTGCTTCGGATCGCAGGCGTCGTCGTCGGCTTCCAGCGCGAGCTTCTTGCCGAGCACGCCGCCGGCGGCGTTGATGTCGGCGACCGCCTGCTCGGCGCCGTTCTTCATCTGCCGGCCGAAAGCGGATTCGGAGCCCGTCATCGGGCCCGCGACGGCGATGGTGATGTCTTGCGCGAACGCGCTCGCCGATAATGCGAACGAAGCGCCAAGTGCCAGGCCGATCAGCTTCAGTGATTTCATGAGACGTCCCTCGTGGTCGTTGCCTCTTGCGGAAGGGCCCGGCACGCCGGGCCCCAAAACCGCGGGCATTCTCAGCTGATTTCGCGGCGAAGTCACCGGCAATTTTCAGGCAAATCGACACTGCATCCGCCGCGTCTTGCTTGCGGGGACGGCACGGAACGTCAAGCTAGCCGCGGCGGCCGCCTTCCAGATAGGCGGCGCGGATTTCCGGGCGCTGCAGCAATTCGGCGCCGGTTCCGGCCAGCGTGATCAGCCCGTTGACCATGACATAGCCGCGATGGGCGAGCTTCAGCGCATGATTGGCGTTCTGCTCCACGATCAGCACGGTGAGGCCGTCCTGCCGGTTCAGCGTGCGGATGGCGTCGAAGATCTGCCGCGCGATCAGCGGCGCGAGCCCGAGCGAGGGCTCGTCCAGCATCAACAGCCGCGGCCGGCTCATCAGGGCGCGGCCGATCGCCAGCATCTGCTGCTCGCCGCCCGACAGCGTGCCGCCGCGTTGTGCGACGCGTTCCTTCAGGCGCGGGAACAGCGCGAACACCCGCTCCAGCCCGGCTGCGCGCTCGGCCTCGCTGCATTCGGTGGCATCGGCGCCCATCTGCAGGTTTTCCGCGACGCTCATGCGCGGAAAGATCCGCCGGCCCTCCGGCGATTGTGCGATGCGCAGCCGCGCGATCTCGTGGGTCGGCACGCCGGTGATGTCACGGCCGTCGAACTCGATGGCGCCGGCGCGGGCGCGCGGCCTGCCGAAGATCGTCATCATCAGCGTCGACTTGCCGGCGCCGTTGGCGCCGATCAGGGCGACGATCTCCCCGCGATTGATCTCGATATCGACGCCCTTCAGCGCCTCGATCTTGCCATACGCCGCGCGCACGCCGCGCACCGCGAGCAGGGGTGTCGTTGCCTGTGCCGCGCTCACGTGCCGCTCTCCATCACGGCGATCGCCTCTTCCTCGTCGGCGCCGAGATAGGCGGCGATCACCTTGGGGTCGTCGCGCACCGTCTGCGGCGTGCCTTCGGCGATCTTGACGCCGTAATCCATGACCACGACGTGATCGGAGATCTCCATCACGACCGACATGTCGTGCTCGATCAGGAGGATCGAGGTGCCCTGTTCGTTGCGGATCGACAGCAGCAGCTCGTTGAGCCCGCCGCTCTCGCGCGCGTTCAGACCGGCCGCCGGCTCGTCGAGACAGAGCAGCACCGGTTCAGTGCACATCGCGCGCGCGATCTCGAGCCTGCGCTGGTCGCCATAGGGCAGATTTCCCGCGGCATCGTCGGCGCGGTCGAGCAGGCCGACGCGCGCGAGCCAGGTCCGCGCCAGATCGATGGCGCGCTGCTCGGCCTCGCGCCAGGACGGCAGGCCGAGCAGCCCGAGCAGGGTCAGGCCCGAGGCGCGCATCAGCGCGTTGTGCTGGGCGACCATCAGATTTTCCAGCGCGGTCATGCCGGGAAACAGCCGGATGTTCTGGAAGGTGCGCGCCACCTTGGCCTGCTTGGAGATGCGGAAATCGTTCAGCCGCTCGAGCTGGATGGTGCGGCCGTCGTCATGGGCGAGGCGCATCGCGCCCCCGCTCGGCCGGTAGAACCCGGTGATGCAGTTGAACACGGTGGTCTTGCCGGCGCCGTTCGGCCCGATCAGCGCGGTGATCTTGCGCCGCTCGGCCGCAAAGGACAGCTCGTTGACCGCGACGATGCCGCCGAAGCGCATCATCAGGCGGTCGACGGTGAGGATGGGGTCGCCGCTCATCCGTGGCCCTCCTTGACGAGGTCGGACGAGATCGCCTGGTTGCGTTCCAGGAACACGGTCGGCGCGCGATGGCCGATCAGCCCGCGCGGCCGCCAGATCATCAGCAGCACCATCGCCATGCCGAACACCAGCATGCGGTATTGATCGAGGCCGCGGAACAGCTCGAAGCCGCCGATCATGGTCAGCGCGGCGAGCGCCACGCCAAGCTGCGAGCCCATGCCGCCGAGCACCACAATCGCCAGCACCAGCGCCGATTCCTGGAAGGTGAAGGATTCCGGGCTGATGAAGCCCTGCCGGGTGGCGAAGAACGCGCCGGCGAGGCCGCCGAACATCGCGCCGGTCGCGAACGCCGTCAGCTTGGTGGTCGTGGTGTTGATGCCGAGCGCGCGGCAGGCGACCTCGTCCTCGCGCAACGCTTCCCAGGCGCGGCCGATCGGCAGCCGCCGTAGCCGGATCGTCACCCAGTTGGTGATCAGCGCCATCGCCAGGATCAGATAGAACAGGAAGACGAGGCGGTGGGTCGGCGAGAATTCGATGCCGAGCTTGGCGGCGAGCCCGTCGTCACCCGCCGTCAGCGGAATGCCGAACATGGTCGGGCGGGGAATTCCCGAGACGCCGTTGGGGCCGCCGGTCAGGCTCTGCCAGTTGATGATGACGAGGCGGATGATCTCGCCGAAGGCGAGCGTCACGATCGCAAGATAGTCGCCGCGCAGCCGCAGCACCGGGAAGCCGAGCAGCACGCCCCAGAACGCCGCCAGGATGCCGGCAAGCGGCAGGCAGACCCAGAACGACAATCCGAAATTGGTCGCAAGCAACGCATAAGAATAGGCGCCGACCGCGTAGAACGCGACATAGCCGAGGTCGAGCAGGCCGGCGAGGCCGACCACGACGTTCAATCCCCATCCCAGCATCACATAGGTCAGGACCAGGATCGACAGGTCGAGAATGTAGCGCTGGTTGTAGAAGATGACAGGCACGAGGAAGGTGAACACCAGGAGCGCCGGCGCCAGCCAGCGGCCGGCGAACGACATCGCCGATTGCACCGGCTTCGGCACGACGCGGTCCTTGTCGACCGGTCCCCACC
The DNA here is from genome assembly GCF_032654765.1 of Bradyrhizobium sp. 33ap4. Classification (NCBI taxonomy): domain Bacteria; kingdom Pseudomonadati; phylum Pseudomonadota; class Alphaproteobacteria; order Hyphomicrobiales; family Nitrobacteraceae; genus Bradyrhizobium; species Bradyrhizobium sp. 33ap4. Next base: position 3,391 of record NZ_JAUMTJ010000036.1, on the reverse strand, counting down.
ATTGCCGCAGCAACTCGACGACGATGCTGCCGCCGAACACGGTAGCGACAAGGGCTGCGAGGTCGCCGAACCGCGTCCAGTAGATCAAGCCGCCCTGCGGCCCGGCCTCGGTGCGAACGCCGATCATCAGCGAGAACAGCACCAGCGCGACAAGGGCGCTGATCAGGGCCTTCTTGAGAATGAAGGCGCTGCCCGAGGGCTGCGCGGCGTGCGAGGGGCGGGCTGAGGTCGCGCTCACGAAGTGCCTGTCAGACTTTTTCGACTTCGGGACGGCCGAGCAGGCCGGTCGGCATGAAGATCAGCACCACGATCAGGATCGAGAACGCGGCGACGTCCTTGTACTCAACCGAGAAATAGGCCGACCAGAACGTCTCGATCAGGCCGATCGCGAGTCCGCCGAGCATCGCGCCCGGCAGCGAGCCGATGCCGCCGAGCACGGCGGCGGTGAACGCCTTGATGCCGGCGACGAAGCCCATGAAGAAATCGACCAGGCCGTAATACAAGAGATACATCATGCCTGCGACCGCGGCGAGCGCAGCGCCGATCACGAAGGTCATCGAGATGGTGCGGTCGACGTCGACGCCGAGCAGCGCGGCCATGGTCTGGTCCTGCTCGCAGGCGCGCATGTCGCGTCCGAGCCGGGTGCGCGAGACCAGCCAGGTGAACAGCGCCAGCACGACGATGGTGGCGAGCACGACCATGATCTGGATGTTGGAGAGCTGCACGGCGAAGCCCGACGAGCCTTCATGCAGCGTGTAGCCGCCGGTGATGATCGGCGGCACCGGCTTCACCCGCGCGCCCTGCGACACCTGTGAGAAATTGGTCAGCACGAATGACATGCCGATCGCCGAGAGCATCGGCGCCAGGCGGAACGAATGCCGCAGCGGCCGGTAGGCGATGCGCTCGATGGTCCAGCCGTAGAGCGCCGTGATCGCCATCGAGACTAGCAGCACGATCAGCAGGATCAGGGGGATCGCGGTGAGGCCGAGCGACACCAGCACCAGGAACGAGATCAGCGCGATGAAGCCGCCGATCATGAAGATGTCGCCATGGGCGAAGTTGATCATGCCGACGATGCCGTAGACCATCGTGTAGCCGATGGCGATCAGGCCGTAGATCGAACCGAGCACGAGGCCGTTGATCAATTGCTGGGCGAAATAATCCATACGCTGCCGTCAGAGCCTGTTCGGTTGAGAACCGACCAGGCTCTCGTGTTGATCTGGACGCGCTTTCTTCACGCGAACCGGTTCCCACTTCGCTCGAAAACGCTACGTCGAGGGTGACGCGGCGAGGGCCCCGGCAGCCTGATCCGTCGCGTCGTGTCGTTTTCTAACAGTGGAACCCCGGGCGCGGCAACAGCGTGGCAGCAGCAGAAAGGGCTTGTACATAACTAGTTTGGCGGATGCGGTTCCGATGTCACAGGGCCGACATGGCTTTGCCCTGCAATGATCACGCCGGAACCCGTGTTCCCCGAGCAACCGCGCTTCCGACGCGCGCGTTGTCCCCAGCTTGATGAAAGCAAAGGGAGTAGCTGAATGAGCAACCCAAATCAGAATCCGGGACAGCCGAACCAGAACCCCAATCAGAAGCCCGGCCAGCAGCAGCAGGGCGGCGGCCAGAAGCCCGGCCAGCAACAGCAGGATCAGGGCCGGCAGGGCCAGAAGCCCAATCCGGAGCGCTAATTCGGACAATTGAGCCGAACTAGCAGGGAGGCCTCGCCGAAAGGCGAGGCCTCCCTTGTTCAGGCTGGACCCTTTTCGCTTGGGCTGTCTTGTTCAGGCCAACTGGTCGGCGAAGCGGCCGCGGAAGGCGTACGAACCGAAATGCGTGAGCTCGCTTCGAAGGTCGAGCCAGATTTCGCCGCCGAGATCGATCCAGCGCCGGCAGAACGCGTAATCTTCGGACAGATACTCGCCGGTTGTCTTGTCGATCATGCATTCGAACAGCGAGACGCGGTCGAGGTCGGCGCGAACCAGGTCGCCGGTGTTCAAGTCGTTGCTCTTGTGGTTCGCCCGATATTTGAGTTCGGGATGGGCGTCGCACAGCCTGACGAGGGCGGATCGCTTCATCATGAGAAAGCCGGTTCCGGCATATCGGACCTTGGCGAAGCCGTCGCCGCGAGATGTGATCTGGTCGCCCTCCCATGTGACGACATAGTCCAGCGAGGATGACGCGAGGTTCTTGCGCTTGGCGTCCGCAGCCCGCTGCACCTTTGCCCAATCGATGTGCTTGAGCGGATAGGCCGCGGCCGAAACATCAGTGCCGCAATCCAGCAGCCGGAACACGGACTCGGGTTCGAAGCCGATATCGGCATCGATGAACAGGAGATGGCTGGCGCCGGATGCAAGGAATTGGTGGGCCAGTTCGTTCCGGGCGCGGACGATCAGCGATTCGTTTCCGATCAGATGAAACTGGATGTCGATGCCCCGGGCGGTGGCCGCAGCCTGAAGCTTCAGGGCGGACAACACATAGGCCATCTTCAGATCGCCGCCGTAGCAGGGCGTTGCGACGAAAACGCGCGTTCTATCGGTCATTTTACCCCTTTATCCCCGGCCGGCGCCGATCTTGCGCAGATCCCGGCCTCGATCCGGAATCGTCGCATCGCGCTTAACCTTAACAAAGGGTTTAAATTGCTGCCGGCAATTGATCGGCGTTAGCTCGCAAGCTGAACCGTCGCCGGTCTGAAAGGCGCCGGAAGCACGGGAAGCGGCAATGTCGAACAACTGGCGGATCAGCTCCTTCAACGGCGCGCTGCTTGCGGCCTATTTCATTCCGGTCTGGACCATCATCGCCTTCAGCATCATGGTGTCGCCGATCCACGGCCTCTATGAGCGGCCGAGCGTGTCGATCGCGTTCTATGCCAGCGACTATCTGCACCTCGGCAAGATGGCGACGGTGCGCCTCGCATGGCTGCTCGCGCTGGCGCGGATCACCGTGGTGGCGTTCTTCGCAGTCTTCCTCGCGATGGCCGCCTTCTCACCGCTGCGCAAGAGCAGCAGCGGCGCCGACGAGGCGCTGGCGGTGGCGCTCTGCCTCGGCAGCGTGCTGAGCTTCGCCAGCATGATGATGGCCTCCAAGGTCGGCGAGGTCGAAGCGATGCGCATGCATGCGGCCGAGCTCCTGATGCTGCTCGGGACCGCGATCGTGATGCTGTTCGAGACTGCGCCGAAGCGAGCTCAAGCGTCTGCCAATGCAGCAACGACCACCGAAACGCCCGCAGGCCAGCTATCCCTTCAGCAGCCCTAGGTGGTGTGGACTCTAAGGATTCCCTTTTAGGAGCAAATCAGATTCAAGGCTGCTTTTGGGGAGGCCGTCTTGGGTGTGATGGACCGTTTGGTATTGAGCGACGCGGCGTGGAAGCGGATGGCGCCGTTGATCATAGGGCGCCCCG
>NZ_JAUMTJ010000035.1:0-97180 GCF_032654765.1 Bradyrhizobium sp. 33ap4 | reverse complement strand
CAAGGCCGCCTCCCAAAAAGAAGCCTTGAATCTGATTTGCTCTCAAAAGGGAATCCTTAGAGTCCACACCACCTAGGCCGGGACGACGATGGAATGTCTATTCCAGCCCGATCTGGGTCAGATCCTGGAACCAGTGCTGCGCCTGCACGAAGGTCTTCACCTTCGGCGACAGCGCGTGCGGATTGGTGTCGTGCACCACCCACACCAGCGCGGCATCGTCGACGATCAGCGCGTGCGCCTGCGCCAGCAGCGCATCCTGTTTGGCGGAATCGAAGGTCTGCTTGGCCTCGTCGATCAGCGCATCGACCTTCGGGTTCTTGTAGCCGCCCCAGTTGACGCCCACCGGCGCGACCTGGCCGGAGTGGAAGAACCGCACGATGGCGTAGAGCGGATCCGACGTGACATAGGCGATGTTGTTGGCGGTGATGCCGGCATTCATCTCGTCGGCTGCGCCCTTGCGCCAGTGCGTATATAATGTCTCGAGCTCGACCACCTTGAAGTCGATGTCGATGCCGATCTCCTTGAAGCTCTGCTGCAGGAACTCGTTCATCGGCAGCGACAACATCTGCCCGGTGCCGCCCTGGGCGATGATGAAAGTCGTCTTCAGCGGCTTGTCCTTCGAATAGCCGGCTTCCTCCACCAGCTTCTTCGCGGCCGCGAGGTCGTATTTCAGTTCAAAGGTCGGCTTGCCGAACCACGGGCTCGACGGATCGACCTGGCCCTTGGCGGGCTTGGCGAGGCCGTTCATCAGGCCAACCACCGCGTCGCGGTCGATCGCGAGGTTGAGCGCCTTGCGCAGGCGGATGTCGGTCCATGGCGAGCCCGGCAGCACGCTCAAGTGATAGTTCCAGACATGCGGTGTCACGTTGTCGACGATCCTCATGCCGGCGGCCTTGAGCTGCGGCACGGCGTCGGGCGCGGGCGTTTCGATCAGGTCGACCTGGCCGGCCAGCAGCGCGTTGGTGCGGGTCAGCGCCTCCGGCATCGGAATCAGGATCATCTTGTCGACCTTCGCAAGCCGCTTCTTGTCCCAATAGTCCGGGTTCTTCGTCAGTTCGGCGAGCTCGCGCGGCACCAGCTTGGTCAACTTGAACGGACCGGTGCCGGAGGGCTGACTGGCGAACTTGTCCCAGTCCTTGCCGAGCTTTTCATATTGCGCGGGGCTCGAGACCAGGAACCAGAGCATCTGATAGGGGAAGAAGGAGTCGACCGTCTTGGTGGTGATCTCGATGGTGAAATCGTCGACCTTGGCGTAGCTCGCAACCGAAGGCAGGCGGGTCTTGACCTGCGCGCTCTGCCGCTTGTCGAACTGCGGTGCCTTGTCGTTCAGCACCTTGTCGAGATTCCAGATCACCGCGTCGGCATTGAAGTCGCTGCCGTCGTGGAATTTGACGCCCTTGCGCAGCGTGAAGCGCCATTTGGTCTTGTCGTTGTCGTCGACCTTCCATTCGGTCGCAAGCCCGGGCACCAGCTTGCCCGGCCGGTCGGCAACATCCATCTCCCAGGCAACCAGCGGATCGTAGATCGTGTAGGCGGTGAACTGATAGGCGCCCGCGCCGCGATCGGGCTGGCCGGTGGTCAGCGGAATGTCGGCCATCGAAATGCCGTAGCGCACAATGGACTCGGCTTGCGCCGACATGGCCGGCCAGCCCGCGGTCAAGGCAAGCGCCATTGCCGCCATCAGGATCGAATTGCGCGCACGCATATGAAGGCTCCGTTGGAAAGACGTTGGAGCCAAATCCTGCAAGCATGATGCCAGAATAGGCATCTTCGCTTCGTTCAGGCCCGAGGTGGGAAGAAATGACGCGCCCGGCGGTTATTTGCTGATGAACTATTCCCCTTGGCACAGGCATTGCATACGCTTGCCCAAGAAATAATCACCAAAACGTCACCAGACTCGAAGGGGCTGCTCAGATGCGTAACAGGAAAACCAATGCGACGGCGATCATGCTGGCGCTTGCGATAGCCACAGGCGTGCCGGCGATCGCCAGCGCCGAGACTGTGCTGCGCATTGGCATGACCGCTGCCGATATTCCGCGCACGCTCGGTCAGCCCGACCAGGGCTTTGAGGGCAATCGCTTCACTGGGCTTACGATGTATGACGCGCTGACGATGTGGGACCTGTCGTCGTCGGACAAGGCGAGCGCGATGATCCCCGGCCTTGCGACCGAGTGGAAGGTCGACGATGCCGACAAGACCAAGTGGATTTTCAAGCTGCGCTCCGGCGTCACCTTTCATGACGGCTCGCCGTTCAATGCCGACGCCGTGGTCTGGAACGTCGACAAGGTCTTGAAGCAGGACGCGCCGCAATACGATGCGAGCCAGGTCGGCGTCACCGCCTCGCGCATGCCGACGCTGGTCTCGGCGCGCAAGATCGACGACATGACGGTGGAGCTGACCACCAAGGAGCCGGACAGCTTCCTGCCGATCAACCTCACCAATTTGTTCATGGCGAGCCCGGCCAAGTGGCAGAAATTCTACGACAAGGCCGAAGGCGCCGACGCCAAGGCGAAGTCGCAGGCCGCGTGGGCCGCGTTCGCCAAGGACGCGGCGGGCACCGGCCCTTGGAAGATGTCGAGCTTCACCCCGCGCGAACGGCTCGAGCTGGTGAAGAACGAGAACTACTGGGACAAGGCACGGGTGCCGAAGGCTGACAAGATGGTGCTGTTGCCGATGCCGGAGGCCAATGCCCGCACCGCGGCGCTGCTGTCGGGGCAGGTCAACTGGATCGAGGCGCCGGCGCCGGACGCGCTGCCCGAGATCAAGCAGCGTGGCTTCAACCTCTATTCCAACGAGGAACCGCATGTCTGGCCGTGGCAGTTCTCGCGCGTCGAGGGCTCGCCGTGGAATGACATCCGCGTCCGCAAGGCGGCCAATCTCTGCATCGATCGCGAAGGGCTGCGTGACGGCCTGCTTGCCGGCCTGATGGTGCCGGCGACCGGCACGTTCGAGCCCGGTCATCCCTGGCGCGGCAACCCGACCTTCCAGATCAAGTATGACAAGCCGGCCGCGCAGAAGCTGATGCAGGAGGCCGGCTTCGGTCCGAACAAGAAGCTGACGGTCAAGATCCAGACCTCGGCATCGGGCTCGGGCCAGATGCTGCCGCTGCCGATGAACGAGTATCTGCAACAGGCGTTGGCCGAATGCTACTTCGATGTGCAGCTCGACGTCATCGAGTGGAACACGCTGTTCACCAATTGGCGGCGCGGCACCAAGGATCCGACCGCCAACGGCTCGAACGCCATCAACGTCACCTATGCGGCGATGGATCCGTTCTTCGCGCTGGTGCGCTTCCTGCAGTCGGGCATGGCGCCGCCGGTGTCGAACAATTGGGGCTTCAACAACAACCCGAAGTTCGACGAGCTGGTGAAGAAGGCCCGCCAGACCTTCGAGCCGGCGGCGCGCGACGCCGCGCTGGCCGAGCTGCATGCGGCCTCGGTCGACGACGCGGCCTTCCTCTATGTCGCCCACGACGTCGCACCGCGCGCGATGAGCCCGAAGATCAAGGGATTTGTGCAGCCGAAGAGCTGGTTCGTCGACTTCTCGCCGGTCACGGTCGCGCCGTGAGGCGCTAGCCGCGCAATAGGTGTACCCTCTCCCCTTGTGGGAGAGGGTGGCTTCGCGAAAGCGAAGCCGGGTGAGGGGTTGTCTCCGCGGGCGCTCCTCTCCGATCTGAAATGACTTTGTCCGCGGATAGAAACCCCTCATCCGGCGCGCTCGGCGCGCCACCTTCTCCCACAAGGTGAGAAGGAAGAAAGAACGCAACGTGTTCGCCTATACGTCCAGACGGATTGTCTACGTCATTCCGATCGTGCTCAGCGTGGCGCTGGTGTGCTTCCTCTTGGTGCACATCACGCCCGGCGACCCCCTGGTCGCGGTGCTGCCGGCCGATGCCTCGCAGGAGCTCGCCGCGCAATTGCGCACGGCCTACGGCTTCGATCGCCCATTGCCCGTGCAATTCGGTCTGTGGCTGTGGCGCGCGATCCACGGCGATCTCGGCAATTCGATCGCGACCGGGCGGCCCGTCCTGACCGAGGTGATGCGCGCCGTCGGCAACACCGTGATGCTGGCGATCGCGGCCGCGATGATCGGCTTTACGCTCGGCCTGCTGTTCGGCCTGATCGCCGGCTATTTCCGCGACACCTGGGTCGACAAGGTCGCGACCTCGGTTGCGATAGCCGGCGTGTCGCTGCCGCATTACTGGCTCGGCATGGTGCTGGTCATCATCTTCTCGGTGCAGCTCAACTGGCTGCCCGCGGTCGGCGCAGGTCCCGGCGGCTCCGGCGCCTGGGCGTGGGACTGGGAGCATCTGCGTTATCTGGTGCTGCCGGCGATCACCACCTCGGTGATCCCGATGGGCATCGTCACCCGTACGGTGCGCGCGCTGACCGGCGACATCCTGAGCCAGGATTTCGTGGAGGCGCTGCGCGCAAAGGGCCTGCGCGAGACCGAGGTGTTTCGCCACGTCATCAAGAATGCGGCGCCGACCGCGCTCGCGGTGATGGGCCTGCAGCTCGGCTACATGCTGGGCGGCTCGATCCTGATCGAGACCGTGTTCTCCTGGCCGGGTTCGGGCCTGCTGTTGAACTCGGCGATCTTCCAGCGCGATCTGCCGCTGCTGCAGGGCACGATCCTGGTGCTGGCGCTGTTCTTCGTGCTGCTCAACCTCCTGGTCGACATCGCGCAGGCCGCGATCGATCCGCGCATCAAGCGGAGCTAGCCATGAGTGCGATGTTGGATACCGCATTGCAGGCCGTCCCCGCGACCAAGGCGCGTGGCTATTGGGCGACGGTTGGCCGCCGCATCAGGCGCGACAAGGTCAGCATGGCTTGCGCCATCATCCTGGTGCTGATCTTTGCCTCGGCGCTGCTGGCACCATGGCTGCATCTTGCCGATCCCTATCAGGGCTCGATGATCCGCCGTCTCCGCCATATCGGCACGCCGGGCTATCCGCTCGGCACCGACGAGCTCGGCCGCGACATGCTGGCGCGGCTGATCTATGGCGGACGGCTGTCGCTGGTCATCGGCATTCTGCCGGTGATCTTCGCCTTCGTGATCGGCACCTCGCTCGGCCTCGTCGCCGGCTATGTCGGCGGCAAGCTCAACACCGCGATCATGCGCACGGTCGACGTGTTCTACGCCTTCCCGTCGGTGCTGCTGGCGATCGCGATCTCGGGAGCGCTCGGCGCCGGCATCACCAATTCGATCGTGTCGCTGACCATCGTGTTCGTGCCGCAGATCACCCGCGTCGCCGAAAGCGTCACCACCGGCGTGCGCAACATGGATTTCGTCGAGGCGGCGCGCGCGTCCGGCGCCGGGCCCTTCACCATCATGCGCGTCCACATGCTCGGCAATGTGCTCGGCCCGATCTTCGTCTACGCCACTGGCCTGATCTCGGTGTCGATGATCCTCGCCGCCGGTCTGTCGTTCCTCGGGCTCGGCACCAAGCCGCCGGAGCCGGAGTGGGGCTTGATGCTGAACACGCTGCGTACTGCGATCTACGTCAATCCGTGGGTCGCGGCGCTGCCGGGCGCGATGATCTTCGCGGTCTCGATCTGCTTCAATCTGCTGAGCGACGGCATGCGCAGCGCCATGGACATCAGGAATTAGAGCATGAGCGACGCCAATCTCACCGTCGATATGCTGGAGCCGGTCGCCGACATCGGCGGCGCCGCGCAGCCGCTGCTGCAGGTCAAGGGACTGACCAAGCACTTCCCGGTGCGCGGCGGCCTGTTCAGTCCGCGCAAGACCGTGCGCGCCGTCGACGACGTCACCTTCGCGGTCATGAAGGGCGAGACCGTCGGCATTGTCGGCGAATCCGGCTGCGGCAAATCGACCACCGCGCGGCTGTTGATGCACCTGATGGCACGCGATGCCGGCGATATCATCTATGACGGAAGGCAGGTCGGCCCGTCGCTCTCGCTGCGCGATTTGCGGCGCGGCGTGCAGATGGTGTTCCAGGACAGCTACGCCTCGCTCAACCCGCGCCTCACCATCGAGGAATCGATCGCCTTCGGGCCAAAGGTCCACGGCATGGCCGACGACACGGCGCGGACGCTGGCGCGCGAATTGCTCGGTAAGGTCGGCTTGCGGCCGGAGATTTTCGCCAACCGCTATCCGCACGAGGTGTCCGGCGGCCAGCGTCAGCGCGTCAATATCGCGCGTGCGCTCGCGCTGTCGCCGCGGCTCGTGATCCTCGATGAAGCGGTGTCCGCGCTCGACAAATCGGTCGAGGCGCAGGTGCTCAATCTGCTCGCCGACCTGAAACGCGAATTCGGCCTGACCTATCTGTTCATCAGCCACGATCTCAACGTCGTCCGCTACATCTCCGACCGCGTGCTGGTGATGTATCTCGGCGAGGTCGTCGAACTCGGCCCGGTCGATGCGGTCTGGGACGCGCCGGCGCATCCCTATACCCGCGCACTGCTGGCGGCGATGCCGTCATCCGATCCCGACAGGCGCACCGAGGTGCCGCCGATCTCGGGCGATCCGCCCAATCCGATCGATCCGCCATCGGGCTGCCGGTTTCACACCCGTTGTCCGTTTGCGGAGCCGCTCTGCGCAAACGACACGCCAAAACTCAGCGATCTCGATACAATGGGCCATCAAGCGGCGTGCTACATGGCCATTCCTGGCTCGGGGCACAGCCGCGCGCCGGCAAAAGCAAAAGGAGAAAACGCGGCATGACCAGACCTACTCCCAAGGATGTCAAGGTGATCGCGCACGTCGCTGACGTGCCCGCCGACGACGAAGTCGCCACCCGGATCGCCAATTCGATCGGGCCGGCATTCGACGGCTTTGCACCGATCTCCGGTACGCTGCCCTTCGATCTCGAACCCGCGAGCTTCCTGCTGGCGCAGATCGCGCAGAAGATCGAGAAGGTGTCTAAATGAGCTCTGATCCGGCCCTGATGACGCTGACCGCGGTCGCCAAGGCGATTGCCGACAAGAAAGTTTCCTCGCATGAGGTGACGCGCGCCGTGCTGCATCGCGTTGCGGAATGGCAGCCACGCCTCAACGCCTATATGGCGGTCGAATCCGAGCAGGCGCTGGCCGCCGCCACCGAGGCCGATGCCGCGCTCGCCAGGGGCAATAGTCGCGGCGCGCTGCACGGCGTGCCGCTGGCGCACAAGGACATGTATTATGACGCTGGTAAGGTCGTGACCTGCGGCTCGCTGATTCGCCGCGACTTCGTGCCGAAGACGACCTCGACCGCCCTGCAGCGGCTGAAGGATGCCGGACAGGTCCGCCTCGGCTCGTTGCAAATGGTCGAGTTCGCCTATGGGCCGACCGGCCACAACGTGCATTACGGCGCGGTGCGCAATCCCTGGAACACCGAGCACATCACCGGCGGCTCGTCGTCGGGCTCGGGCTCGGCGGTCGCCGCGCGGCTCACCTTCGCCGCGCTCGGCTCCGACACCGGCGGCTCGGTGCGCATGCCGGCGCATTTCTGTGGCGTCACCGGCCTGAAGACGACGGTCGGCCGCGTCAGCCGCGCCGGTGCGATGCCGCTGTCGCAGTCGCTCGATACCGTCGGTCCGCTGGCGCAGACCGCGGAGGACTGCGCGCTGCTGCTCGGCCTGATGGCCGGCGCCGACCCCGAGGATCTGACGGCGTCGACGCAGCTTGTCCCGGACTATATGGCCGCGACCAAACAGTCGCTGAAGGGCCTGAAGATCGGCGTCCCGACGGCGTTCTATGTCGACGACCTCGACCCTGAGGTGGCGCGTATCCTCGACGAGACTATCACCACCTTGAAGAAAGAGGGCGCCGAGATCGTCAAGGTCGAGCTGCCCGATCAGCGCCAGCTCTCCTCGGCATCGCAACTGGTGCTCGCGGTCGAGGCTGCCGCCTTCCACAAGCGCTGGATGATCGAGCGGCCGCAGGATTACGGTGCGCAGGTCCTGATGCGGCTGCAGAACGGCCTGACCATTCCGGCGGTCACCTATCTCGAGGCGATGCGCTGGCGCGGCCCCGCGCTCGCCGCGCATAACGCGGCGGTCAACGGGGTCGATGCGGTGATCGCGCCGTCATCGCCGGTGCCGGCGCCGACGATCGCGGAGAGCGATGTCGGCAATGGTCCGGGCGCCGACGCGGTGCTGCAGCGCCTGACGCGCTTCACCCGCCCGGTCAACTATCTCGGTCTGCCATCGCTCTCGATTCCCTCCGGCTTCACCAAGACGGGTCTGCCGGTCGGCATGCAGCTGATTGGTCGCTCCTTCGAGGAAGCGGTTCTGCTCCGGATCGGCGCCGCGTTCCAGCGTGCCACTGATTTCCACGCCAGGGTGCCCAAGCTCGCATGACCAACCTCGTCGAGATCAACAACCTCAATATCCGCTTCACCGGCGATCGCACGGTCCATGCCGTGAACGATCTCAGCCTGCAGCTCGGCGAGGGCGAGGTGTTGGGGCTGCTCGGCGAGTCCGGCTCGGGCAAGAGCGTGACGCTGCGCGCGTTGATGCGGCTGTTGCCGAAGAAACGCACGCAGATCTCCGGCAGCGTCAAGGTGCTGGGACAAGAGGTGCTGGCGATGGACGATGAGGCGCTGTCCGGATTTCGCGGCCAGACCGTCTCGATGATCTTCCAGGAGCCGGCGCTGGCGCTCGATCCGGTCTACACCATCGGCCGCCAGATCGCGGAGACGGTGATGCGCCACGAGGGTAAGAGCGAGCGCGAGGCCACGGCCCGCGCGCTCGAAATGCTCGAGGTGGTGCGGATCCCCTCCGCGAAGCGGCGGCTGGACTCCTATCCGCACGAAATGTCGGGCGGGATGCGCCAGCGTGCGATGATCGCGCTGGCGCTGGCTTGCAAGCCGAAGATCCTGCTTGCCGACGAGCCGACCACGGCGCTCGATGCCACCGTCCAGATTCAGATCCTGCTGCTGCTGCGCGAGCTGCAGCGCGAGTTCGGCATGTCGGTCATCTTCGTCACCCACGACATTGGTGTCGCGATCGAGATCTGCGACCGCGTTGCGGTGATGTATGCCGGCCAGATCGTGGAGCAGGGCGCCTTGCGCGATATCGTGCGCTCACCGGTGCATCCCTATGCCAAGGGCCTGCTGGCCTCGACCATTCACGGCGCGATGCGCGGCCAGCGGCTGGAAACCATTCCGGGCACCCCGCCCTCGCTCGATCATGCGCCGGCCAGTTGCTCCTTTGCACCGCGTTGCAAGTTCGCCGAGCCGCGCTGCAGCGAGCGCTTGCCGCCGGTCGTGCAGGTCGCTCCCGGCCGTTTGGCACGGTGCATCCTGGCCGAGCCGGCGCCCGCCACGGCCTAGCTCGCCCGCGCGACGGCGTCCGTGATCCAGCGCCGCACCGCCGCGATGCGGCGGTCCCGCGCCTGCTCGGTCCGGGAGACCAGGTAGATCGTCTCGCTGTGCGCCGCCTCGAACGCAAACGGCGCCACGAGCCGCTTGCCGAAGCCCGGCCGCGCCTTGATCAGCGGCGCGATCGCAATCGCGACGCCGAGTCCGTGTTCGGCGGCCTCCAGCATCGCCGGCACGCTGTCGAGCCACAGATGTCCGCGCGGAGCGAGATTCGGCAGCCCGGCCTCCCTCAGCCAGGCCGGCCACGCCCGCGGCTGCGTCGTGACATGGATCAGCACCTCGCGCGACAGGTCCGCTGGGGTCCGAAGACCTGCCTTGACCAGCGCCGGCGTACAGACCGGCAATCCTTTGACCTGTACCAGCGGCTCGACTTTCACCCCGGTGGCATGTTCCCGCCCGTAACGGATCGCGACATCGACGCGTGATCCGTTGAAGTCGGCATATTGGTGGGTGGCCTCGATCCGCAGCGTCAGTTGCGGATGGCGCCGCTTGAAATCCGGCAGCGCCGGCAGCAGCACGGCACTGGTGAAGAACGGCAATGAGCTGATCCAGAGCTCGCTGCCGGCCTCACCGCGTCGCCGCAGCATGTCACGGCTCGCCTCCTGCAGCGTCGCCAGCGCGGCCGACACTTTTGCAAGGTAGCGCTCGCCGTCGTCGGTCAACCGCACCTGGCGCGCGCCGCGGACGAACAGTTTGGTGCCGAACTGCTCTTCCAGCCCGCGGATCTGGTGGCTGATCGCCGACGGGCTCAGCGACAGGTCTCGCGCGGCGCGCCGGAAGCTGAGTTGGGTGGCCGCGCGCTCGAAGGCGAGCAGCGCCGGCAGCGGCGGGATCACCCGCGGATCGGGGGCATCCAATGGGTGAATCTTGCTCACCTGAAGTGATGAATGGCCTTTTGTCATGGCCGCTATTCTTGGATGAGATTGGCTGAACGCTCAATCCTGTTCATCTCAAGGGACCATTCGCCTTGGCCATCTTCGAACCGCTCGCCACGCCCCATCACTGGAAGCCCGCGGCGCTGGCGGCCGGGCCGTTCACCGGCCTTCAGGGCGGGGCGGTCGCAAGCCTGCTGACCGGCGAGGTCGAGGCCATGGCCGGTGCGCGCAATTGGGGCACCGCGATCTCGGCGACGGCCTGGTTCCTGCGGCCGACGCCAATGGCGGAACTGCGCACGCACGTTACCGTGGTGACCGAAGGCGGCCGGGTCAGCGTCGTCGACAACACGCTCTGGCCGGCCGGTGAGGAGCGACCCTGCGCGACGGTGCGCGTGACGCTGTCGCGCGAGCGTGCCGTCGAGGTCCCGGGATTTTACGGGAGCGCAGCCGATCCGGTGGATCCCACGGTGTTTCCGTTGCGCAGCCCACACGCGGTCCATGGCCGCAGCTGGTTCATGGATGCGATGGAAGCCCGTGCCGGCGGCGATACCGCCTGGTTTCGCTTGCATCACGCCGTCATGGCGGGCGCCGGTCCGCTGGCGCGGGTGCTCGGCCCGGCTGACTGGACCCACGGCATCGCGCGGCCCGTCCAGAACGTGGTGGCCGACCCCAATCCGAACCTCGCGGTGCAGCTGTTCAGGCCACCGCGAGGCGCCTGGATCGGCGTTCGCGCCGATGCGCGCTGGCGCCCGGAGGCCGGGCTCGGCGTCGGCAGTGGGGTGTTGCTCGATGTGGATGGCGAGATCGGCCGGGTCTCGATGTCGGTCATTCTCGTGCCGCTTCCGGGAAGCGCGCCCGCGCGAGGCCAGGGTTCCGCCGCCGGTTAACCCTGATTTATTCCGTCAACTGTCGGTGCGATCACAAAATGAGGCCGCGAACCATGCTTTGGTTCACGCGACTTAAAATGGACGGTGGTCGCAAACGTCTATACAACGTGGTGATCACGTAACTCTTTTGTTTTGCAGAGATCAGTTTTTATGGCAGCCGCGCCCGCTGTCCGGCGTTCCGAACTGGCTGAGGCGCTGCGCGCTTGCCGCAGCGCCTTTATCGGCGTCGGCCTCATCAGTTGCATGATCAACCTGCTCTACCTGACAGGTTCGATGTTCATGCTGCAAGTCTACGACCGGGTGCTGCCGAGCCGCAGCGTTCCGACCCTGGTCGGCCTCGTGGTCATCGCCGCGGTCCTCTACATGGCTCAGGGCGTGCTCGACCTGCTGCGCGGACGGATCCTCGGCCGCGTCGGCACCTCGCTCGACGAAGCGCTCAATGCGCGGGTGTTCGACACCGTCGTTCGGCTGCCGCTGATGGCCGGCAATCGCAGCGAAGGCCTGCAGCCGCTGCGCGACCTCGACAATGTGCGCTCCTTCCTCGGCAGCATGGGTCCCGGCGCGTTCTTCGATCTGCCCTGGCTGCCGTTCTACATGGTGATCTGCTTTGCCTTCCATTGGCTGCTTGGCGTCACGGCGCTGATCGGCGCCGTCATCCTGGTGACGCTGACGCTGATCACCGAATACTTGTCGCGCACGCCGGCCAAGGAAGCGATGACGCTCGCGGCGCGGCGCAACGATCTTGCCGCCTCCAGCCGCCGCAACGCCGAGGTGCTGGTGGCGATGGGCATGGCCGGCCGCATGAACAGGCGCTGGAACGAGGCCAACGAGGAATATCTGTCCGGCAACCAGCGTGCGAGCGACGTCACCGGCGGGCTCGGCGCGGTCGCCAAGGTGCTGCGCATGATGCTGCAGTCCGCCGTGCTCGCGGTCGGCGCCTATCTCGTGATCCATCAGGAGGCCACCGGCGGCATCATCATCGCCGGCTCGATCCTGAGCGCGCGGGCACTGGCGCCGGTCGATCTCGCGATCGCGCATTGGAAGGGCTTCGTCGCCGCGCGGCAGAGCTGGCAGCGGCTCAACCGCCTGCTGCAGCAAATTCCGGCGCGGCCCGAGCAGACGCTGTTGCAGGCGCCGGAGAAGAAGCTTTCGGTCGAGGCCGTGACCATGGTCGCGCCGGGCGACCAGCGCGCCATCGTGCAGGACATCACCTTCGCCGTCGAAGCCGGCAGCGGCGTCGGCGTGATCGGCCCGAGCGGCTCCGGCAAGTCGTCGCTGATCCGGGCGCTGGTCGGCGTCTGGATGCCGGCGCGGGGCAAGGTACGGCTCGACGGCGCCGCGCTCGACCAATGGTCGTCCGACCAACTGGGGCGCCACGTCGGCTATTTGCCGCAGGACGTCGAACTGTTTGCCGGTACGGTCGCCCAGAACATCTGCCGGTTCGATCCCGACGCCAAGTCCGACGGCATCATCGCGGCGGCCAAGGAGGCCGGCGTGCATGAGATGATCATCAAGATGCGCGAGGGCTACGACACCCAGGTCGGCGAGCAGGGCACCGCGCTCTCCGCGGGCCAGGCGCAGCGCGTGGCGCTGGCGCGGGCGCTGTACGGCAACCCGTTCCTGATCGTGCTGGATGAGCCGAACTCCAATCTCGACAGCGAAGGCGACGAGGCGCTGACCCGCGCGGTGCGCGGCGCCCGCGAGCGCGGCGCGGTCGTCATCGTGGTTGCGCACCGGCCGATCGGCATCGAGGGCGTCGACCATCTGCTGGTGCTGAAGGACGGCCGCATGCAGACCTTCGGGCCGAAGGAGGCTGTGCTCGCGCAGGTGCTGCAGCGTGCCGCGCCGCCGGTGCCGACGCCGATCAAGATCGTCGCGGATGCGGGAGCCGCAAAGTCATGACCGATCAACCGCGCAACGCACATCGCTCGATCCGCAAGCATCTGATCGTCGGCCTCGCCGTGGTTCTGGTTCTCGGCGGGGGCGTCGGCGGCTGGGCCGCAACGGTGCCGATCTCGGGTGCGCTGATCGCGCCGGGCTCGGTGGTGGTCGAATCCAACGTCAAGAAGGTGCAGCATCCGACCGGCGGCGTGGTCGGCGAGGTGCGGGTGCGCGACGGCGACGTGGTCAAGGCGGGCGACATCGTCGTGCGCCTCGACGAGACCGTCGTGAAGGCCAGCCTTGCGATCGTGGTCAAGACGCTGAACGGTCTTTATGCGCGCGCGGCCCGGCTCGAGGCCGAGCAGCAGGGCCGCGACAAGATCGCCTTCCCGCCGCAGCTGCTCGAGCAGGCCAAGGAGCCGGACGTTCGCGACATCATGGCGAGCGAAACCAAGCTGTTCGAGGTCCGCGTCAACGGCCGCACCGGCCAGAAGGCGCAGCTGCGCGAGCGCGTCACCCAGCTCAACGAGGAGATCTCCGGCCTGCAGGCGCAGGAGAGCGCCAAGGACAAGGAGATCGCGCTGGTGCAGCAGGAGCTGGTCGGCGTCCGCCAGCTCTATGAGCAGCATCTGGTGCAGCTGACCCGCCTGACCACGCTCGAGCGCGACGCGGCGCGGCTCTCCGGCGAGCGCGCGCAGTACATCGCCTCGCGCGCGCAGGCCAAGGGCAAGATCACCGAGACCGAGCTGCAGATCATCCAGGTCGACAAGGACATGCTGGCAGAGGTCTCGAAGGACCTGCGCGAGACCAACGACAAGATCGGCGAGTTCGTCGAGCGCAAGGTCACCGCCGAGGATCAGCTTCGCCGCATCGACATCCGCGCGCCGCAGGACGGCGTCGTGCTGCAATCGACCGTGCACACCGTCGGCGGCGTCATTACCGCGGGCGATGCCATCATGATGATCGTGCCGAAGGCCGACGATCTGTCGGTCGAGGCCAAGGTCAATCCGCAGGACATCGACAAGCTGCAGGTCGGACAGAAGACAGTGCTGCGGCTCTCCGCCTTCAACCAGCGCACCACGCCGGAGCTGAACGGCGTCGTCACCCGCGTCTCCGCCGACGTCACCACCGACCAGCGCACCGGGCAGAGCTATTACACCATCCGCGTCTCGATGCCGCCGGAAGAAGTGGCGCGCCTCGGCAGCGAGGTGAAGATCATCCCGGGCATGCCGGTGGAAGCCTTCGTCCAGACCGGCGACCGCACCATGCTGTCCTATCTGATGAAGCCGATGAGCGACCAGTTCATGCGCTCGTTCCGCGAAAAGTGAGCCGCGCGCTGCTCTTGTAGCCCGGATGAAGCGCAGCGAAATCCGGGAACAGTCGCTCAGCGGATGAAGTCGTCCCGGATTGCGCTTCGCTTCATCCGGGCTACGCAGTCCTCGTTAGATTGCAGGCTCTTTCCCCAAGTCGTCCCTGCGAAACCAAGGACCCATAACCACAGGATCGAGTTGTTGAAGCAGGCTGTGGCTCCAGCGGACCATCGTCAATTGCCATCGGTGATTATGGGTCCCGGGTCGCGCTTCCGCCTCCGCTCTTCGAGCTTCGGTGAGACAAGTCGCTTGCCCGGGACGACAGGGAAAAATTACCGTTCCAGATTCTTCAACAACAGCTCCAGCGCCGCCTTCGCAAATGCCTGCATGTTCGCCTGCCGGTCGCCGCTCGCGGTCTCCAGCGTGATCACCTGCTGGTGGGGGCCTGCGACCGCCATGCAGCTGTGGCCGGCGGCATCGCCGTAGCGGTTGCCGGTCGGGCCGGCGGCACCGGTCTCCGACAATCCCCAGTCGGTCGCGAGGCGCTCGCGGATCTGCCGCGCCAGCAATTGCGCGTAAGGTTCCGACGCCGAGCGGAGCCCACGCATGGCGTCGTCGGGAATGTCCATCAGCGCGCGCCGCGCGTCGCGGGTGTAGATCACGCCGCCGCCGAGGAAATAGGCCGACGCGCCGGGAACCGCGAGCAGCGATGCGGAGATCAGTCCGCCGGTTGAGGATTCCGCGACCGCAATCGTCTGCTTGTTCGCGATCAGTTTTGCGGCGACCTGTTCGGCGATGGATGTGAGCGCGTTCACGGCCTTCTTTCTCGTTGCTTGCCATGAAAATCCCGTGGGGCGTCCTGCCCTCCTAGCACACCACGCAGCCGTTTGCCGAGTTGCAGGCCGCGGCATGGCCTGATTGAATGCAAGACAAGAACCAGGCGCCGCCCGACAAGCTTGTCGTGAGAGCGTGCGCGGAGGAAACATCATGACGTCGCCGATCGCGGGCGGCGTGGATTGCGATCTGCATCCCGCCGTGCCTCACCTCACCAGCCTGCTGCCGTACATGAACGACTACTGGCGCGACCAGGTGACGACGCGCGGCATGACCGACCTGATCTCGCAATCCTATCCGACCAATTCGCCGATCTCGTCGCGGCCGGACTGGCGTCCAGCGCAAGGCAAGCCGGGCTCAAGCCTTGCGGACATGCAGCGCCAGGCGCTCGACCAGTTCGGCACGGCCTACGGCATCTGCAATCCGCTCTACGGCGTGCAGATGGTGTTCTCCGAGGACATGGCCGATGCGTTCTGCCGCGCGCTGAACGACTGGCTGGTCAAGGAATGGCTCGACAAGGACGATCGCCTGCGCGGCTCGATCGTGATCCCGGTGCAGAGCATCGAAAAGGCGGTCGCCGAGATCGAGCGCTGTGCGCAGGACAAGCGCTTCGTGCAGGTGTTGACGCTGGTGATGGGCGACATGCCGCTTGGCAAGCGGCACTACTGGCCGATCTACGCCGCGGCGGAACGGCTCGGCCTGCCGGTCGGCATCCATGCCGGCAGCGCCTATCACAATCCGCCGACCTCGGTCGGCTGGGGCTCCTATCACATCGAGGATTATGTTGCGCAGGCGCAGGCGTTCCAGACCCAGCTCACCAGCCTGATCGTCGAGGGCGTGTTCGCGCGCCATCCGAACCTGAAAATGGTGATGCTGGAGTCCGGCTTCACCTGGCTGCCGCCATTCCTGTGGCGGCTGCACAAGTTCTGGCGCGGCGTGCGCATGGAGACCCCGTGGGTCGACCGCGCGCCGCTGGAGATTGTGCGCAGCAACATCCGCTTCTCGCTGCAGCCGGTCGATGCGCCGCCGGACGGAGACACGCTGAACCGCCTGTTCGACCATATGCAGTCGGACGAATTGATCCTATTCTCGTCAGATTATCCGCATTGGCAGTTCGACGGTGACGAGGTGCTGCCGCACGGGTTGTCGCAGGATCTGGTACGCAAGATCATGATCGATAATCCGCATGCGACCTATGGCCGGCTCAAGGTGAAGGAGAAGACGCCATGAACATCCAGCTCCGCGAGCGTCCCGAAACCGCATCGCCGACCAGCATCAAGACCGCGATCGCCGACTGCGACATCCATCCGGCCCGCGCCACCAAGGATGAATTGTATCCTTATCTCGAAAAGCGCTGGCATGCGCATCTCGAGACCTTCGGCGTCCATGCCTATCAGGGCATGATGGGAGGCCCGCCCTATCCGAAGGCGCAGCCGAATGCGTCGCGCCGCGATGCCTATCCGCCGGAAGGCGGCCCGCAGGGCTCGTCGCTGTCCTTCATGCAGAAGCAGCACCTCGATCCCAACAATGTCGCGCTCGGCGTGCTCAACCCGCTCAACACCGGACAGGGCATCCGCAACCAGGATCTCGCCGGCGCGATCTGTTCGGCAATCAACGACTGGCAGATCGAGAAATGGACCAGCAAGGATTCCCGCCTGAAAGGCTCGGTCGTCGTCGCCAATGAGGATGGCATGTCGGCCGCCGCCGAAATCCGCAAGCGCGCGGGCGACACGAATTTCGTCCAGGTGCTGCTGCTCAGCCGCAATGTCGAGCCGCTCGGCCAGCGCCGTTACTGGCCGATCTATGAGGCGGCACAGGAAGCCGGCCTTCCGATCGGTGTGCACGCCTTCGGCTTCGGCGGCAACCCGATTACCGCGTCGGGGTGGCCGAGCTACTATATCGAGGAGATGGTCGGGCATTCGCAGTGCCAGCAGACCGCGCTGGCGAGCCTCGTGCTCGAGGGCGTGTTCGAGCGCTTCCCGAAACTGAAGATGGTGATGGTCGAGGCCGGCTTCGGTTGGGCGCCGTCGCTGGCCTGGCGGCTCGACAAGGTGTTTTCGCGGCTGCATGCCGAGGTGCCGCATCTGAAGCGCAAGCCGTCGGAGTATATCCGCGACCACATCTGGTGGACGACGCAGCCGATGGAGGATCCGGAGAGCCGCGACCATCTGTTCCAGACCATCGAGTGGATCGGCTGGGACAGGCTGCTGTTCGCGACCGATTACCCGCATTGGGATTACGACGAGCCGTCGCGCGTGCTGCCGGCCGGCGTCAGCGATGCCAATCGCCAGGCGTTCTATCTCGACAACGCCAAGCAGCTGTACGGTATCGCATGATCCGAAAAAGTGGGAACCGGTTTTTCGAATCAGATCATGCGTGAGAACGATTGATGGCGCGGCATGTGATAGCCCCGGTGGACGAGCTGCCGCCGGGTTCGCGAAAATTTCTCGAGATCGACGGACGGCCGATCGCGGTCTTCAACGTCAAGGGCGAGTTCTTCGGCCTGCTGAACCGCTGCCCGCATCAGGGCGCGGCGCTGTGTGAGGGGCCGCTGATCGGGCTCGCGTCGTCGTCGGACCCCGGCGAAATCGAATACACCAAGCTCGGCGAGATCCTGCGCTGCCCCTGGCACGGCTGGGAGTTCGACATCCGCACTGGCCAGTCCTATTGCGACCCGCGCCGCTTCCGCGTGCGCGCCTATCCGGTCAGCGTCGAGCCGGGCACCAATGTGGTGAAGGGACCGTATGTCGCCGAGACCATCAAGGTCGCGGTGGAGAGTGACTACGTGGTGGTGGATTTGTAGCCGCGACCGTCCCGAAATCCTGTTCACCGGAGATGGCAATCGGTGAGCGTCGTGCAAAGCATCCTCTTGCGTGCGTTTGGCCGCCCCCGGGGCCTGCTGGGGAGGCTCGGCGGCATGATCATGGCGCGCACCAATGCAGATTGCGGCGCGTGGGTCGCAGATCGCCTAGAGGTAGGACCTGATGACAGCGTGCTCGAAGTCGGGTTTGGTCCGGGCGCCGTCATTCATCGCCTGTCGACATTGGTGCCGGTCGGACGCATCGCGGGCATTGATCCGTCGCAGGAGATGGTCGGGCAAGCTCGCGCCCGGAACGCGGCCGCGATCGAGGATGGTCGTGTCGAGCTTCGGCTTGGCTCCGTGGAACGCATGCCATTCGATGCGAATAGCTTCGACGCGGCGCTGGCGATCAACTCGATGCAGGTCTGGCCGGATGCCGTCGCCGGGCTACGTGAGGTCCGTCGCGTGATGAAGCCGAGCGGCAGGATCGCACTCGGCTTTACGCGCTACTCCGGACAGCCCAAGGAAGGGGTGACGGAAAAGCTGGCAGCGGCCGGCTTCACGCAGGCTCAGCTGGTCGAGACAAATGAGTGGTTCTGTGCGCTGGCGACAAAGCCCGATGCAAGATGAGTTCGTAAGCCGGGCTACGCTGCGCTAACCCACCACCATTCATTCCGCCATCATCTGCCGTTCGCGCGCATAGCGCACCAGCGCGACAAAGCGGTAGATACCGTGCACGAATTTGCCGTAGGGCATGGTGATGAACAGCGCGAACACCACGCCCAGATGCAGCGCCAGCAGCGGGCCCATCGCGGCGGTCTCGCGCCACAGCAGCAAGGCGAGGCCGGTGATGCTGGTCAGGAACAGCATCAGGATGAACGCGGTGTCCATGCCCATGCGCTGCTCGTCGACCAGCACGCGGTCGCGCTTCCATTTCTCGCCGAGCAGGCCGAGCGGGCCGACCACGAGCCCAATGCCGCCGAGCGTGCCGAGCACGACGGGCAGGTCCCACCACGCATAGGGTGCCTCGCGCGCCAGGAGGTAGTGATACAGCGTGCCGACGCAGGTCGCGGCGAAGCACAGCGCGAAGCCATAGAAGGTGAAGTGGTGATACAGCTTGCGGCGGTCGGTCGGCTGGTCGTCCTCGTTGAAGCAGCCGACACCGCCGCCGTCGAGGTAGCGCAGCTCGCCGGCGTCGCGGACCGCCTGCAACAGCGCCTTCGCATCCGTCGTCATGCCGACCGGCTCGCCGATGTCGCGCCAGAAGGCGCGCACGCCCATTACCAGCGCCAGGATCGCGTAGAGCAGGGCTAAGCCGAACAGCAGCGCCATCGCATTGTGCGGCATCAGTTTGTAGAACGCGCCGGGACCGGTGTGGATGCCGGTGAGCACGCCGCGATCATTGACCGCGGCGAAGCCGAAGATAAAGGCGGCGACGCTGAGCGCTGCGATCAGGCTGATGACGAGGCCGTTGCGCGCGAACGCGCCGGCAAAGGCGCGCGGCCAGGCATAGGCGGCATAGGATTCGGCGCGCGCGACCGCGAGCGTCTTCGGTACATTGACGTTGAATTCGTGCGGCGGCGAGAACTGGCAGTCGGTGTAGCAGGCGCCGCAGCCGTGGCAGAGGTTGGCGAGGTAGTTGAGATCGCCGTCGGAGAAGGCGCGGCGCATCTCCATCGCGGGAAACACCGCGCACAGGCCCTCGCAATAGCGGCAGGAATTGCACACCGTCATCAGACGGTCGGCTTCCTGCAAGATACTCGTCCCGTGCATCGCGTCAGTCCCGCCTTCAGTTCCGCGCATTCTTGGCTGCTTCCCGGCCGGCGACGCGGCCGAACACGCTGCCGATGGTCATGCCGATGCCGGCGGCATAGCCCTTGCCGAGCACGTTGCCGGCCATGATCTCGCCGGCGGCGAACATGTTGGCGGACGGCTTGCCGTCCTTCATCAGTATCCGCGCCTCCCTGTTCACGCGGGTGCCGAGATAGGTGAAGGTGATGCCGGGCCGCACCGGATAGGCGAGATAGGGCGTCGTCTCGATCCGGCGCGCCCAATGCGTCTTCGGCGGCGTGATGCCTTGGGTAGCGCAGTCGTCGAGGATGGTGTGGTCGAAGGTGCCGGGCTGCACCGCGGCGTTGAACTCGGTGATGGTCTTTTCCAGCGCGGCCGCGTCGAGCTCGAGCTTGCCGGCGAGCTCGGCAATCGTCGCACCCGCGATCGGCGGAAACAGCGTCGGCATGAAGCTCGTCACCACGGTCGAGTCGAAGATGATGTAGGCGATCTGGTCCGGCTGCGCGGCGACCAGCCGGCCCCAGATCGCATAGCGCTTGGGCCAGATGTCCTCGCCCTCGTCGTAGAAGCGCTCGGCATGCTTGTTGACGACGATGCCGAACACGACCGAATCGTGACGCGTGATGATGCCGCCGTCGAATTTCGGCGCGCGGGCGTCGATCGCCACGGCATGGCATTGCGTCGGATCGCCGATCTCCTGCACGCCCTTGGCGAGCAGCATCTTGAGGATCGCGCCGCGATTATAGGGCGTGCCGCGGATCAGGAAATTGTCGGCCGCATCGCCCCAGGATTCCTTCAGCCATTCGATGTTGGCCTCGAAGCCGCCGGCGGCCGCAACCAGGGTCGAGGCGCGGACCTCGGTCTTGCCGCCGACCGGCTGCTTCAGCTGCGCCGAAAGGAACATGCCGTCCTCGACCGTGAGATCGATGACCTCGGCATCGTAGAGGATGTCGACGCCGAGCTCCTCGGCGGTGCGATAGAGCGCGTTCAGCATCGCGCGGCCGCCGCCGAGGAAGAACGAGTTGGTGCGGCCAAGGCTCAGCGTGCCGCCGAGCGACGGCTGCCAGCGCACGCCCTGCTCGACGATCCAGTTCAGGATGTCCTTGGACTCGTGGATCATGAAGCGGGCCAGTTCCTCGTCGGTCTGGCCGCCGGTCACCAGCAGCAAATCCTTCCAGAACTCCTCCTCGGTGTAGGGACCGGTGAGGATCTCGGTCGCCGCGTCATGGGCGCAGCGCATGTTGCGGGTGTGGCGGGTGTTGCCGCCGCGATAGAATTTCGGGGCGCCTTCCAGCACCAGGACGGAAGCGCCGGCGCGCCGTGCGCTGATCGCAGCGCACAGCGCGGCGTTGCCGCCGCCGATCACCAGCACGTCGAACCTGCGCGTCAGATCAACCATGCGCTCTTGTTATCGTTGTTGGCATGGAAAGCAACACGGCCGGGCGCATGAGCATGATCCGGAAAAGCGTGTCGCGATTTTCCGGAGAAGTCATGCCCAGCGAGCCCACCCGGCCGCGAAGTGGAATATCAGGCCGCAACCGTCTCGCGCTGCTCGATGGTCTGGCCGCCACGATAGACGATCAGCGCGGCGACGATGCCGAGAGCTGCGGCGCACATCAGCCAGTAGCCGGGCGAAGCCTTGTCGCCGGTCTGCTGGATCAGCCAGGTCGAGGCGAACGGCGTGAAGGTGCCGAACAGCCCGGCCGCCAATGCAAAGGCCAGCGAGAAGCAGGTGGTGCGGACATGCGCCGGCACGATCTCGACCAAGCAGCCCAGCATGGTGCCGCTGTAGACGCCGAAATAGAAGGAGAACATCATCTCGACCGCCAGCATCTTGCCGAACGAGGGATTGGTCACCAGCCAGTGCAACGCCGGATAGGCCGTGATGAGGGACAGGCCGGCGATCGCCAGCAGCACCGGCTTGCGGCCGATCCGGTCGGACACCGCGCCGCCGACCGGATTCCATATGAAATTGGTCACCGCAACCAGCAGCGTCACCAGCAGCGCATCCTGGGTCGAGAGCTTCAGCACGGTCTTGCCGAAGGTCGGCGTATAGACGGTGACGAAGTAGAAGGTGGTGGTGGTCAGCACCGCGATCATCATGCCGAGCACGACGATGCGCCAGTTCGCGATCGCCGAGGCGAACACCTCGCTTGCGGTCGGATGCTTCTTCATCGCGAGGAACGCCGGGGTCTCCTCCAGCGTCCGGCGCAGGAAGAAGATCACCGGGATGATCAGGCAGCCGACGAAGAACGGGATGCGCCAGCCCCAGGAGGCCACGGTCGCGGCCGGCATGCTCTCGCTGAGGACGAAGCCGAGGATCGAGGCGACGAAGATCGCGACCTGCTGGCTCGCCGACTGGAACGAGGTGTAGAAGCCGCGATTGCCGGGCGTGGCGATCTCCGCGAGATAGACCGAGACGCCGCCGAGCTCGACGCCGGCGGAGAAGCCCTGCAGCAGGCGCGCGATCAGCACGATGATCGGCGCCGCAATGCCGATGGTCGAATAGCTCGGGCAGAGCGCGATCACCACGGTGCCGATAGCCATGATCGACAGCGTCACGATCAGGCCCTTGCGGCGGCCGATGCGGTCGATATACGCGCCGAGCACGACGGCGCCGACCGGGCGCATCAGGGCGCCGAGCCAGAACACGCCGAACGCGTTGAGCAGCGCCGCGGTCTCGTTCTCGGAGGGGAAGAAGGCCTTCGCAATCGCCTGGGCATAGAAGCCGAACAGGAAGAAGTCGAACTGCTCGAGGAAATTGCCGCTGGTCGCGCGCAGGATGGCGCCAAGACGCGATTTGATCTGCGGGACTTGCGATGAACTCGACTGCGACATAACGCCCTTTCCTCCCCGTGACAAAAACGGCCGGCGCAAATTGTCTCGCCGGCCAAAGCAGTTAACTGCCATGTGCGGCAATTTGGCACGGCTGTCCGGCGCGACCAACCCGGAATCACGCGGGGGGCTATGGGAAAAAAGCCGTAGGTGGAAATCGCAGGGAGCCTTTCGAGCGAAGGGGATATTGGTTCGCGCGAAGAAACCTCGTCAAAACAACGATCTGGCGCTTCGGCCCAGGTCCAATCAGAACCGAAGCTCCGGCCGGCGCGTGCGGCGCATCAAGGCGCCGCGTGCGCCGTTGTGCCGAGCCAGCTCCGGAACGCGGAGAGCTTTGGCGTATCGGCGCGTCCCTGCGGCGAAACCAGGTAGAAGCCGGCGTCGGCCGGTAGCGCGATCTTGAAGGGAACCACGAGGCGACCCTTGGCGATGTCGTCCTGCACATAGGAGGTGCGGCCCATCGCGATGCCGATGCCGTCGATCGCGGCCTGGATCGTCACGAACAGCAGGTCGAAGGTGACGCCGGGCTGCTTGGAA
The DNA here is from genome assembly GCF_032654765.1 of Bradyrhizobium sp. 33ap4. Taxonomy (NCBI): domain Bacteria; kingdom Pseudomonadati; phylum Pseudomonadota; class Alphaproteobacteria; order Hyphomicrobiales; family Nitrobacteraceae; genus Bradyrhizobium; species Bradyrhizobium sp. 33ap4. The sequence goes on along the minus strand of NZ_JAUMTJ010000035.1, from coordinate 74,106 downwards.
ATATCGGTCGGCAGCCCCGCCGCGGTCAGCCACAGCCGCCAGTCGTCGCTGTTGGCGTTGCTGGTGTGCAGGAGCGTGTGGTCCCTGAGGTCTTCAGGGCATTTCAGCGGTCTGGTTCCCTGCAGCAGCGACGGGCTGCATACCGGAAACAGCTCATCCGCCATCAGCCAGTCCGCACGCAAGCCCGCCCATTGGCCGCGGCCATAGCGGATCGCCGCGTCGACCTTGTCGCGCTGGAAGTCGACCAGGCTGGTCGAGGTGGTGATGCGAACGTCGATGCCGGAATGCGCCTCCTGGAAGGCCGACAGCCGCGGCAGTAGCCATTTGGCGGCAAGCGATGCCAGCGTCGAGACCGTCAGCACGTGATCGTCGTCCCGGCGCAACAGGCGGTCGGTGGCGAGCCTGAGATCGTTGAAGGCGGCCCGGACGCCGGGAAGGTATTCGGTAGCCTCCGGCGTCAGGCTCAGCGAGCGGTTTTGGCGGACGAACAGGCGGACGCCGAGCTCCTCCTCAAGCCGCCGGATCTGATGGCTGATCGCGGTCTGCGTCACGTTCAGTTCGGACGCCGCCAGCGTGAAGCTCATATGCCGCGCGGCGGCCTCGAACGCCCTCAGGCCATTCAGCGAAGGCAGGCGGCTGGTCATCTCTGGGGCGTCTCCAAATACATGACTTTAATTCATGCGAAACGGTACAAAGTGTCGTTTGTGAGCGGGCCGAATAGCCCCGATATTACCGCCAACAGGTTACCGACAGGAGCCGCAGATGTCCATTTTCACCCATGAATCGATGACAAATCATCATACGCCAAATCATCACGCATCGGGCCTGCTGAGCCAGGTCGGCGAGACGCTGCATGTCTGGTGGGAGCGCTACGAGCGCCGCCGCGAGCTGTCGCAGTGGACCGAGCGCGACCTGCACGACATCGGCATGTCCCGCAGCGACATCGTGTTCGAGACCGAGAAGCCGTTCTGGCGGGCCTGAGAAGGACGCCACCGCTGGCGTCGCCTCGATCGAGGGACGCCGGCTAATTTCTTCACCCGAGGAGCGTGTCATGGTTGCGCTGCATCTCGACGATCTCCAGCAATACTCTGACGTGCTGCGCGCCAAGAACGGCAGCGAGGTCAAGGTGCGCTTCGTCGAGCCGCGCGACCGCGAAGAGCTGCAGAGCTACATCCGCTCGCTCTCCGCGGGGTCCCGTTACAACCGCTTCCTGGGCGCGTTGAGCGAGCTGCCGAAGACGGAGCTCGAACGTTTCATCCATGTCGGCGAGGCTGACCGGTTCACGGTGGTCGCGACGATGCTGGTCGATGGCTTTGAGACCATCGTCGGCGAAGCCCGCTACGCCTTCCATGCCGATACGTCGAGCGTCGAGTTCGGCCTGTCGATCGATGACCGGTGGCAGGGCCACGGCATTGGCAAGGCGTTGCTCAGGAATCTCGAATGCCGTGCGGCGTCCTTCGGAGCCGAACGCATCTTCGGCGACACGCTGCGTTCCAATGCGACGATGATCGGCCTCGCCCGCAAGTCGGGCTACGCCTTCACCCAGAGCCCCGGCGACTGGAAGCTGGTGCGCTTCGTGAAAGAGATCCACGTCGAACCGCAAGACATTCCCTGTGCCAGCTGGCGGCTTGCCGCCACTTCCCGCTTGGCCGCGATGTCCTCGCTTGCGGTTTGACTGACTAGGCCCGGTTCTGGCCCCTCCAGAACCGGGCCCTTTTCTTTTCCCAACCGGTGCTGCGACTGCTACTCGTCATGCGCGGGCTTGACCCGCGCATCCATCGAGCGAAAGCGTTTCTTTCGATGGATTGCCGGGTCAGGCCCGGCAATGACGGACATCGAACTAGGATCAACTCCCCCGAAACACCGGCTTGCGCTTCTCGATGAAGGCCTGCACCGCCTCCTTGTGATCGGCCGTCGTGGTGAGCCGGATCAGCCGCTCGGCCTCGTGGTCGCGTGCGGTGGCGAAGTCGAACTGCAGCGCCTCGTCGAGATTGTCCTTCATGTAGCGCAGCGCCAGCGTCGGGCCTTCGGCGATGGACTTCGCCAGCGCAAAGGCGTCGTCCTGCAGCGTTTCGTCCGGCACCACGCGATTGACGAGACCGATCTGCTCGCATCTCGTGGCGTCGACCTTCTCCGAGGTGAACATCAGCTCGCGGGCGCGCGAGGTGCCGACCAGCCGCGTCAACAGCCATGCCATGCCGTAATCGCCGCTCAGCGCCACGCGCAAGTAACCGGTCGAGATGAAGGCGGATTGCGCCGCGATCCGGATGTCGCAGGCCATCGCGATCGCAAGGCCGGCGCCGACCGCGGGACCGGGAAGGGCAGCAATGGTCGGCTTGCGCACCGAGGCCAGCGAGCCGGTGAGCAGGCGCTGGCGCTCCTGCAAATCCGCGACCTTGTCCTCATAGGACATTTCGAGCTTCTTTTTGTCGCGATGCGCGCCCATGCCCTTGACGTTGCCGCCGGCGCAGAAAGCCTTGCCGGCGCCGGTGACGAGCAGCACGCCGACCTCGGGGTTCTCGCCGCAGGTCTTGATCATCGTGCGCAGCGCCGGCGTCAGTGTGTCCGACAGCGAGTTGCGGGCGTCCGGGCGATTCAGCGTGATGACGGCGACGCGATCGCGGATCACGCAGAGCAGTTCGTCGGTGCCGGTCTCGATCTTGATTTCAGCGGTCATGTCGTCGCTCCCCATGTCTGTTTGTTTCGTCATTCCGGGATGGTGCGCTAGCACCAGACCGGAATCTCGAGATTCCGGGTCTGGTGCTAGCGCACCATCCCGGAATGACGGTGAAAGTTACTTCACGCGGTGAGCAAAAGGCGCCAAGCCTCGTGCGCACCGCCTCACAGCTTGCTCGCGATCTTGATCACGTTGGCGTTTCGTCCAGCCTACGCTGCTTACATGATCTTCGTCATCTCAAAACTTCTCAACCCAGGGCCGCAATTCCAGCTCCCAGGTCCAGGCACTGCGCGGCTGCTGCAGCACGCTCCAGTAGCTCAGTGCAATCGCGTCGGGATCGAGCATCGAGTCCGGCCGGTCGGCGGGCTCGGCGCGGGCAGCGCTGCGGATGCCGCCGTCGATCACGAAATGCGCGACGTGAATACCCTGCGGCGACAGTTCGCGCGCCATGCTCTGCGCGAGGCCGCGCAAGGCGAACTTGCCCATCGCGAACGGCGCCGATTGCGCATAGCCCTTCACGCTGGCGGAGGCGCCGGTGAACAGGATTGCGCCCTTCTTGTTGGGCAGCATGCGCTTCGCCGCCTCCTGCGCCACCAGGAATCCGCCGAACGCCGAGACCGCGATCGCCTGCTCGACCTCTGAAGGGACCAGTTCAACGAAGGGCCCGCGCGAGCGGCCGGAGGCGTTGTAGACCACGAGATCAGGCGTTCCAATCTCGCGCTCGACCAGACCAAAAAGACGTTCGACATCCTCGGCCTTGGTGGCGTCGCAAGCATAGGCCCGCGCGCCGGTTTCGGTGCAGAGCGCGCCGAGCTTCTCGATGCTGCGGGCGCCGAGTGCCACGCGAATTCCCTCCCGCGAAAATAGCCGCGTCAACGAGGCGCTGAGACCCTCGCCGGCGCCGACGATCAGGGCGATCTTGTATTTTGGAATATCCATTGGGCTTTCCTTTGCTCGGCCGGAGGAGGATAGTCGTGCCCAAACAAATGAGGACCGAAGCCGGGAATTCAATGCAGCCGCACAAGCAGGATCCGAAAACGTCAGCCGCCAGCCAGCCGGGCCTGCTGGCGCCCGACACGACGGGAATGAATTTCTACCGGGCCGATCCGGCGCTGACCGATCTTCTGAAGCTGCATTTGCCCGATGCATTGTTCCGCCATATCGAGCCGCATCTCGACCGCCTCGGTGGATTGGCCGGAGGCTATCTCGACGAATGCGCGCGGCTTGCCGACCGGCATACGCCGGTGTTGCACCAGCGCGACAAGTTCGGCCGCGACGTGCAGCACATCGAATATCATCCGGCCTATCGCGAGATCGAGAAGGCCGCGTTCGGCGAGTTCGGCATCCATGCGCTGTCGCTCCGCAAGGGCATCATGGGCTGGCCCGACAAGTATCCTGTCGTGGCCAAGCACGCCTTCACCTTCCTGTTCAACCAGACCGAATTCGGTATGGGCTGCCCGATCAATGTCACCGACGGTTGTGCAAAGCTGCTGGCAAATTTCGGCAGCGAGGCGTTGAAGGCGAAATATCTCGACGGCCTGACCCAGACCGACATGAGCAAGCTGACGCAGGGCGGCCAGTTCATGACCGAGAAGGAGGGCGGCTCCGATGTCGGCACGCTGACCACGCGCGCCGTGCAGGAGGGCGACCACTGGCGGCTCTATGGCGAGAAGTGGTTCTGCTCCAACGCCGATGCCAAGGTGGTGATGCTGCTGGCGCGGCCGGAAGGCGCCGGGCCGGGCACCCGCGGCGTCGGCCTGTTCCTGATGCCGCGTTTCCTCGACGACGGTTCGCAGAACCATTACCGGATCGTGCGGTTGAAGGACAAGCTCGGCACCCGCTCGATGGCCTCGGGCGAGATCAAGTTCGACGGCGCGATCGCCTACGCCGTCGGCAAGCTCGACCGCGGCTTCGTGCAGATGGCCGAGATGGTGAACTCGTCGCGGCTCTCCAACGGCGTGAAATCGACTGCGCTGATGCGCCGCGCCTGGCACGACGCGATGACAGTGGCGCGTGGCCGCGTGGTGTTCGGCCAGCGCATCATCGACCTGCCGCTGGCGCGGCGGCAGCTGATGAAGATCATGCTGCCGACCGAACAGGCGCTGTCGATGAGCTTTTTGACCGCTGACGCGCTGGACCGCGCCGAGGCCGGCAGTCAGGACGCCGCGGCGCTGCTTCGCATCCTGACGCCGACGCTGAAATTCCGCGCCACTCGCGACGCCCGAAAGGTCTGCGGCGATGCGATGGAGATGCGCGGCGGCATCGGCTACATCGAGGAATTCGTCACGCCGCGGCTGCTGCGCGACGCGCATCTCGGCTCGATCTGGGAGGGCACCGGCAATATCGTCGCGATCGATGCGCTGAAGCGTGCGGTCGGCCGCCATGGCGCCGACAATGCGCTCGCCGCCGATCTGCATGCGCGGCTCGATGACAGCCCGAATGTTCCGCAGGCCTGGCGCAACCGGCTGCGCGATCTCAGCGACCGTGCGGTCGCGTTTGCGCGCGAGGTGGCGAGCCGCATCGACAATGAGGGCGACGCGCGCCGCGCCACCAGCCTGCTCTATCATGTCGCAAGCGCGGTCGCGCTGGCGTGGGAGGGCGGGCGCATCCACCAGATGCGCGGCGATGCGCGCCGGCTGTTGCTGTCGCGGATGGTGATCGATCACCGCGTGCTGCCGGGCGATCCGTTCCGGCTAACGGAAAATACCGTTCAGCGCACGATGACCGAGCACCTGCTCGGCGATGGCGCGGTCGGCATGGCCGAGGTTGGCGAATTGCTTGACGCAGCGTAGGCTGCTGCGCGAGCGAACTTTTCAAACAATCAAAAACGTCAAGGGAGACCCCGATGAAGGCCGCCGTCCTGCATGAAGTCAATCAACCGCTGGTGATCGAGGATGTCAGCGTGCCCAATCCGGGGCCGCGCGAGGTCCTGATCCGCACCGCGGTCGCGGGCCTCTGCCATTCCGATCTGCACTTCATGGAAGGCCTCTATCCGCATCCGCTGCCGGCGGTGCTCGGCCATGAATCGGCCGGCGTGGTCGAGAAGGTCGGCTCCGACGTCAATTACGTGAAGCCCGGCGATCACGTCGTCACCTGCCTGTCGGTGTTCTGCGGCACCTGCGACAACTGCACCACCGGCCGCACCGTGCTGTGCACCGACACCACGGTGAAGATGCTGCCCGGCGCCTCCAACCGCCTGTCATGGGGCAGGAAGGAGAAGCTCAACCAGTTCCTCAATCTGTCGTCCTTCGCCGAGCAGATGCTGGTGCACGAGAACGCCATCGTGAAGATCAAGAAGGAGATGCCGCTCGATCTCGCCGCGCTAATCGGCTGCGGCGTCATCACCGGTTATGGCGCGGTGGTGAACACCGCGAAGGTGACCGCCGGCGAGACGGTGGCTGTGATCGGTTGCGGCGGCGTCGGCATGGCCGCGATCAACGGTGCGCAGATCGCCGGCGCCGGCCGCATCATCGCGATCGATACCAATCCGGCCAAGTTGCAGCTTGCGACCAAGCTCGGCGCCACCGATATCGTCGATCCGGCCCGCGGCGACGTGGTCCAGCAGGTGCGCGAGCTCACCGGCGGCGGCGTGCAGCACTCCTTCGAGGTGCTCGGCCGCAAGGACACCGCCGAGCAGGCCTTCGCCATGCTGGCGGCGGGCGGCACCGCGACCATCGTCGGCATGATCCCGTTCGGCCAGAAGATCGAGCTGCACGGCTTCGACTTCCTGCGCGAGCGCCGCATCCAGGGCTCGTCGATGGGCTCCAACCACTTCCGCGTCGACATGCCGCGCCTCGTCGACTTCTACATGCGCGGCAAGCTGCATCTGGAAGACTGGATCTCGGCCAAGCTGAAGCTCTCCGAGATCAACGAGGGCTTTGCCAACATGAAAGCCGGCAAGACGCTGCGCAGCGTGATCATGTTTGATAGCTGAGCGTGTGTCGTCCCGGCGTAGGCCGGGACCCATACGCCGCGGCCTCGCTTTGGGCACGTGGGTGGACGACTTTCTTTACTCACCACAAGCTGCGGTGGTTATGGGTCCCGGCCTGCGCCGGGACGACACCTGAATCGCTCACCGCGCGACATGCGCGGATACCGCGCGCCATTTTCCGTTCTGCCGCGCCCAGCAATCGGTATAGCGGCCGTGCGCCGGCTCACCGTCCGCGTTGGTGTAGCTGGTCTGGGCGTGGATGATGGCGAAATCGCCGAGGATGCGGATTTTGACGTCCTCGGCCTTCAGGCCCTTGATCTTCACCGGGATCGCGGTCTGCTTCAGGAAGGCAGCGCGGTCGACCAGGCTCTTGTCGGGATTGGTGCAGTAGAAGTCCTGCGCCAGAATTTCGTCGAAGCGCTTGACGTCGCAGTTCTGAACGGAGTCAACGTAGTCCTTGTTGAGCTTCGTGAGCTCCTCGAGATCGTTGCTCATTGGTTTCCTCCCTGGTTCTGCTGTCCGTCATTGCTGTGTCGGCGGCGGCGGCCTCGATACCGTCATCCTGAGGAGCCGCGAAGCGGCGTCTCGAAGGATGCACGGCCCGGCCGGTGGCCGTCGACCCTTCGAGACGCGCGCAACGGCGCGCTCCTCAGGGTGACGGCGATAGAGTTAGGTGCCCTTCGTCGCTCTGCAATGACCGCTGATCAATCATCGAACATCTTCGGCGGCACGAAGCCGCCGAATTCGCGCTCGATCAGCTCGGCGAGCTTGAGCGGCGTGCGGTCCTCGAGCCAGGGGCCGACGATCTGCGCGCCGACCGGCAATCCGTCGGGCGCAAAGCCGGTCGGGATCGCGGTCGAAGGCAGGCCGGGCAGGGTCGCGATGCCGGGCCAGGCGAGCTGGTCGGTGTAGATGTAGGGCTCGCCGTCGATCAATATCCGCCGCTGCTCCTGGTCGGGCGCATGATCGTGCGGATAGGCCGGCGTCGGCATGATCGGGCAGATCACCGCGTCGAACGATTTGAACAGCTCGCGCCATTGCGCGCGCAGCCGCGAGCGGGCGACCGTCGCCTGTACCCAGTCGCGGTGGCTGAGCGCGATGCCGCGCAGCCGTTCGGCCTGCAGGCTGTTGTCGCCGGCGGGCAGCGCGGCCGCTGCCGCGCAGGCGCCGGCATAGACCTCCGGCGGGAAGGTCGCGGCGAGGAACGACAGCAACATCCGCATATAGAGCCGCGAGGACGCCGCGAAATCCGGCAGCAGCGGGCTCGACCGCGATATCTTGGCGCCGGCCTTGTCGAGGTGGCTCGCGAGCTTGTCGATGCTGCCGCGAACCGCCTTGTCGGTCGGCAACACCGAATCGGTGTCGATCACGAGGATCCGGAAATCCTTCAGGCTGGCGTGGCGCGCCGCCGGCAGGTCGAGGCGATAGGCCTTGCCGGCATCGAGCGGATCGGGAGCGGCCATCACGTCGAGCAGCAGCGACAGGTCGGCCGCGCCGCGCGCCATCGGGCCGGTTACCGCAAGGTCGCGCTCATAGATGATGGGCGGTGCCGGCGGCGCGGTGTGGCCGCGCGACGGCAGCAGCGCGAAGGTCGGCTTGTGCGCATAGACGCCGCAATGAAACGCCGGCACGCGCAGCGAGCCGCCGATGTCCGAGCCGAGCGACAGCGCGCCATAGCCCGCGGCGAGCGCCGCCGACGATCCGCCGGAGGAGCCGCCCGGCGTGCGGCCGAGGTCGTAGGGATTGTTGGTGGTGCCGTAGATCTCGTTGTAGCTCTGCCAGTCGGCGAGCCCGACCGGCACGTTGGTCTTGCCGAGGATGACGCCGCCGGCGTCCTTCACGCGCTGAATCGACAGCGCGTCCTCGGTCGGGACAAAATCCTTTTGCGGCAGGAAGCCCCAGGTCGTCGGCAAGCCGGCGACGTTGAAGGATTCCTTCACCGTCATGGGGATGCCGAGCAGCGGCCTGTGCTCGCCGCGCGCGATCGCGGCATCCGCAGCGCGCGCAGCGGCGAGGCCGCGCTCGAAGTCGCGCACGCAGACCGCGTTGACCTTGCCGTCGTGGCGCTCGATGCGGCCGATCGCGTCCTGTGCGAGCTCAACTGCCGAGACCTGCTTGTTGCGCAGCGCCTTCGACAACTCGACGGCGGTCTTGAAGCTGTATTGCGATTTGGCCACGGCGTGCTCCCGGTTTGTTGTTGGCGCGATGATGGGCAGTTTGGCTGCCGCCCGCAAGCGCTGTAGCCGTGACGTTGTCGCCGTGTTTGATCGGAATTGCTCTGCTCTACCTCGCCCCGCTTGCGGGGAGAGGTCGCCGCGCGCTTGCGCGGCGGGTGAGGGGGTACAGGTACGTCGACTTGCGTCACGTGTGGATATGGCCCCTCACCCCAACCCTCCCCGTAAGAACGGGGAGAGGGAGAATTGAACCGTTGCTACGCCGCGCCGATCAGGATGCCGACCGCGAGCACGATCGCGCCGCCGAGCACGATCTGGAATACCGCCTGCAGGAACGGCGTGTCCATGTAGCGCGCGCGGATGAAGGCGATCGCCCACAATTCGAAGAACACCACGATCCCGGCGATCGCGGTCGCGATCCAGAATGCGTTCGGCCAGGCATCGGGCACCAGATAGGGAATGGTGTGGCCGAGCCCGCCGAGCGTCGTCATCAAGCCGCAGGTCAGGCCGCGCAGCCAGGGCGAGCCGCGGCCGGTCAGCGAGCCGTCGTCGGACAGCGCCTCGGCAAAGCCCATGCTGATGCCGGCGCCGATCGAGGCGGCAAGCCCGACCAGGAAGGTTTGCCAGTTGTGATGCGTTGCGAAGGCGGCGGCGAACAGCGGCGCCAGGGTCGAGACCGAGCCGTCCATCAATCCGGCGAGACCCGGCTGCACATATTGCAGCACGAACATCCGCCGCCGCGTGCGGTCTTCCTCGGCGCGCACGTCCGGCTTGAGGATCTCGCCGGTCAGCTTCACCGCGAGCTTCTCGTGGCCCTTCTCCTCCTCGGCGAGATCGCCGAGCAGCCGCCGCACGCCGACATCCTCGGCCTTCTCGGCGGCTTTGGCATAGAAGCGCTCGGCTTCCAACTCCATGGTCTCGACTTCCTTGCGGATGGTGTCGAGCGGCAGGTTCTTGGTGAGCCAGATCGGGCGGCGGCGCAGGAAGCCTTTGACGTCCTCGCGCCGGATCGGCGGCAGATGCGCCCCGAAGCGCTGCTCGTAGGTTTCCAGCAGTCGGTGGCGATGGCCGCGCTCCTCCTCGGCCATCTCCTCGAAAATCTTGGCGGTATCGGGATAGCGCCCGGCGAGATCCTCCGCGAACGTCATGTAGATGCGGCTGTCCTCCTCCTCGGAGGCGATCGCGACCGCCAGCACCTCGCGCTCGGTCAGATCGGCAAAGTTCTTCACGGCAACGCCTTGTTCACAGAGTTTAAAATTAGAATAGTTCTAAACTATAGGGTTGCACCGGCGCCGGGTCAAATCCGGATCGGCCCGGATTCGCTGTTGCAGCACCGGCAAGCCGCGCGGGTTGAGCGAAGAAAACGCCTGAGATCAACGGGATGCGACGCGACGGCCGAACGGGAATCTAGCGCTGTGCGCCGGCGTCTCGCAGGAATGTGAGCAGCAGCCGGCTCACCTCATCGGGCTGCTCCTGCTGCACCCAGTGCCCGGCACCGTCGACCAGATGACAGCCGATCATGTTGGTGCAGGCTTTCGTCTGCATCGCCTCGAACACGCCAGGCCGCTGATAGGTGCCCCAATCCTGTTTGCCCGAAATGAAGGCCGACGGCTGGTCGATCGTGCGGCCGCTCCAGGTCTGTAGCTCCGGGACGAACGCCCCCGAGGTGCCGCAGCGATACCATTGCAGCCCGCCCTGGAATCCGGTCCGCCGATATTCGGCGCTGTAATATGCGAGCTCGCTATCCGGCAGCCACGTGTTGGCGGCGATCGCCTCGCGTGACGGCATCTCCTCGGCGACGGTCGCGGCCATGTTCTTGGCGATATCCATCACGTAATAGGTCGGCAGTTTTGCCAGTTCGCCTGCCGACCAGGATTGCAGCGGATACGGCTTGTTGTCTTTCCAGTCCGCGCTTTTGTGGTGGTAATAGGCACGCAGGAAGTCGTGCACGCCCTGCGGCGCGCGATGCATGTCGTCACTGGCCGGGCGCGTCGAATAGTACCATTGGTAGTGCTTGCGCGGCCGCGGCAGCGCGGCGAGCTCGCGATGCACGGGGTCGTCGGTCGCTGGCTTTGTCGGCGCGCTCGCGGTGTTGAACGGCAGCGACGGCGGCCCCGAAAACGGCGCGCTCATCATCACCACCGCGCGGAACACGTCGGGCCGGATCAGTGCGCACCACGCCGCAACCGACGAGCCGAAATCGTGCCCGATCACCGCATCGACGTGCTTGTAGCCGAACGCAGCGACCAGCCCGAGCGCATCGCGCACCAGATTGGGCAGGCGGAATGACGCAAGATCGCCGTCATACTCCGCACTCCAGCCTGATGTGCGGCCATAGCCGCGCTGGTCCGGCGCGATCACATGATAGCCGGCGGCGGCGAGCTTCGGCATCACCTTGCGCCAGGAGAACGCCAGCTCCGGAAAGCCGTGCAGCAGCAACAGGCAGGGCCGGCCGGATGTTTCGAAGCCCGCTTCCAGCACATGCATGCGCAGGCCGTTGATCCCGTCGACATAACGCGAGCGGATGGTGGAGGGCAGCGGGATGTCGGGGAGGGCTGGCATCGGAGATCACCTGTTTGGCATCGCCGCACAACCAGCGCATTTCGCTGTATGCTGGCGGCCATTGTTTCACGATAGCAACTTTGCCCAGGGGATGCATACCGCATGCGCCACGCCAGGATTGCAGAGCTGACCGGCTCGATGTCGCGCCTCGGTCTGACGGTCGTGGCCGCAAGCTTGATGCTGGCATCGGCCGTGCGTGCCGCCGACATCAAGCAACTGACCGAAAGACTGCCGCACGCCTATATCGGCGAATTCCTGTGGGACGGTGACGCGACGGTGCAGCACCTCGTCATCACCTTCGACAAGGTGCAAGCGCTGAACGAGCAGAACGCGGAAGCGCGCGGCTGCGGGTCATACGAGGTCGGCGGTCACGTAACCAAGATCGGCGTGCAGATGTTCATCCGGCTGTCCGATCTCGAGGTCGAGCTGTTTGAGCGGTCGCCCGACGACAGTGGATCGTTCGAGACCGAGGGCAGCCACCGCGGCAAGCTGTCGGAGGATTTTAAGCAGATCGATGCGCAGTGGACCACCACGGCAAATGGCAAGCACGGCCAACTGCATCTGCGCGCCGCGGCGTCTGCCGCGTGCGAACCGGCGGCGGAGTTGTAGGTCGGCGGGGTGCGCGCAAGCGGCGTCCCGCGTGCGCTCTTCATCCTCCCCCGGATCGTTTGCACTATTTCGGAATATTGGAAATCTATCTCTGAGTTGCCCGACGTGTCAAGCTGCCTTGTCGAACGCGGGCAGCCGCCAGCTCCTTTGCATGGGGTTGTTTTCGATATTTTGGCCGCGGCGCGACGACGGCCCCTCCGGGGAGCGGCGAACCGCGGTCACGGCCTGGCAGGCACCTTCGGCCAATAGCGGTCGCGCAGATGGCGCTTCACCAGTTTGCCGGTCGGCGTGCGCGGCAGCTCTTGCTCGAAGTCGATGCTCTTGGGGCATTTGATCGGCGACAGATGCTGCCGGCAGAACGCGATCAGCTCGGCCTCGAGCTCCTTGCCGGCCCTGGTGATGTCGTGCGGCTGCACCACGGCCTTGACCTCTTCGCCCATCTCCTCGTTCGGCACGCCGAACACCGCGACGTCGGACACCGCCGGATGCGTGATCAGGACGTCCTCGGTCTCCTGCGGATAGATGTTCACGCCGCCGGAGATGATCATGTAGCTCTTGCGGTCGGTCAGATAGAGGAAGCCCTCTTCGTCGAGGTAGCCGACATCGCCGAGCGTCGACCAGCCCTTGGTGTTGTAGGCCTTCTTCGTCTTCTCCGGATCGTTGTGATAGGAGAACGCCGGCGCGTCGGCGAAAAAGACCTGACCGATCTGGCCGGTCGGCGCTTCCTCGTCGTTCTCGTCGAGGATCTTGACCTTGCCGACCACCGCGCGGCCGACCGTGCCGCGGTGGGTCAGCCATTGCTGCGAGGTCGAGACCGTGACGCCATTGCCTTCGGAGCCGGCGTAATACTCGATCAGGATCGGTCCCCACCATTCGATCATCTCGGCCTTGACGTCGACCGGGCAGGGCGCCGCGGCGTGGATCGCGCCTTTCAGCGACGAGACCTTGTAGCGTGCGCGCACTTCGTCGGGCAGCTTCAGCATGCGCACGAACATGGTCGGCACCAGCTGCGACTGCGTCACCTTGTGCTTCTCGACCTGCTTCAGAAATTCCTCGGCGTCGAAATGCTCCATGATGACGGAGGTGCCTCCGAGCACGGTGGCCATCATGTTGAAGCGCAGCGGGGCCGCGTGATAGAGCGGCGCCGGCGACAGATAGATGCTGTCGGCATTCATGCCGCACATGTCGGCGGTGAGAATGCGCAGGAACGGGTTCGGCACGTCGATCCGGTTGCCCTCGAACTGCTTCTTGATGCCCTTGGGTCGGCCGGTGGTGCCGGAGGAATACAGCATGTCGTAGCCGGCGACCTCGTCGGCAACCGGCGTGGTCGGCTGCGCGCCGGCTTCCTTGTCGTAGGAGCGGAAGCCCGGTGCGGGCTCGTCCATCATGTAGAACAGCGGCTCGCCCGCCTCGCCCTTGATCAGGCCCTTCACCTTGTCGGCGCACTGCGGGGTGGTGATGAACACCTTCGCGCCGCAGTCCTTGATGATGTAGGCGATCTCTTCTTCCGTCAGATAGCGGCTGATCGCCGTGTAATAGAGACCCGAGCGCTGCGCTGCCCAGCAGATCTCCATGAATGCGAGCCGGTTTTCCATCAGCAGCGCGATGTGGTCACCGGCCTTCAGGCCGAGCGAGCGGAACAGATTCGCGCCCTGGTTCGAAAGCTCGTCGAGCTCGCGATAGGTGATGGCCTTGCCGGACGCCGCCATCTGATAGGCGATCTTGTTCGGATGGGTGCGCGCGTGGATCGACGGATGGGTCATTGTGTTTCCTCGGAGCATCAATAGTGGTCGTCCCCGCGAACGCGGGGACCCATAACCACCAATTTTTCTTGTTGGACTGAGTTGTGGCCCCAGCCGCGCCTAACCACAAACGGCTGTGGTTATGGGTCCCGGCCTACGCCGGGACGACATCATTGTTGTGGCCGCTGATGCGGACTTTTCTTACAGCCGCTCGACAATCGTCACATTGGCCATGCCGCCGCCTTCGCACATGGTCTGCAGGCCGTAGCGCTTGTTGCGCTGCTTGAGGGCATGCAGCAGCGTCGTCATCAGCTTGGTGCCGCTGCCGCCGAGCGGATGGCCGAGCGCGATCGCGCCGCCGTTGACGTTGAGCCGGGCCGGATCGGCGCCGGTGGTCTTCAGCCAAGCGGTCGGCACCGAGGCGAAGGCCTCGTTGACCTCGAAGAGATCAATGTCGTCAATCTTCATGCCGGCCTTCTGCAGCGCGCGCTGGGTTGCCGGCAGCGGCGCTTCCAGCATGATCACGGGGTCGCCGCCCATCATGGTGAGGTGATGGATGCGCGCCATCGGCTTGACGCCGAGCGCCTTCAGGCCCTTCTCGTTGACGACCATGACGCCGGAGGCGCCGTCGCAGATCTGGCTGGCGCTCGCCGCGGTGAGCTTGCCGTTCTCGGCGATCAGCTTGACGCCCTTGATGCCGTCGAGGCTGGCGTCGAAGCGGATGCCTTCGTCGATGTGATGGGTGTCGGTCGAGCCGTCGGCGCGGGTGATCTTGACCGGCACGATCTCGTCCTTGAAGTGGCCGGCTTGCGTGGCCGCGATCGCGCGCTGATGGCTGTTATAGGAGTATTCGTCGAGCTCGTCCTTCGACAGGCCGTACTTCTCGGCCATCATCTCCGCGCCGGTGAACTGGCTGAACACGATGTTGGGATACTTCGCCTCGATGCCCGGGCTCTTGTAGTGGCCGAAGCCGTTCTTGGCGGGCAGCGAGGAGGCGAGGCCCATCGGCACGCGGGTCATCGATTCCACGCCGGCGGCGATCACGCAGTCCATCGTGCCAGACATCACCGCCTGCGCCGCGAAGTGCAGCGCCTGCTGCGAGGAACCGCACTGGCGGTCGATCGAGGTCGCCGGCACGCTCTCCGGCAGCTTCGAGGCCATGACAGCGTTGCGCGCGATGTTGGTGGACTGCTCGCCGGTCTGCATCACGCAGCCCATGATCACGTCCTCGACCTGCGCCGGGTCGGCGCCGGTGCGCTCGACCAGCGCATCGAGCACGGTCGCGGCCAGATCGGCCGGATGCCAGCCGGCGAGGCGTCCTCCCTTGCGGCCGCCCGCGGTGCGAGCGGCGGCGACGATATATGCCTCGGCCATGTCTGATCTCCCTGATGTTTCCGGATTGGGCGGTCTGAAAGTTGGGCCGGATTTAAGGGGTGGCTCAGCATTTAGTCAATCAATCAATTAACTCTTGAGTGCGGCCCCGCCATGGGCTTATGTGCGGCCTCGATTTACCGTCGAACCCTGACCTAGAGCGGGACCAGAGCGCAGTTGAATACCAGCGTACCGACGAAACTTCCGGCCGGCAAAAATGCCACCGCCGACAAGCTTTTGGTTGCGGCCAGTGAGCTGATGATCGAGCGCGCCTCGATCGAGGTGTCGCTGTCCGACATCGCGCAGAAGTCGGGCGTCAACGCCGCGCTGGTGAAATATCATTTCGGCAACAAGGACGGGTTGTTGCTGGCGCTGCTGGCGCGCGACGCCGCCACCGAGATATCGCAACTCGAATATCTCATCAGCCAGCCGATCACGCCGTCCGCAAAATTGCGGCTGCATATCGGCGGCATCATCCGCGCCTATCACCAGTTCCCCTATATGAACCGGCTGATCCATTATCTCCTGCACGAGAGCTCGCCTGCCGCTGCGAACGAGGTGTCGAAATTCTTCGTCGCGCCGCTTTTGGATTTTCACCGCCGGCTGCTCGCAGAAGGCATCAAGGCCGGTGAATTCCGCAAGATCGATCCGGTGCTGTTCTACACCAGCCTGATCGGCGCCTGCGATCATCTGTTCTTCGGCCGCCACGCGATGTCGCGCGCGGTCGGCGTCGGTCCGGTCACCGACGAGGTCTGCCGCGATTACATCAAGCACATGGAAGCCTTGATCTTCGGCGGCGTGCTCAATCCCGATAAGGAAACGGCAGCAGTCGCCGCCGGATAACAAAGTTCGAGTCTAGAGAAGAAACGCCCAAGGAAAGGTTGTATCCATGCAGTTGAAAGACGTTGCTGTTCTCATCACCGGCGGTGGCTCCGGCCTTGGTGCCGCAACCGCGCGCGCCATGGCCGCCAAGGGCGCCAAGATCGGCGTGATCGACCAGAACAAGGAAAACGCTGAGAAAGTCGCCGCCGAGGTGAAGGGCGTCGCGCTGCATGCCGACGTCACCGACGAGGACGCGATCAAGGCTGCGATCGCCAAGGCCGAGGCCGCGCACGGCATCGCGCGCGTCTTGATGAACTGCGCCGGCATCGGCGGTTCGCAGCGCATCGTCGGCAAGGACGGCGTCTATCCGCTGGCAAAGTTCGTCCGCATCATCAACGTCAATTTGATCGGCACCTTCAACGTGCTGCGCCTGTTCGCCGAGCGGCTGGCGACCGAAGCCCCGATCGGCGAGGAGCGCGGCGTCGCGATCAACACCGCATCGGTCGCGGCCTATGAAGGCCAGATCGGCCAGATCGCCTATTCCGCCTCGAAAGGCGGCGTCGTCGGCCTCACGCTGCCGGCTGCGCGCGACCTCGCCAGCCTGAAGATCCGCGTCAACACCATCGCGCCGGGCCTGTTCCTGACGCCGCTGTTGATGGGTCTGAACGAGGAAGCGCGTAAGAGCCTCGGCGCCCAGGTGCCGCATCCGGCCCGCCTCGGCGATGCCTCGGAATACGGCAACCTCGCGGTCCACATCGTCGAGAACCCGATGCTCAACGGCGAAACCATCCGCCTCGACGGCGCCATCCGCATGGCGCCGCGCTAACGGCGAATTCCGCTGTCGTCCCGGCCTTGCGCGCAATTGCGCGCTGGAGCCGGGACCCATACTCCGCGGCGTCTGTAACAGGCAAGCTGGCAGACACCGCGCAAAACAACAAAAGCCTGTGGTTATGGGTCCCGGCTCGCGCTTCGCTTGGCCGGGACGACGGTCGGGAGGACCATGCGCGTGTCTCAGCCGCTGCTGATCGAACATCACGACGGGGTCGATTGGGTCACGCTCAATCGTCCCGAGAGCCTCAACGCACTCGACCCTTCGCTGATCGACGCGCTCAACGTCTATTTCCAGGGCCTGCAGCGCAATCGCGACACCCGCGTCGTGGTGCTGAAGGGCGCCGGTGCGAATTTCTGCGCCGGGCTCGATCTCAAGCACGCGATGGCGCGCCGTGGTGGACAGACCGAGCCGCCCGGCGTCACGGAGTCGCTGGACTCGCAGCGGCGCATCGCCGACATCGTGATGCTGATGCGGCGCGCTCCGCAGCCGATCATCGCGCTGGTGCAGGGTGCGGCCGCCGGCGGCGGCTTCGCGCTGGCGCTTGCCGCCGACATCCGCATCGCGGCGAAGAACGCGCGGATGAATTGCGCCTTCATCAAGCTCGGTCTCGGCGGCTGCGATATCGGCACCAGCTATTTCCTGCCGCGCCTCGTCGGTGTGTCGGTTGCGTCCGAATTGATCCTCACCGGGCGCTTCATCCATGCCGACCGCGCGCTTGCGGTCGGCCTGGTGTCCGAGGTGGTCGAGGTCGCCGATCTTGATGCTGCGGCCAATCCTTATGTCGAGGCGATGATGACGGCCTCGCCGGTCGGTCTCCGCCTCTCGAAGGAATGCATCAACATGAGCGTCGATGCCGGCTCGATCGAGGCCGTGATTGCGATGGAGGATCGCAATCAGGTGCTGTGCAGCCGCTCGGAAGATTTCCAGGAAGGCATCAGGGCCTTTCTCGAGAAACGAAAGCCTGTCTATATCAGGCGCTGAGAACAGATCCTCAAAAGGACAAGAATTCCGGGAGACGCAAAATGGATGGAGACGCGGCGATGCTGACGAAACCTGCCTTTCGCAAGGTGGATTGGCTCGCACGTGACATCGCGGTCGAGCGGCGCGGTGACGGCACCGTCGTCCTGAAGTCGCGGATTCCGCTCCAGGCCTACGAGACGCATATTCCGGCCTATCTCGCCAAATGGGCGGCGCAGGCGCCGGAGCGGATCTGGCTCGCGCAACGCGGTGGTCCCGACCGGCAATGGCGCAAGGTGTCCTATGGTGAAGCCAAGCGCACCGTCGATGCGCTGACGCAAGGCCTGCTCGATCTCGGCGTCGGCGACGGCCGGCCCGTCGCGATCCTCTCGGGCAATTCTATCGAGCACGCGCTGATGACGCAGGCCGCGATGCAGGCGCGGCTGCCGGCCGCGCCGGTGTCGCCGGCCTATTCGCTGATGAGCCAGGATCATCTCAAGCTCAAATACCTGTTCAACCTGATCAAGCCGGCCGTCGTGATGGTGCAGGACGGCCCGACTTTCGAGAAGGCGCTCAAAGCGATCGATCTCACCGGCATCACGGTCGTCCACGTCCTGCGTCCCTGCGAGGGCATCACGAGCGCGGCCTTTGCCGACCTCGCGGCAACGCCGGTGACGGCTGCGGTCGGCGAGTCCATCGCGAAGATCACGCCCAGGACCGTCGGCAAGCTGCTGTTCACCTCGGGCTCGACCGGCATGCCCAAGGCCGTCATCAACACCCAGGAGATGATGTGTGCCAACGCGGCGATGATGATGCAGGTGCGCCCGCGTGAAACGGAGGGACCGATCGCGACGGTGCTCGACTGGATGCCGTGGAATCACACCATGGGCGGCAACGCCGCGTTCAATCCGGTGCTGGTCGATGGCGGCACGCTCTATATCGACGACGGCCGGCCGATGCCGGGCCAGCTCGAGGAGACCATCAGGAACCTGCGCGAGGTGTCGCCGACCTATTACGCCAACGTGCCGGCCGGCTATGCGGCGCTCGCCGCCGCGATGGAGAAGGACGAGGCGCTGTGCGCGAGCTTCTTCAAGAACCTCTCGATCATGGCCTATGGCGGCGCCCGGCTGCCCGACGATCTCTATGACCGCATGCAGGCGCTGGCGGTGAAGACCACGGGCGAGCGCATCGTGTTCTACACCGGTTGGGGCTCGACCGAGACCGCGCCGACCTCGACCGGCACCTATTGGGACACCGAGCGCGTCGGCCTGATCGGCCTGCCGTTCCCTGGCGTCGAGCTGAAGATGGTGCCGTGCGGCTCGAAATATGAATTGCGGCTGCGCGGCGTCAACGTCACGCTAGGCTATTTCGGCCAGCCGGACCTCACGGCCAAGATGTTCGACGAGGAGGGCTTCTACTGCATCGGCGATGCCGGCGTGTTCGTGAACCCCGAAGACCCGCTGCAGGGCATCATCTTTGCCGGCCGGGTGGTCGAGGATTTCAAGCTGACCACCGGCACGTTCGTGCATGTCGGCTCGTTGCGCACCGATGCGATATCAGCCGCGACGCCGGTCGTGCATGACGCGCTGGTTGCGGGGCAGGACCGTGAGTTCATCGGCCTGCTGTGCTGGCCGAACCTGCACGCCTGCCGCCAGCTCGTCGGCAATGCCGATGCCAGCTACGAGGACGTGATCCGGCATCCCGAAGTGCTTGCCTGCCTGAAGAAGGGTTTGCAGGCGCACAATGCGTCCACCACCGGCAGCAGCATGCGTATCGCGCGTGCGATGCTGATGGTCGAGCCGCCGTCGATCGACGGCAACGAGCTCACCGACAAGGGCTACATCAACCAGCGCGCCGGCCTCGAACGCCGCGCCGCACTGGTCGAGAAGCTGTATGCCGGCAAGCCCGGCGACGACGTGATCATCTTGAACTGATCCTACGAAAGCAAACGCGTCATTTCGGGGCGCGCGAAGCGTGAACCCGGAATCCAGAGGTTCCTTACGTCGAGATTCCGGGTTCGATGCTGCGCATCGCCCCGGAATGACAGCAAGAAAAGGTAAGCGCCATGAATTTCGATTTCTCCGACGAACAGAAGCAGATGCGCGACGAGGCGCGGAAATTCCTCAGCGAACAGTGCCCGCCGAAAGCCGTGCGCAAGGTGCTCGACGGCAAGGCGCCTTACGACAAGGCGCTGTGGAAGGGCCTCGCCGAGATGGGCTTCCTTGGCGTTGCGATCCCGGAACAGTTCGGCGGTGCGGGCGCCGGCCATCTCGAGCTCTGCGTGATCGCGGAGGAAATGGGCCGCGCGCTGGCGCCGGTGCCGTTTTCCTCCACCGTCTATCTCGCCGCCGAAGCGATCCTGATCGCAGGCAGCGACGCGCAGAAGCAGAAGTGGCTGCCGAAGATCGCCGCGGGCGAAGCCATCGGCACGCTGGCGCTGTTCGAAGGCAAGGGTAACCCGTCGCCGAAAGCGATCAAGCTCACGGCCAATGGCGGCGTGCTCAACGGCGTCAAGAAGCCGGTGCCGGATGGCGCGATCGCCGATTTCGCCGTTGTCGCCGCGCGCACCGGCTCGAGCGGACGCGAGTCCGATATTTCCGTGTTCATCGTCGATCTCAAGGCCGGCGGCGTCGAGGTCAAGTCGCTCACCAACATCGACCTGACCCGCGGCCAGGCCGAATTCACCTTCAAGGATGCGAAGGCCGAGCCGCTCGGCGCTACCGGCGAGGGCTGGAGCGTCATCTCCCAGGTGCTGGATCGCGCGGCCGTGTTGACGGCATTCGAGCAGGTCGGCGGCGCCGACCGCGCGCTGGAGATGGGCCGCGACTATGCGCTTGATCGTATTGCCTTTGGCCGTCCGATCGGCTCGTTCCAGGCGGTCAAGCACATGCTGGCCGACATGTATGTGTCGGCGACGCTGGCGCGCTCAAATTGCTACTACGGCGCCTGGGCGCTCTCGACCAATGCCGGCGAATTGCCGGAAGCCGCCGCCGCCGCGCGCATCAGCGCGACGCAGGCGTTCCAGCACTGCGCCAAAAACAACATCCAGGTTCATGGCGGCATGGGCTTCACCTGGGAGTTCGACTGCCACATGTACTACCGCCGCGCCAATGCGGTGGCGCTCGGTCTCGGCAGCCTGTCCTATTGGGAAGACGCGCTGATCGACCGCATGCGCAAGAAGAACGCGGCGTAACGATACGATTCGTCATTCCGGGGCGCGCGTAGCGCGAACCCGGAATCCAGAGGTTGGGAATCGAGATTCCGGGTTCGATGCTGCGCATCGCCCCGGAATGACGGAAAGAAAGCCACCATGAATTTCGATGACACCCCGCAGGAGGCCGCATTCCGCGCCGAGGCGAAAGCCTGGATCGCGGCCAATGCACCGAAGCAACATGAGGACGAGCTGCGCAAGGCCTCGCTCGGCCGTGTTGCGCTCAAGGGCGCCAACATTCTCGAGGTTGCGAAGGCCTGGCAGAAGAAGAAGGCCGATGCCGGCTGGGCCTGCCTGCACTGGCCGAAGGAGTATGGCGGCCGCGGCTCGTCGCCGATCGAGCGCGTGATCTGGCAGCAGGAGGAGGGCCCGTTCGGCCGCCTTAGCTCGATGTTCATCATCGGCCACGGCATGTGCGGCCCGACCATGATGGCGTTCGCCGGCGAGGAGCAGAAGCGCAAATATCTGCCGCCGCTTGCCTCCGGCGAGAAGATCTGGTGCCAGCTGTTCTCCGAGCCGGCCGGCGGCTCCGACGTCGCCGGCCTGCGCACCCGCGCCGAGAAGCATGGCGACGAGTGGGTGATCAACGGTCAGAAGATCTGGACCTCGGGCGCGCATTATTCCGACTACGGCATCTTGCTCACCCGCACCGACCCGACCGTGCCCAAGCACAAGGGCCTCACCATGTTCTTCCTGGACATGAAGAGCCCGGGCGTCGAGGTCAGGCCGATCAAGCAGGCGAGCGGCGCCTCCGACTTCAACGAGGTCTATTTCACCGACGTGCGCATTCCGGACTCGCAGCGGCTCGGCAATGTCAATGACGGCTGGAACGTGTCGCTGACCACGCTGATGAACGAGCGGATGTCGATCGGCGCCGGTGTCGCCACCGGCTTTCCCGAGCTGTTCGACTTCTGCAACAGCCTGATGCTGGAGGACGGCCCCGCGATCGAGAACCGCGCGGTGCGCTCCAAGCTCGCCAACTGGGCCGTGAAGGCGAGCGGGCTGAAATACACCAGCATGCGCGCGATCTCGGCGCTGTCGAAGGGCGAGCGTCCGGGACCGGAGAATTCGATCGGCAAGCTGGTCGCCGGCTCGATGATCCAGGACGTCGCGACCTATGCGCTCGATCTGCAGGGCGCGGCCGGCGCGCTGAACGGGATTGAGGATGCCGAGGTCGCCGGCAAATTCCAGGCGATGCTGCTGCGCGCGCCGGGCACCCGCGTCGAGGGTGGCACCGACGAGATCATGCGCAACATCATCGCCGAACGCGTGCTGGGCCTGCCCGGCGACATCAGGGTCGACAAGGACGTCCCCTTCAACAAGATCCCGACCAAGGGAAGAGCTTAACCGTCGTTCCGGGGCGGCGCGAAGCGGCGAACCCGGAACTCGAGCGACATAACTTCTAGATTCCCCGATGCGCAACCGCGCATCTGAGGTTCGCGCTGCGCGCGCCCCGGAATGACAAAGAAAAGGAGCCGCCATGAATTTCGATGACACGCCGCAGGAAGCCGAGTTCCGCGCCATCGCCCGCAACTGGATCGCGGCCAATGCGCCGAAGGAGTTCGAAGAGGAGCTCTCGAAGTCGTCGCTCGGCCGTATCAGGCTCGCCAGGCACGACATGGTCGAGGTCGGCAAGGCTTGGCAGAAGAAGAAGGCCGAGGGCGGCTGGGCCTGCTTGCACTGGCCGAAGGAATATGGCGGCCGCGGCGCCACCCCGATCGAGCGCGTGATCTGGCAGCAGGAAGAGGGCGTCTACGGCAAATTGACCCAGCCGTTCCAGATCGGCGAGGGCATGTGCGGCCCGACCGTGATGGCCTGGGGCAGCGAGGATGCCAAGCGCCGCTATCTGCCGAAGCTCGCCTCCGGCGAGGAGATCTGGTGCCAGCTGTTCTCCGAGCCGTCGGCCGGCTCCGACGTCGCGGGGCTGCGCACCCGCGCCGAGAAGAAAGGCGACAATTGGGTCGTCAACGGCCAGAAGATCTGGACGTCAGGCGCGCATTACTCCGACTACGGCCTCCTGATCGCGCGCACCGATCCGAATGTCCCGAAGCACAAGGGCCTCACGATGTTCTTCCTCGACATGAAGAGCCCCGGCGTCGAGGTGCGGCCGATCAAGCAGGCCAACGGCATGCAGGAGTTCAACGAGGTCTATTTCACCGACGTCGTAATCCCGGACAGCCAGCGGTTAGGGGCGGTCGGCGAGGGCTGGAGCGTGTCGCTGACCACGCTGATGAACGAGCGCATGTCGATCGGCGCGCGGCTCGCCACCGGCGTGCCCGAGATGTTCGAGTTCTGCTCCAATTTGATGCTGGAGGACGGTCTTGCGATCGACGATCCGGCGGTGCGCTCCAGACTTGCGAGCTGGGCGGTGAAGGCGAGCGGGCTGAAATACACCAGCTACCGCGCCATCTCGGCGCTGTCGAAGGGCGAGCGACCGGGCCCGGAAAACTCCATCGGCAAGCTCGTCTCCGGCCTGATGCTGCAGGATATCGCGACCTATGCGATGGACCTTGAAGGCGCGGCGGGCAGCCTCACCGGCACCGATGAGGAGCAGGCCAACGGCCAGTTCCAGCAGATGCTGCTGTCGTCGCCCTCGATGCGCATCGCCGGCGGCACCGACGAGATCCTGCGCAACATCATCGCCGAGCGCGTGCTGGGCCTGCCCGGCGACATTCGCGTCGACAAGGATGTGCCCTACAACAAGATCCCGACCAAGGGGCGGGGTGGTTAGTCGTCATTCCGGGGCGATGCGAAGCATCGAACCCGGAATCTCGAGATTCCGGGTTCACGCTTCGCATGCCCCGGAATGACGAAAAAAGAGGATATATATCATGGACGCGAAGACACCGAACCCGCGCTACGCGACCGAGGACCGTATCGGCGCGCTCGAGGAATTGCTCAACGAGCGCTACTCGGTGCGCGCGTTCCAGCCGCGCGAGGTGCCGCGCGAGGTCATCGAGCACATTGTGTCGACCGCGCAGCGCACCGCATCCTGGTGCAACAGCCAGCCTTGGCAGGTGCTGATCGTCTCCGGCGAGGCCAAGGAGCGGTTTCGCAAGGCGATCTATGCCGAGGCGTCGCGCGGCCTCGGCGAGGATTACGACTTCACGCCGCCGCGCGAATATGTCGGGGTCTATTTGGAGCGCCGCCGCGAAAGCGGTTTCCAGCTCTACAACACGCTCGGCATCGCGCGCGGCGACAAGCCGGCCTATGCAAAACAGGCGCTGGAGAACTACAATTTCTTCGGCGCGCCGCACATTGCCGTGATCCACACCAATGAGCCGCTCGGCATCTATGGTGCGATCGACTGCGGCGGCTATGTCTCGAACTTCATGCTAGCGGCGCAGGCGCTCGGGCTCGGCACCATCCCGCAGGCGGCGATCGCGCGCCATTCCGGGCTGATCCGTCGTCATTTCAACCTGGCCGACGATCGCCGGGTTGTCTGCGGTATCTCGTTCGGCTATGCGGATCACGCGCAAAAGGTGAACAGCTACCGCACGTCGCGCGCGACCGTGGAAGACACTGTCACATTCGTCGATGTATAATTTCCTCAAGGCGGGAAGGTCGGTTCACTCCCCGCCGAGGACAAGAAAAGCTACAAAGAAACGACAAGAACAAAAATGGCGAATAACGCCTCCCTGACGCCGGCTGAGATCAGCTGGCAGCTGCACCGTCTGCCTGCACTCGAGCGCGACGCGTTCATCGCCGCGCATTACCTGGGACAGGGCGTTGCCTGGAAGACCCGCTTCTTCGACGCGATCGACTGGGGCGCGGGCTCGGTGCTGCAATTCAGCTTCCTGCAACGCGGCTGGCATCGCCATTCGCGGCTCGACAATCCGATCTATGCCTATATCGACATCGAGCAACATCCGGAAACCCGCGGCCTGCGTCGCGGCCGGCGGATCGATCTTGAGGGCACGATCAAGGGCGTCGACTTCGTGACCGGGATTACGCTGACGCTGGAGCGGTTCGAGATCCTGCCGGTCAATTTTTTCGACCGCTTCGTGATCAGCTCCGACAGCCGCTACTAGCAAGCAGCGAACCGCAGACTCTGCTCCACCTCGCCCCGCGCGCGGGGAGAGGTCGGAACGCATCGTTAGATGCGTTCCGGGTGAGGGGGCTCAGCAAGCGCAGCTATCACCGTATGCGCGGAGACAGCCTCTCACCCCAACCCTCTCCCCGTAAGAACGGGGCGAGGGAGCGCACTGCTCCTGCGGCTCCATTCAACCCAATCTCATTACGCTTCAGCGTCCCGCCACCGCGCGGCGGGCTGGCGCGTCGGCATAGCGCGCGGCCATCGCGCCCGTCAGCTCGGCCATCTTCTCGCGCAACTCTAACGGCGCGACCACTTCGGCCTCGGCGCCGAGCCGCAGCAGCTCGGTCGCCGCATGCCACACCGTCTTGCCGACCGGCATGGTGGCGAGCCGCCAGCCGTCGGCGTCGGTGCCATCAGTGAGCCGCATCCGCGCCTTCACGTAAGGGTGGGCCAGCGCATCGAACAGTTTCAGCCCGAGCGGCGACAGCCGCACCGTTGCCTCGTTCGGATGCAGCTCGGCCTCCAGCCGCTCGATCGAGGCGCGCCAATAGGCGGCGAGGTCGAACTCCGCCGGCCACGCGAACGGCGTCTCCAGCGCGGTGCAATCCAGTACGCGCGCGACGCGGTAGGTGCGCACATTGCCGTCGACGAGGCCGGCGAGATACCAGCTGCCGCCCTTCAGCACGAGGCCGAGCGGCGCCACGCGCCGCCGCTTCTCGGCTTTCCAGCTCTGGTAGCGGATCTCGAGCATGGTCTCGCGCAGCACGGCGCCGGCGATAGCGCGCAGATGCTCCGGCTCCTCGGTCTCGCCGAACCAGCCGGGCGCGTCGAGATGGAAGCGCTGCTGCATCCCTCTCGCGTTGGGCCGCAGGTTCTCCGGCAGCGCCGCCATCAGCTTGGTTTGCGCCGCCACCATCGCGGCATCGAGGCCAAGCGCGGCGGCGGGCCCCGGGAGACCGGCCATGAACAGCGCCTCGGCCTCGCCCTGCGACAGGCCGTTGAGCCGGACGCGATAGCCGTCGAGCAGCCGATAGCCGCCCTCGGCACCGCGGTCGGCATAGACGGGAACGCCGGCGGCGGCGAGCGCGTCGATGTCGCGGTAGATCGTGCGCACCGAAACCTCGCAGGCCTCCGCAAGCTCAGGCGCGGTGACCTGCCCCCGCGCCTGCAGGGTGGTGAGGATGGAAAACAGCCGGCTCGCGCGCATGGCTGGATCATACCTGACACAAGATGTCAGGTATAGGCGGACATAAGGAGGCCATGCCCCCGACGGCGCAAGGAGACCCGCCATGACCACCACCACCGACCGCGTCACGCTGTATTATTCGCCGCAAAGCCGCGCCACCGGCACCCGCGTGCTGCTGGAGGAACTCGGCGCGCCGTATAACCTGCACGTCCTGAACATGAAGGCCGGCGAGCAGCGCAAGGACGCCTATCTCGCCATCAATCCGCTCGGCAAGGTGCCGGCGATCCGCCATGGTGACGCGCTGGTCACCGAGCAGGTCGCGATCTTCATCTATCTCGCCGATCTGTTTCCGCAGGCCGGCCTGACGCCGGCGCTGAACGATCCGCGCCGCGGCCCGTATCTGCGCTGGATCGCCTATTACGGCGCATCGTTCGAGCCGGCCGTGATCGACCATTTCATGAAGCGCGAGCCCGCGCCGATCACGCAGTCGCCCTATGCCGATTACGACACCATGCTGGGCGCGCTGGAATCGCAGCTGGCAAAGGGGCCCTATCTGCTCGACGAAGAGATCACGGCGGCCGACATCCTCTGGGGCATCGCGCTCTCTTGGACCATGATGTTCGGCATCGTGCCGAAAAGGGACGTGTTCGTCCGCCATGCCGAGCGCATCGCCGCGCGCCCGGCCTTCCAGCGGATATCGAAGGCCGACGACGAGATGGCGGCGCAGCATGCCGCGGCCGCCGGGGTGTGATACGGATCGGGCCGATGGCGAAAGTCCTGCACAGCACCAACTGCTTCAACACCCTGATCCGCGTCGCGGAGGACTGCCCGGCGCAGCGCGGCGAGGAGCCGCAGTTGCGCGGCGGCCAGCCGACGGTTGCCGTGCTGCAATACCGGATGATCGCGGGCGCGCCCTACAAGTACACCTCCGACGATGTGGTGTTCGCGACGTCGGCGGCCGGCCGCGTGCTCGATGCGAAAGCAGCGAAGAAGGCGCGCAGCCTCGCCCGCGAGACGTTCTTCTCGCGCGGCCAGGCCTGCATGCGCGCCTCGCCGCTCGGCAAGCGTTTCGGCTGGGGTGTCCATGCCGACGCCGAGGGCCGCATCGCGCTCTACGCCGTCGACAGCAAGCGCTACCAGGCACTCGCCGCGGATCCTGACATCGCGCAGGTCCGCGCGATGCGGTCGAAGCGGGCGTGAAGAGGCACTGCTCTCATCCTCCCCTGGAGGGGGAGCATCGGTTCGCATGCAATGCGAACCGAGGTGGGGTGATCTCTCCACTCGGGCACCGTTCGTGCTGAGAGATCACCCCACCCCGTCTCACATTCCGCTGCGCTCCATGTGACCCGACCCTCCCCCTCCAGGGGAGGGTGAAGGGAGTGTGCCGTGCGACCAATCGCTAAAACCGCGGCGCCCGCTTCTCGGCGAAGGCCTTGATGCCTTCCTTGATCTCGTCGCCGCGCATGCTGTCGCGGTGGCGGGCGTCGGCGGCGGCTTCATCCAGTGCGCCGCGGGCGAATTCGTTGATTGCGCGCTTCATGCCGGCCATCGCCTTGGGCGCGTTGCCCGCCAAAATCGTCGCGAGCTTGTCGACTTCCTCGTCGAGCAGGTCGAGCGATACCATCGCGGTGAGATAGCCGATCCGCAGCATCTCCGGCGCCGATATCTTCTGCGCGGTCAGGAACAGCATCCTGGCGTTGTCGACGCCGAGCCGCGTGACGTAGCGCTGGATGCCGCTCTTGTAATAGTGCAGCCCGAGCCGCGCCGCCGGCATGAACATCTCGGCGGTATCGACGCCGATGCGGAAGTCGCAGGCGAGCGCGAGGTCGGTCGAGCCGCCATAGACCCCGCCATTGAGCCGGCAGATCGTCGGCACGCTGAGATCCTCGAGGCGGTTGACCACGACCTCGAACGCCGAACCCGCGCTCTGTTGTTCGCTGGCGCTCACCGCGCGCTCGGCGACGGAGTTGAGGTCGTAGCCGGCGGAGAATGCGCGGCCGGTTCCGGTCAGCACCAGCACGCGGATCGCGGGATCGGCCTCGATCCGGTCGAACAATGTCAGCAGCTCGCCGAGGTCCTCGGCCTGCAGGCGGTTGAGATGCTTCGGCCGGTTGAGGCGGATCGTTGCGCGTGCGCCCGCGATTTCGAGCACGGGTCCGCTGGCGGTGTCGGCCGCGTCAGCCATCTTGGTCTCCATCATTATTGATTCTCACGTTCGCGCCGCTTGGCCTCGGCGTCGATGGTCTCGGCGAGATCGGGATGCCTTGCCATCAACAGGCGGAAATCGACCAGGTCAAGCACCAACAGCCTGGTCACCTTGCTGGTCGAGACGCTGGCGCCGCGCTTGGTGTTGCCTAGCAACGCCATCTCGCCGAAGAACTCGCCTTCGCCAAGCTTCACCTTGCGCCCGGGCAGGTCGACCTCGACCTCGCCGGCGGCGACGAAATACATGCAGTCGCCATTGGTGTCCTTGCGGATGATCATGGTGCGCGGCGGCAGGTCCATGGTCCGCAGCATTTGGGTGACGTCGGCGATCGCGGCCGGGCCGAGATGCGCGAAGAACGGCACCTTGCTGACGGTCTCCCAGGTTCTCAAGAAATTGTCGCGGCGGGTTTCGGCGGCAAAACCGGTCGCCAGGATACCGGTCCACAGCCCGAACACGCCGAGGCCCGAGATCATCACCATGGCGGCGACCACGCGGCCGAGCGGGGTGATCGGCACCACGTCGCCGTAGCCGGTCGTGGTCAGCGTCACCACCGCCCACCACAGCGCCGCCGGCACGCTGCCGAAGGTCTGCGGCTGGACGTCCCGCTCCAGGAAATATTCCGCAACGGAGGCCAGGAACACCACCATCAGGAAGATCACGAGCACGCTGAGCAGCGGCCCGGACTCCACCACCAGCACGCGCCGGAGCTGGCGCAGGCCGGGAATGCCTGGCACCACCTTGAGCACCCAGAGCACGCCGAGCAGCCAGGCGGTTTTCGGCTCGACTCCGGACAGCAAGGCCACCGGCACGGCCAGCGCGCCGATCGCGTCGACCACGCCGGCGCTGGACAGCGCGTAGAACCAGAATTTGCCCTGCCGGCCCATGTGGCGCAGCCGCACCAGCCATTCGAATACGAAATAGGCAAGGCAGGCCCACAGCAGCGCATCCACCCAGCGCGGCGCCGCGTCATGGGCCGGCGCGACCGTCAGCAGCGTCATCATGGCGACACCGGCCGCGACGGCGACATAGGCCGCCGTGGTCATGTTGCGGCCGGCGGTGGCGGAAACGAAGCGCGTCAGGGCCGGAAGGACGAGCCGCTTGGACATCGGAACGGAGCTTGCCTGTCGATGAATTGCTGGAATTGAGGCCCTGCGAACGGCAGAGCCGATGTCACAACGTGCCTCTCCCGGTTGAGGCCGTCAACGCGCAGGCCATGGCGGGATGCTCGCGGCGGAAGACCGATCAGTTGGACGAAAGGCCTAACCATGTTGGCCCGATTTTGCGCCCGCGAATGTGAGAAATCGGACAAAACGTCGCTTTTTCCCCGTATATCAGGGATGCTGGTCGCCGATGCGACCTTGGCCGGAATGAAGCGACTAATAAGGCGATCTTATTCACTTCTTGAGAAATTGGTTGGTTTCCGATGGATACCTCACATCTCGCGGAGCACGCAGGCGCCGCCGGCAGTTTCTTCGCATCGATCTTCGTGGTTGCCACGCTGTCGATGCGGACCATGATCCCGTTGCGCGTCTTCGCCATCCTGACCAACATCATCCTGATCGCGACCGCCGTCCCGACCCACAATTACGCGACGCTGATCCTGCATGCCGTGCTGCTGCCGGTGAACACCTATCGGCTGCACCAGATGCTGCAACTGGTCCGCAACGTGAAGAAATCGGTCAACAGCGATCTGTCGATGGAATGGCTGAAGCCGTTCACGACGGAACGCAAATGCACCGCGGGCGAAGTCCTGTTCTACAAGGACGAGAAGGCCGACAGCATGTTCTACATTGTCAGTGGCCGCTTCCGCCTGGTCGAATCCGGCATCGAGCTGCCGGTCGGCGCCCTCGTCGGCGAGTTCGGCATGCTGTCGCCGTCGAACACGCGAACCCAGACGCTGGAGTGCGTCGAGACCGGCATGGTGCTGTCGGTGACCTATGACCAGGTCGAGCAACTCTACGTCCAGAACCCGGCGTTCGGCTTCTACTTCCTGCGCCTCGCCAGCGCCCGCCTGTTCCAGAATATCTCGACGCTCGAGCAGCAGCTCGCGCAGCACGCCACCCCACAGGTCGCGGAGCCCAAACCTGCATGAGCCCCGTGACGAGTTCTGGAGGCGCCGCAGTGGCGGATGACGACGGTCTCCTGGCTTCGCTCCGTTACCTCTTTGCCGATATCATCGGCGATGAGGACGAGGGGCCGCCGGTGCTGCCCGACGCCTGCCCGGACCATCTCGGGCCGGCCGTCACCAAGGCCATCGATCTGTTGATCGCCTATCAGAGCACGAGCTATGCCCAGCTCTATATCGACCGGCTCAAGCGCTTCGTCGGCCGCCGCGGCGTTGACGACGCCTTGCTTGCCGAGATCGCCCGCCTGATGGCGGAGCGCATGGCCTATGAGGACGCGATCCGCATCGCGCAGCTCAAGCTTGGCGAAGTCAGTGCGGTGGGCGGCCTTGCGGCGCGCTCGGCCGACGACGTCAAGAAGTTTCGCCTTGACGAGTTGATCGACGCCCTGCCGGCGGTGGTCGCCGATCCGGTGCTCGGCGTGCTGGATCAGTTCGGCTGGCGGCGTCGCCGGGTCTCGATCCGCTTCAGCGCGAACAACCGCTTCAGCGTTCGCCGGCTCAGGATCGAAGCGGGCCTGAAGCGCTGGCGGCTGTTCTCGGGACGCTATGCCAGGGAGCGCGTCTGGGTCGAGCGCTGGCTGCACATGATCGACCGCAGCCTGACCAAGCAGCCGAGCGCCGCCCCGGCGGTCGTGCAGACCGCGACCATGATCCAGGGTTACGGCGATCCCTACCGCCAGGGCATCGCGGACTGGCACGTGATCATCGACGGGCTCGCCAAGCCGACCTTCGACGGCGTGCTCGTGCTCCCCGACCTTGCCGGCGCCATTGCGGAAGCGCGCGCTGCCACCATGCCCGATCCGCGGCAGGCAGCGCTGAAGCGCAAGATCGCGGAGATCCGCGCTCGGGCGCCGGCGGTGTCGTAAGAACCTTCGCCGTCATTGCGAGGAGCGAAGCGACGAAGCAATCCGGTTCCCCGCTTGCGGCGCTGTGGATTGCTTCGCTTCGCTCGCAATGCAGCGGGGAATCTGCCGAAGCTATCTACTGCTTGATGTGCGGCGGCTCGTCGTAGCCGCGACGGCTGGAATAAAACAACAGGCCCATCAGGCCGATGCAGACCGCGGCCAGAAGCGCAATGCCGATCGTAAACACCACGATGCCATAGGTCGGCACCGGAGCATCCACGGTCAGGCCTTCATAGGCGTAGGCGCCGACGGCGGCCAAAAAGGCCAGCAGGCCGATACTGATTGCAATGCGCATGCGTAGCTGCCTCTGCTGAGGGCCGAGGGCAACAGGCACTTGCGCCGGTTTTCACGCCGCGGCGGTAGCCTTGGCCAGCGCCTGCCGTCCGGCTTCGGTCAGCTCGGAAAGCGTCGTCCTGCCGCACTTGGCGCATTTGATGATGTATCGGGCAACGCGGCGGCGGGTGTCATGTTCCTCGCCGTGAGGTGCGTCTGCGCAAACGCGATCGAGCGCAACGTTCATGGCGAAGAGCGTGCGTGAGTCAAACCGTTCCTCGATCATCGCAGCTCTCCTTTGCGACTCGCGGCTACTTGCGGAACGTCAGCCATTCGCTGACTTCCATCACCGTCTCGGTCTGTCTGGCCTTCTTCATCAGCATTTCGCGTTCCCGTCCCGGCGGCAGCTTGCGTGCCGCAATGCGCGAATCTTCGGCGAATTTTTGCAAGCGGTTTTCGAACGATCCGGGAGGCCGCGACCTGTTGCGCTTCTTCTTGATCATGCCGTCTCCGAGCTGGAACCAGCAATACTAGGCTTGTTCCCCGGATGCCGTCGTTAACCCATGACATCGGTCGAATTGAAAAAACGCGCGCCGGAAATTGCGACCCAAAATCGGGACCTGAGATCGCGACCCGGGATCGCGAAGATCGCAGGAACGATCTTCGGCGCTCTGCGTAACACCCGTGCGTTCGCTGCTTTGCTCCCCGAAAGGCGGTGGACCACTCCGGTGACGGGCCTCGGCGAATTTGATCGCCGGGGCCCGCATGTCTTCAGGCAAGGCAGCCAAGGCAACAAGAAGGACATAAGCAGTGGCACATTCCAATCAGGGTATCGTCAAAGACGACAAGGGGCAGGAGCAGCCGGCCGACAAGCAGCGCGCGCAGGCCGCGCACAAGACCGACCCGCGAAAGTCGAATGCGCGCGAAGCGACGCGTGATCCGAAATTGAACGATGCCGACAAGACACCGGGATCCGGCATGACATCGGACGACCGGGGCGATCCTCCAACGGGCTGAACGGCGTTCTGCTTTTGCAGCAATCGCGGCAATGCGGCAGGAACGATGACCCGGGTTGACCGTTGGCGTCGAGGGATCAATGGAGAATCGACATGGCGATGGACGAGAAGGAGATCGGAAACCTGATCGGCAGCGACAAGGTCGAGGGCACCGCGGTCTATGGCTCCGACGAGCGCAAGATCGGCTCGATCGAACGGGTGATGATCGACAAGAAGAGCGGGCGGGTGTCTTACGCCGTGCTCGGTTTCGGCGGCATTCTCGGTCTCGGCAACGACCATTATCCGCTGCCCTGGCAGTCGCTCAAATACGATACGAGGCTGGGCGGCTATATCACCGGCGTCACCGAGAGCCAGCTGCGCGGCGCGCCGAAATACGGCAGCGAGCGCGAGTGGAATTGGTCCGATATCGGCACCACGCGCGCGGTGAACGACTACTACGGCGTGCCGTTCGTCTGAACGTCCCTTAGACGTCCCCCTGAGCCGGGGACCCGTATTTCACCGGTGGTACCACGGGGCGCCGAGGTGTGCGTGATGCTCGGGGATGTAACCGTCGCATCCTTGGGACGTCTGTACACTAGTGAACATACCTCAATAACTGTGCAAGGTAACATACGTAATTGAAGTCGGTCCTGCAGTTGCCCGATTAAACATGCGGGAGACCAATCGTTGGCGTCGCTAGTCCGGAAATTGGAGCAGTTTGCACGGCTTTCGCCGGTAGACCAGGTTCTTCTCAATCGCGCGTCTACCGAGCGCGTCCGCCATTTTGGTCCGCGGGTCGACATCGTCCGCGAGGGCGAGAAGCCGAAGGACGTCCATCTGATCCTGTCCGGCTGGGCCTATCGCTACAAGCAGCTCGAGGACGGCCGGCGTCAGATCGTGGCCTTCTTCCTGCCCGGCGACATTTGCGATGTGAACGTCTTCATCCTGCGCGAGATGGATCATTCGATCGGTACCGTCACCGCAGTGTCGATCGCCGACCTCTCCCGCGAATTCTTCGACAAGGTCGCAGCCGGACATCCGCGCATCGTGACCGCGTTCTGGTGGGAAACCCTGGTCAACGCGGCGATCCAGCGCGAATGGACCATGAGCCTCGGCCAGCGAACGGCGCTGGAGCGGATGGCCCATCTGCTGTGCGAGATCTGGCTCCGGCTGCGTGCCGCAGGCCTGACCCAGGGCGACAGCTGTGATTTCCCGCTGACCCAGGGCGATCTCGCCGATGCCACCGGGCTCTCCAAGGTTCACGTCAACCGAACGCTGCAGGAATTGCGCGCCGGCGGCCTGATCGTACTCAAGGGAAAGACCCTGGTCGTCCCCAATCTCGAGCGGCTGATGCAGGCCGGCCTGTTCAACCCGAACTACCTGCATATGGATCACGAGGGACGGCAGCTCGACGCCGCTGCGACGCCGACAGACGCGGCGGTCGGGTGATAAGCGCTGCGCTCCGGTGCATGTCGAGAGCGTGCCGATGTATGGTTCACCGGCCGTTCAACATACGCGGTGTCGTCCTGGGGAAAGCCAGGACCCATTACCCCAAGTCTCAATTGTTGCGCGATGCTGGGGCCGCGATCCCGTTCATCAGCGAAAGCGGTGGTAATGGGTCCTGGCTTTCGCCAGGACGACAGTGGTGCATGCGGCGCGATCGCAGGGACGACAGTTGTATCTGTGGCGTGACCAACGGCTTGGTTCACCCATTGGCCGCCTTCACCACCACGAGGTTCTCGTCCGGCGTCGCCGGGTGGCGCTTGAGGTGATCGCGGCGCAGTGCGATCTCGTCGCGGACCAATTCGTAGCCGAGCTTGAACGTGTCCATTCCGTCGCCGGAAACGGTGCCGTCGCGCAGGCCGGTCACCGCGCCGCGCAGGATCGCCTCGAGCTCATCCTGCAATTCGTCGAGATGCTCGGCGCAAGTGGCGTGCTCGACGCGCTCGCCGATGTCGAGGATCCTGCCCGCCAGCTCGCTGGCCTTCTCCGGTGCGACGCGGGTGATCTTGGTGTAGATCGCGGCGAAGATCGAGCCGATGATGCTGAGCGCGGCGGCGCCGAGATACATCACGTCGCTGTAGCGATCCATGAACGACTTGGTATCGTCGTTGATGTATTCGGCGGCGCCCTGATGGGCGACGATGAAGGCGTCCTTGTCGGTCGCCGCCGGCTCGATCTTGGAGGCAAAGCCGTCGTCGAGCGCGAGCTCCGACTTGTTCTCATAGATGATGCGCGCGAGCTCGGCGGCTGTCGTCGTGGACATCGAGGATTGCGCGACCAGCAGCCATTCCAGCCCGATGGTGTCGACCTCGTCATCGGGGATCGCCGGCGAGGACGACAGCATGCCGGTCGAGACCGTCTCCTCCGAAATCGCCGGGTATTTGCGCGCCAGCGCCTTGGCCGCGTCGATCGCATTCAGCGTGAAGCCGCCGGCGCGCTTGGCATATTGCTCGTAGGTCTTGTCCTTCACGATCTTCGAAGCATGCTCGATTGCGATCACGGCGGCAAAGCCGGAGGCGAACAGCTTGTCGAAAGGTGTGTTCGGCGGCGCCTGCTGTACCCGCTGCGCCGCGTCGGGGCTGTCCGCAATCTCGAGCGCGCTGCGGACGAAATTGACGCTGTTCTCGCCGTCGCCGACGACCGCGATCCGCTTCTTCTTGAGCTCGCTCAGCGATTTGATCTTCTTGCCGCCGGGGCTGAGCACCAGCACCACGTCATGCTCGAGGATCGCGATGGCGCGGGCACGCGGCGGCACCCTTGCGTCGGTACGCAGGATGGCAAGCGAGGCGTCGCGGCGATCGAATTGCGCCAGCGCCCTGGCGTTGTCGGGGTTCGGCGCGATCTTCAGCCGCAGCCGCGACGAATTGTTCTTCAGCACGGTGGCGAGCTTGGCGGCGAATTTCGCCTCCGGGCCCTTGGCATCGCCGACCGCGAACACCAGCAATTCGGAATTGCGCAGCCAGAGCCGGCCGCCGATCACGGTGACCGCGCTCAGGAGCAGCGTCAGCAGGGTGAAGACGATGATCTGCGCGCGGTTGGTCTTGACGACCGGTTTGGCGACCGGAGGGCTCGGCGGCGGCAGCGGCGCAGGCGAGGGGGCTTCGGCACTCATGGCTGATTACCTGGCTCATCACCCGTCCGGGACGGCCCGTTGCCGCGACCCGATCGGCGCGGCGCTGCCCGGTGAATCCGTAAATGGCTATAAAAGAAAGAAAATTTCCTATGTTGCCGACGATATACCTCCCCGGGGGGAATGCAAACCGGCCGCCGGCCGTAACCTTAATCTCGGCCGGCCTGCGCCGCGATGCCACATGACCATTGCCACTATCGACGGTCGGACCGAGATGTGATTTTCGAGGAGGCGCAGGTGCATTCCGGCGCCGGAGATGTCATAAATGAGACACGCTTCGGTTTGCGGAATTGTGCTGACGGCCTGACCCGGATTTCTTGCAATCACATTCATCGAAGTAAAAGGGCGTCAGCTTGTTGTTTCCCTCCATGTCATCGTCGGTGTCGGTTGGTGCCCTGGTGGGATGGATGTTGCTTCTCACCGCAAAGCACATCATCGCCGACTTCATGCTGCAGAACGCCTGGATGGCAATCGGCAAGGACCAGAAGACCGGTTGGGCGCTGCCGCTGCTGGCGCACTGCCTGGTCCATCTCGCGGTCGCGCTGGCGCTGATCCTGGTGGTGGCGCCGCGGTTCTGGTATGTCGCCTTCATCGACTTCGTGATCCACATCATCGTCGATCGGGCCAAGGGCATCTGCGCCTCGCATTTCGGCGTGACGCTGGAATCCGGCCACCCCTGGTTCTGGACCCTGATCGGCGTCGACCAGGCGCTGCACCACCTCACCGGCTTCGCGCTGTCGATCTACATGGCCGCGAACTGAGCGGCTCGCGCGCACCTTTCCTCCCGTCCTGAACCACGAATCCAGCCGGGTTGCGGCGGGCGGATGTGATTCGCGCGCAACGGGCAAGACCCTCCGGAAGCGACCGGAGGCCGTGGTTAACCTTTCGTTAGAGGATTACGCGGCATCTTCCCGATCG
Organism: Bradyrhizobium sp. 33ap4; assembly: GCF_032654765.1. Classification (NCBI taxonomy): domain Bacteria; kingdom Pseudomonadati; phylum Pseudomonadota; class Alphaproteobacteria; order Hyphomicrobiales; family Nitrobacteraceae; genus Bradyrhizobium; species Bradyrhizobium sp. 33ap4. The sequence goes on along the minus strand of NZ_JAUMTJ010000035.1, from coordinate 37,441 downwards.
AGGGGGATTTGCAAATGTTTTCAAGCCGCGACGCCTTCGAGAACGATGCCTGCCCGGTGGCCGACGATCTGCTCGGCCAGATGTATCGCGCCAATCCGAACGGGCTCTCGTTGCTGGTTGCCAATGTCGCGCCCGATGTCAGGGCGAGGCTCGCGCTGTTCTGCTATCGCCGCAGCCATCTGCACGCGCTCGCGGTCGCGATCGCGTCGAGCTGCAGCGAGTGGGAGCTGGCGAATTCGGGTGGCCGTGTCGGCTCGACGCTCTACGCGCTGTCGCGCGAGCCGGCCCGCACCGCGACCGTTTCGCATGGTGGCCGCAAGCCGATCACGCTGTCGACCAAGCCGCTGACGACCTTCGCGCCGATCGTCGATGACGAACTCGACGACGAGGACGTCAGCGACAGGGTCACGGCGTAACGTCTGGTTAGATCGGCTGCGCGCTCGCGATGAGCGGCAGCCCGTGCCGGCGCCGCGCCATCGCGCATTCCGCGTCGCCCGGCTGGCAGGTCCGGCATACTTCCGGCCGCACCGCATAGACCTCGCAGCGCGTTGCTTCTCCGACCCGGCCCGCTAGCGCCGAGCAGCGATCGCCCTCGCAGCGCATGCCTGATTGTCGCGCGTTGACGAATTGCGGTGGGATCAGATCGAGCTGCGCGTCGTCCTCGATGGTGAAGCGCGGCCAGTTCTCCGAATAGCTGCAGCAGGCGCCGCAGGACTGGCAGGGGCTTGTGTCGGTCGCGTTGTCGGCCATCAGGTGTCCCTCGGCGCTTCCCAGACCAGGCTGCGCCGCCAGCGCGCCCTGAGCAGGTCGCGCCGCTCCGGATACTTCTCGTCGTGATAGACCGCCGTGACCACGCGGTCGGTGCGGAAGCTGCGGAAATCCTTGCGCAGCTCGCACCAGGCGGCGAGCAGCCGCACCGCCTCGTGATAGCCGACCGCGATCGGCCAGATCGTGCGCTCGCTATCGCGGCCATGCTCGTCGCGATAGTTCAGCGTGATCTTCTTGCCCTCATGGATCTGGCTGCGGGTCCTGACCATGTCGATGCGGTCGGGCTCCCGGTTCCAGGCCGAGCGGGCCCGGCTCGCCGGCTCCAGCACGAACGGCCGCAGCCGGTCGGGCACGGTCTCGGCGATCTTGGCCATCAGGTCCTCGGCCGCGCGCGCCAGCGCGGGATCGGCGTGGCCGACCACCCATTGCGCGCCGAGCACGCAGGCCTCGATCTCGTCGGGTGTCAGCATCAAGGGCGGCAGGTCGAATCCCTTTTCCAGGATGTAGCCCATGCCGGCCTCGCCGCGGATCGGCACCCGCTGCTCGATCAGGCTGGCGATGTCGCGATAGACCGTCCGCTTCGACGTCTCGAGCTCGGCTGCGATTGCATCGGCGGTCAAAGGCTTACGGGTGCGGCGGAGCACCTGGATGATCTGAAACAGCCGGTCGGCGCGTCTCATGGCAACTCTCTCGATCGCTCTCTTGGCACGTGTCTTGTCGAGTGTCTCGGTAGCGGTTTTGGCAGCCGTCTTGACGAGTGTCTTGACGGGTCTCGTCGTCTCTCGGTGCGCAGGCTTTTCTGGGTCCCGTCCGGCTACTGCTGACAGCATGTTGGCAGCAGGTGGGGGCTATATCAGGACAACACCTCAAGTGAAGGGAATTTGTCCATGACGAATCTTGACGAACTCGGTTTCCGGCAGGCGCAAGGCTTTGCGCTGGAACAGCTGGTCACGGTCTACTCCACTTCCGGCGACCTGCGCTGGGCCCTGGTCGCGCTGATCGCACAGTCGATCAGCACGGTCTGGTCCTACGGGCGGGCACGGCTGGTCAAGCGCGTTCGCGGGGCGGTTCGCCGCCTCGCACCCGTCGGCCCGTTCGACAGTGAATGCCACTACTGCTGACACCATGCTGGCAGCAGGGGACGGCTAGCTTCAATTCACGACCACCGGCGATCGGGAGCTTCATATGATTACGCTTTTTGGCTTTGGCACGGGCTTCGGCTTGCCGGAAATTAGCCCCTTCGTGACCAAAACCGAGGTCCAGCTCAAGATGGCCGGGCTCGACTATCGCAAGGAGAAGGCGATGCCGCCGGCCTCTCCCAAGGGCCAGCTGCCGTTCATCGTCGACGACGGCGAGACGATCGCCGATTCGACCTTCATCCGCGCCCATATCGAGGGCAAATACGGCTTCGATTTCGACGCGCCGCTCAGCCTGCAGGCGCGCGCCCAGGCCTGGGCCTTCGAGCGCATGATCGAGCATCACGTCTACTGGGCGCTGGTCGGCGCGCGCTGGGTCGACGACACCAATTTCGCCAAGGGGCCCGCGCATTTCTTCGACGGCGCGCCCGACCATATGCGCGACAAGATGCGCGAGGACGCCCAGTTCCGCGTTGCCGAGAACTATCTGCTGAGCGGGCTTGGCCGTCACGGACCGGACGAAGACGTCGATCTCGCGATCCGCTCGCTGTTCGCGCTGTCTGTGCAGCTCGGCGACAAGCCGTATCTGATGGGCGATGCGCCGTGCGGCACCGATGCCACCGCGTTCGGCGCGCTGGCGGGAATCCTCACCCCGTTCTTCGATTCGCCGCTGCGCGAGCGCACCGAGAAGTTCGACAATCTCACCGCCTATGTCGGCCGGATGATGCGGCAATACTATCCGGAATTCGCCTGGGCGCCGCTGCAGCGGCAGGCGGCCTAAAGCGCGATCGCGCTTTAGGTTTAGTTCGGGGCATGATCCTTTCGGAAAACCGCTTCGCACTTTTCCGGATCATGCCTAAGCCGGCGCGGCAGGAGCGCGCTCGCCCTTCAATGCGGCGAGCTCCGCCTCGAGCTCGGCGATGCGCTGGTCGCGCGAGGCCAGCGCTGCCGCCACATCGGCCGCGTCGAACTTTTGCGGAATGTGCTGCGGGCAGTTGGTGTCCCACGCCGTGACCTTGAACAGGATCACCTGCTCGGGCCGCGCCCGGTAGCCCTGCGGCATCAGCGTGCGGGTCAGCGCCGGATCGTCCTCCACCACCTTCGCCTCGCCCCACAGCTTGACGCGGCGGCGGTGCGCGTAATCCATCACGAAGATATAGGCCTTGGCATTCTCCGAGAGATTGCCCTGGGTGATGAACTGGCGATTGCCGCTGTAGTCGGCGAACGCGATGGTGTGCTTGTCGAGCACCTTGATAAAACCCTTCGGTCCGCCGCGATGCTGGATGTAGGGCTGGCCGTCGGCCGAGGCGGTCGCGAGATAGAAGCTGTTCACCTCGCCGAGGAAGCCGGCGAGGTTCTCGTCGATCTCGCTGCGCCAGCCGCCATGTGCCTCGACTTCGGCGTAGGTGGCGCGTGAGCCCTTGCGGGTCTGGATCGCCTTCACCGCCGGACTGAATGCGACGTCGCTCGCATAGCTGTGACCATCTGACATCGGAGCCTCCCGTGACGGGCGCCTGAGTGGTTGTCCTCGCCGCTTAAGATGGACATTCCAAGATCGTAAGCAATCTTGTGCATTGACACTTCACTGTTGCCGATTATGCAATAGTGCCATGGACCGGATCGACGCCATGCAGGCCTTCGTCGCGGTGGCGGACCTCGAGGGGTTCGCCCCCGCCGCCCGCAAGCTCGGCCTGTCGCCGTCCGCCATCACGCGGCTGATCGCGGCGCTGGAGGAGCGGCTCGGCGCGCGGCTGCTGCAGCGGACGACGCGGCAGGTGACGCTGACGGACGCCGGCTCGCGCTATCTGGAGCGGGCGCGCCGGATCCTCGCCGATGTCGAGGAGGCCGAGGACGCGGTGGAGAACGAGCGCACCCGCCCCGAGGGGCGGCTGGTGATCTCGGCACCGTTCGGCTTCGGGCGGCTCCATGTCAGCCCGGTGGTGAGCGCCTATCTGAAGCGCTATCCCGGCGTCGGCGTTGACCTGCGGCTGTCGGACCGCAGGATCAATCTGGTCGAGGACGGCGTCGACCTCGCGGTCAGGCTCGGGCACCTGCCGGATTCGACGCTGGTGGCGCGGCATGTCGGCCGGATGCGCCGCATCGTGGTGGCGTCGGCCGGCTATCTCAAGCTTCGCGGCAGGCCGAAGCGGCCGGCGGACCTCACCGCCCACGACACGATCCAGTTCGGCGCCATGACCGCGACGCCGGATTGGCGCTTCATGGAGGATGGCCGCGAAGTCCGCATCACCCCTACGCCGCGCTTCACCAGCAACAGCTCGGACGCCGCCATCCAGTACGCCGAGCAGGACGGCGGACTGACCCGGGTGATGGCCTACCAGGCGGCCGAATCGCTGAAGGCGCGGCGGCTCCAGATCGTGCTCGCCGAGTTCGAGCAGCCGGCTGTGCCGATCCACGTCGTCTATCCGACGACGCGGCTGTTGTCGGCCAAGGTGCGGACCTTTATCGATCTCGTGACCGAGGTCACCGACTGGTATTTCGACTAGCTCACCGGCGGCTTCTTCGGCACCACGCGGAAGGTGCCGTTGGCGCGCGCGATGGTCACCCCGTCGGCCTTGATCAGGCTCTGCGCGAAGCAGATCGTGCTGCCGGTCTTGATCACGTCGCTCTCGATCGCGAGCCATTGCCCGACCTTGGCGGAGCCTACGAAATCGACCGCGAGCGAGATCGTCACGAACGAGGTGGTCCAGCCGGTCGCCTGGCCGCAGCTATAGCCCATCGCGTTGTCGGCAAGGGCTGCGATCAGGCCGCCATGGATCAGGCCGCGGCCGTTGGTATGCGGCCTCGCCAGCCGCAGGCCGATGATGACGGCACGCTCGGTCTTCTTCTGGTAAAGCGGCTCCCAGGGCTCGGTGAGCGGGCTCTTGCGGAACAGCGGCTCGAAGCCTTGAGGGACGTCTTGGGGATTGTCGGGCACGACTTGCGTATCGGTGGTCATCTGAAGCTCGCATATGACGTTGGGTTGACGCCATTGAACGCGATGTCGATGACGGTTTCACCGCCTACAAAGTTTTAAACGGGATTTGCACGGCTGTTTGAAGCGGCCCGGCTCGTCATCACCCGCGAAAGCGGGTGATCCAGTATTCCAGAGACCGCACCGCATGAATCGAGAAGCCGCGGCGTACTGGATACCCCGCATGCGCGGGGTATGACGACGGAGATTGCGAAGAGGATGCTGCTCGACAAAAGCATCCGCGACTTATCTAGAACGGCAGCCCCACATAATTCTCCGCCAGCGAGGTCGAGGCCGCCTTCGAGCTGACGAGGTAGTCGAGCTCGGCGATCTGGATGCGCGCGGCGAATTCGCCCTCGTCGGGGAATTTGTGCAGCATCGAGGTCATCCACCAGGAGAAGCGCACCGCCTTCCAGACCCGCGCCAGCGCGCGTCCCGAATAGGCATCGATGCCGGCGGAGGATTTCTCGTCGTAGTATTCGCGCAGCGCCTGCGACAGATAATGCACGTCGCTGGCGGCAAGGTTGAGGCCCTTGGCACCGGTCGGCGGCACGATGTGCGAGGCGTCGCCCGCCAGAAACATGCGGCCGAACCGCATCGGCTCGGCGACGAAGCTGCGCAGCGGCGCGATGCTCTTTTCGATCGAGGGGCCGGTGACGATCTCGTCGGCGGCCTTCTGGTCGAGGCGCCGCTTCAATTCGTCCCAGAACCGCTCGTCCGACCATTGGTCGACATGATCGTCGAGCGGGCACTGCACGTAATAGCGGCTGCGGTGGGACGAGCGCATCGTGCACAGCGCAAAGCCGCGCTCGTGGTTGTTGTAGATCAGCTCCGGCGAGACCGGCGGCGTCTCCGAGAGGATGCCGAGCCAGCCGAACGGATACACCCGTTCGTAGCTGGTGATCGCCGACGCCGGCATGCTGGCGCGGCTGATGCCGTGGAAGCCGTCGCAGCCGGCGATGAAGTCGCAGGCGATCTCGTGGGTGACGCCGTCCTTGACGTAGCTGACGCGCGGATGATCGGTATCGAAACCAAGCGGCTTGACGTCGGCCGCCGAGTAGATCGAGGTCAGGCCGGCCTCCTTGCGGGCATTCATCAGGTCGAGCGTGACCTCGGTCTGGCCGTAGATGGTCACGGTCTTGCCGGTCGAACCATGCAGGTCGATGCGGTGCCGTGCGCCGCCGAACGCCAGTTTGAGACCGTGATGGACGAGGCCCTCCTGGTGCAGCCGGGCAGCGGCGCCGACGCTCTCGAGCAGCGACACGGTGCCTTCCTCGAGCAGCCCGGCGCGAATCCGCCCCAGCACATAGTCCGGGGTCTGCCGCTCAAGAATGATGTTGTCTACGCCGAAAGTATGAAGTAGTTGCCCAAGCAACAGTCCGGCTGGACCTGCACCAATGATTGCTACTTTTGTCCGCAATACCTTGTCCTCCCGATCGGATAGGCTTTTAGCCGGTGCCCGCGCCGGCAACTTGCCAAGGCAACTATATCATATAACGATTTTGGCAAGGCGGATTTGCGCGGGAGCCGCGCGTTCGCCGCAGCGCAAGATGCGGTGGCGCGGGACCGGGCGGAGGGTGCGACGAGGCGTCCGCCCGCCGGATTTCATCTTGAATATCCGCGCGAATTAGATAACATGTTAAGTAATGAGCCGGGCACGAAGCCCGTCCTGGAGAGGAGGAGACGTGATGAGGAAGACAATGTTGGCGGTGTTGATGGCCGCCGCCATCGTGCCGGCCGCGGGACCTGCCGTCGCGCAGGACAAGACCGTCAATCTCAAGGTGTCGCTATGGGTGCCGCCGGCGCATCCGCTGGTGCCCGCGACCCAGGCCTGGGCCGCCGACATCGAGAAGGCATCGGGCGGCACCATCAAGGTCACCGTGTTTCCGTCCGAGCAACTCGGCAAGGCGTTCGACCATTACGACATGGCGCGCGACGGCATCGCCGACGTCACCTATGTCAATCCTGGCTATCAGCCCGGCCGTTTCCCGATCGCGGCCGCCGGCCAGCTTCCGTTCACCTTCTCCGACGGCAAGAAGGGCACGCTGGCGCTGAACGAGTGGTATCACAAATATGCGCCGACCGAGATGAAGGACACCAAGCTGTGCTTCGCCTTCATCCACGATCCGGGCGCGCTGCACGGCAAGAAGAAGATCGTGCTGCCGAGCGACCTCTCCGGCGTCAAGGTGCGTCCCGCGCAGAGCACCATCGGCGAGATGGTGAAGATGTTCGGCGGCACCAATGTGCAGGCCTCCGCGCCGGAATCGCGCGACGCGATCGAGCGCGGCGTGGCCGACGAGATCACCTTCCCCTGGGGCTCGATCTTCCTGTTCGGCATCGACAAGGTGGTGAAGTACCACATGGACGTGCCGCTCTATTCGACGGTGTTCACCTACAACATGAACCTCGCCAAATATAATTCGATGTCGGCTGCCCAGAAGAAGGTGATCGACGATCACTGCACGCCGGAATGGGCCTCCAAGGTCACCGACCCCTGGACCGATTTCGAAGCCAATGGTCGCACCAAGATGAAGGCGCTGGAAGGCCACGAGGTCTATCCGCTGACTTCGGATCAGCTCGCCGAGTGGAAGAAGGCGGTCAAGCCGCTGCGCGACAGCTGGGCCGAGGCGGTGAAGAAGGCCGGCGGCGATGCGGCAAAGATCGATGCCGATCTGCAGGCCACGCTGAAGAAGTTCGAGGCGGGGATCTGATCCCGCTCCCCTTCACCTCTCCCCGATTGCGGGGAGAGGTCGGATCGCATCGTCAGATGCGATCCGGGTGAGGGGGTACAGGTCTCACCGCATTCACGGCTCGTGGAAGCAGCCCCTCACCCCAACCCTCTCCCCGCAAGAGCGGGGGAGAGGGAGCTCATCGAAGCAACGCATGACGCAATCTGCCGAAGTTTCCCAAGACGGCGCGATCACCGGCCCACCCGAGCCGGCGCGCAAGAATTTCATGGATCGCTTCATCGATTCGATCGAATGGGTCGCGGCCTTCTTCGTTGGCGTCGTCGCGCTCAACACCTTCACCGCGGTGTTCATGCGCAAATTCTTTGCGGTGACGATCCCCGACTACTACAATTTCGGCCAGTTCCTGCTCGGCATCCTGATCTTCTGGGGAATTGCGGCGACGAGCTATCGCGGTACCCACATTACGGTGGATCTGGTCTGGGCCAATGCCTCGCCGCGCTACCAGCGCTGGATCGACATCTTCGCGACGCTGGTGCTGCTGTTCGTGGTGAGCGTGCAGACCTACACGCTGGTCGACAAGGTGATCGACACCAGGAACAGCCATATCGTCACCATGGATCTCGGCGTGCCGGTCTGGCCGTTCTTCCTGGTGTCGTGGATCGGCGACGTCTCCGCGGTGCTGCTGATCGCGATCCGCACCTACCGCCTGATCTTCCATCCGGAAGATATCCATGACGCCAAGATCAAGACCGCGGAGTAGACGGCCATGAGTCTCGACCTCAGTCCCGAGACCGTCGCCGTCATCGGCTTTGTCAGCCTGTTCGTGCTGATGCTGCTCCGTGTCCCCGTCGGCATGGCGATGGGCCTTGTCGGCATCACCGGCTTTGGCTATCTCACCGGCTTCGCGCCGGCGCTCAAGCTGGTCGGCCAGACCACGATGCGCACGGTGACGGATTATTCCTTCGGCGTGATCCCGATGTTCCTGCTGATGGGCGCCTTCGTGTCGGTCTCGGGAATCAGCCGCGAGCTGTTCCGCGCCGCCAACACCTTCGTCGGCCATTGGAAGGGTGGGCTCGGCATTGCGACGATCGCCGCCTGCGGCGGCTTCGCCGCGATCTCCGGCTCGTCGGTCGCGACCGCCGCGACCTTCTCGGCCGTCGCCTATCCCGAGATGCGCCGCTTCGGCTATCCGCAATCATTCGCCGCCGGCGTGATCGCGGTTGGCGGCACGCTCGGAGCGATGCTGCCGCCGTCCACCGTGCTCGCGGTCTACGGCATCATCACCCAGCAGGACATCGGCAAGCTGTTCATCGCGGGCGTGGTGCCGGGCCTGCTCGCGATCCTGATGCATATGATCACGATCGGCATCATCGGCGTGACGCGGCCCGCTTTCCTGCCGGCGGGAAAGAAGGCGTCGTGGCACGAGCGCTTCGTTGCGCTGCGCGACGTCTGGTCGCCGCTGCTGCTGTTCCTGTTCGTGATCGGCGGGCTCTATGGCGGCTTCTTTGTCCCGACCGAAGCCGGCGCGGTCGGCGCGGTCGGCGCCTTCATCATCGGTATCCTCCGCGGCAAGCTGACCAGGGACGGCATCCTGCAATCGCTGCTGCAGGCGACGCGCACCGCGGCCGCCGTGTTCACGGTGCTGATCGGCGCGCTCTGCTTCGGCTATTTCCTCACCATCACCCAGACGCCGCAGCACGTCACCGAATTCCTCACCGGGCTTGGCATCGGCCCCTATGGCGTGCTGGCGCTAATCCTCCTGATGTATCTGGTGCTCGGCTGCCTGATGGACGCGATGGCGATGGTGATCCTCACCGTCCCGATCGTGTTTCCGGTGGTGACCGCGCTCGGCTTCGATCCGATCTGGTTCGGCATCATCATCGTCATGACGGTCGAGCTCGGCCTGATCCATCCGCCGGTCGGTATGAACGTGTTCGTGATCAAGAGCGTCATCAAGGACGTCAACATGTCGACGATCTTTGTCGGGGTGCTGCCGTTCGTCATCACCGACCTGATCCGGCTGGTGATCCTGATCCTGTTCCCGCTGCTTGCGACCTGGCTGCCGCAGCGCATGATTGGTTAGGCCTATGAATCCCGAGCTTGAGACCAGATACGTCTTCACCATCACCGCCCGGATCGCGGAGGTGACGTCCGCCGGCGACATCGGCACCGGCGTCCGCCGCATCATTCCGATCATCGGCGGCGAGGTGAAGGGCGAGAAGGTCAACGGCAAGGTGCTGGCGTTCGGTGCGGACTTCCAGATCATCCGGCCCAATGAGCTGATCGAGCTGGAGGCGAAATATGCGTTCGAGACCGACGACGGCGCCGTCGTCTATGTCGAGAACAAGGGCATCCGCTTCGGGCCGGTCGAGCTGTTGCAGAAGCTGAAGCGCGGCGAGCCGGTCGACCCGAAGCTGATCTATTTCCGCACCGTGCCGAAATTCGAAACTGGCGCCGAAAAGCAGCACATCTTCGTCGGCTCCGCCGCCCGCCACGCCGACCGCGTCGTGATCGACGTGCATCAGGTGCTGTAGCTTCGCACACTTGCCGTCTCACCCGCCGGGATCCGCCACACATTCGGTGTCGTCCCTGCGAAGCAGGACCCATACTCCGCGGTCTGTGCCGTGAACGGGACTGGTCGTTCCGCCGTCGCGCAGCAATAACCGTTTGTGGTTATGGGTCCCCGCTTTTCGCAGGGACGACGGGTGGAGGGAGCCGCGCGTATCAACTCCATCACCGTCACCCTGAGGAGGCCGCGCAGCGGCCGTCTCGAAGGGTCGATGGCCACCAGCCGTGCGCGCCCATATTGACTCTCCCGCTAATCGTTATAAAACATAACTATTCTGAACGGGAAACAATAACGCCATGGGAAACGCTGCCGACGAGGGAGACGCTTCGCTGCTCAGGATCGAGACGCGAGGGGCGGTGCTGACGGTCGGGCTGAACCGTCCCGCCAAGCGCAATGCGCTGAACGACGGCATCATCCTGGCGCTGCGGGATTGCTTCTCCGCGATACCGGATGCGGTCGGCGCCGTCGTCATCCATGGCATCGGCGATCACTTCTCGTCCGGCCTCGACCTCTCCGAACTGACCGAGCGCGACGCCACCGAGGGCCTGGTGCATTCCCAGATGTGGCACCGCGTGTTCGACCGCATCCAGTATTGCCGCGTCCCTGTCATCGCCGCACTGAAGGGCGCGGTGATCGGCGGCGGACTGGAGTTGGCTTGCGCCGCGCATATCCGCGTCGCCGAGCCGTCGGCCTATTTCGCGCTGCCCGAGGGCCAGCGCGGCATCTTCGTCGGCGGCGGCGGATCGGTGCGGTTGCCGCGCCTGATCGGCGTGCCCAGGATGGCGGACATGATGCTGACCGGGCGGGTCTATTCGGCGACCGAGGGCGCCGCCTACGGCTTCTCGCAATACCTCACCGAGGCCGACGGCGCGCTGCCGAAAGCGCTGGAGCTTGCCGAGCGCGTCGCCGCCAATGCGCCGCTGACCAACTTCGCCGTGTTGCAGGCGCTGCCGATGATCGCCGAGGCCAATCCGCAGACCGGCCTGTTGATGGAATCGCTGATGGCGACGGTGGCGCAGAGCGACAAGGAAGCCAAGAAGCGCATCCGCGCGTTTCTTGATCGCAAGACCGCCAAGGTAAAGCCGACATGAGCGCCGCGCCGTCTGCGAACACTGCGAGCGCGCATCCGCTGCGCCCGATCTCGTTCGGCAATCCCGACGTTACCGTCGAGCGCCGCGACGACGGCACCATCTATCTCCGACCGAAGCTCAGCCTCGCCGATTTTCCGGTTCGCCTCACCGATCGCCTGCACCACTGGGTAAAGGCCGAGCCGAACCGCGTGTTCATGGCCGAGCGTGCCCCCGGTGGCGGCTGGCGGCAAATCACCTACGCGCAATTGCTCGAGTCTATCAGGCGCATCGCCTCCGCATTGATCGCGCGCGGATTGTCGGCCGAGCGGCCGATCGTGATCCTGTCGGGCAATTCGATCGATCATGCCTTGATGGCGCTCGGCGCGCTCTATGCCGGCGTTTCGTTCTGCCCGGTGTCGCCGGCCTATTCGCTGGTGTCGCGCGACTATGGCAAGCTCAGCTTCGTCATCAAGCTCCTGACGCCGGGCCTCATCTTTGTCGACGATGCCGACAAGTTCGCCGACGCGCTGCGTGCCAATATCGGACCCGATGTCGAGATCGCCGCGAGCCGCGGCACCGTGCCCGGCCGTGAGGTGACGCGCCTTGCCGGTCTCCTGGCGACGCCGGAAGACCCGCGCCTCGATGCGACCCATGCGGCAATCGGTCCGGACACGATCGCGAAATTTCTGCTGACGTCGGGGTCGACCGGCAATCCCAAGGCCGTCATCAACACCCAGCGCATGATCTGCGCCAACCAGGTGATGCTGCGCGAGACGCTCGCATTCCTCAAGGACGAGCCGCCGGTTATCGTCGACTGGCTGCCGTGGAATCACACCTTCGGCGGCAATCACAATGTCGGGCTGACGCTCTATAACGGCGGCTCGATGTATCTCGATGAGGGCAAGCCGATGCCCGGCGGCATCGAGGAGACGGTGCGTAACCTGCGCGAGATCTCGCCGACGGTCTATTTCAACGTGCCCAAGGGCTATGAATCGCTGCTGCCCTATCTGCGCGACGACGCCGGTCTGCGGGCAAGATTCTTCGACCGGCTGCATGCGATGTTCTTCTCGGGCGCCGCGCTGTCGCCGTTCGTCTGGAACAGCCTCGATGCGCTCGCCGTGCAGGAGAAGGGCTATCGTGTGCCCATGCTGACCGGCCTCGGCGCCACCGAGACCTCGCCGTTCTTCATGTCGGTGCGCCCGGATACCAGCCGCTCCGGCCATGTCGGGCTTCCGGTGTCGGGCAATGACGCGAAGCTCGTTCCGAACAACGGCAAGCTCGAGGTCCGCGCCAAGGGCCCGAACGTGACGCCGGGCTACTGGCGGCAGCCCGAGCTGACCGCCAAGGCGTTCGACGAGGAGGGCTTTTACAAGTTCGGCGACGCGCTGAAGCCTGCCGACGCTGGCGATCTCGATGCCGGTTTCGATTTCGACGGCCGCATCGCCGAGGATTTCAAGCTGGCGAGCGGCACCTGGGTCAGCGTCGGACCGTTGCGGGCGCGCTTCGTCGGCACCTGCGCGCCGCTGGTGCGCGACGTCGTGATCGCGGGGCTCAACCGCGACGAGCTCGCCGCGATCGTGATCCTCGATCTCGACGGCTGCCGCCTGATCAATCCGCAGCTCGCCTCTGGCGATATCGCGGCCGCGGCCAATGATCCGCTGGTGCGGGCGGCCTTCAGCGAGCGCTTCGCGCGCGTGCTGGCCGGCGCAACCGGCTCGTCGAACCGGATCGCGCGCGCGATCCTGCTCGATACGCCGCTGTCGATCGATCGCGGCGAGGTCACCGACAAGGGCTCGATCAACCAGCGCGCGGTGCTGGAGCATCGCACGGACATCATCGAAGCGCTCTATGCGCCGGTGCCGCCGGCATCGGTGATCACGTCAGTCTAGTTCTCGAACAGGAGAAAGCCATGCAGTTGAAGGACCAGGCCGCCATCGTCACCGGCGGTGCATCGGGATTGGGCGCTGCGACCGCGCGCGGTCTCGCCGCGCAGGGCGCCAAGGTCGCGGTCTGCGACCTCAACGCCAAGCTCGCCGAGAGCGTCGCGGCGGAGATCGGCGGCATTCCCGTCGTCTGCGACGTCGCCGATGCTGCGGCGGCCGAGGCCGCGGTGGCCGCCGCCGCCAAGGCGCACGGCCCCGCGCGCGTGCTGGTGAACTGTGCCGGCATTGGGGTGGCAAAACGCGTGATCGGTCGCGAGGGGCCGATGGCGCTGGGCGACTTCGACAAGGTGATCAAGGTCAATCTGATCGGCTCGTTCAACATGCTGCGGCTTGCGACCGCTGACATGGCCAAGCTCGAGCCGCTCACAACCGGCGAGCGCGGCGTCGTGATCTCAACGGCCTCGGTCGCGGCCTATGACGGCCAGATCGGGCAGGCGGCCTATTCGGCATCGAAGGGCGGCATCGTCGCGATGACGCTGCCGATCGCGCGCGAGCTCGCGCAATTCGGCATCCGCGTTCTGACCATCGCGCCCGGCCTGTTCATGACGCCCCTGCTGGCCGGCCTGCCGCAGGAAGCGCAGGATTCGCTCGCCGCCGCGATCCCGTTCCCGCGCCGGCTCGGCCAGGCCGACGAGTTCGCCTCGCTGGCGCTGCACATGATCGACAACCCCTATCTGAACGGCGAAGTGGTGCGGCTCGATGCCGCGCTCCGGATGGCGCCGCGCTGAAGCATGATCCGGAAGAGCATGAACGCCCTTCCGGATCGCTCATGCTCGATCGAGGATAAACCATGTTCGTCAATCGGCGCGACGTGCAGATCCAGTGGGGCGATTGCGACCCCGCCAACATCGTCTATTACCCGCGCTACTTCGCGATGTTCGACGACTCGACCTCGATCATGTTCGAGGCCGCCGGCTATTCGAAGCAGGACCTCGTCCACAAATACGGCCTGGTCGGCATTCCCATGGTCGACACGCGGGCGAAATTTCACATCCCATCGACCCATGGCGACTGGATTACCATCGAGAGCCGGATCGAGAGCATCAAGCGCTCGAGCTTCGAGGTGGTGCACCGCGTGTTCAAGGACGAGGCGTTGGCGATCGAGGCGTTCGAGACCAGGGTGCTGGTCGGCCGCCACCCGGACGATCCCGCCAAGCTGAAATCGGCGCCGTTTCCGCAGGAGATTATTGACCGCTTCATGAAGGGCTGACTCGCACCCCCTCATGACTCGACTTTCGGAGCATGATCCTCTCGGAAAACCGGTTTCCACTTTTCCGGATCATGCTCTAAAGAAGGGGCTGAATTGGCCCGCAAAACCGGTTTAAACCCAAAAAACTTAACTGCAGGGAGGAATGAATGAGGAAGGCCACTCTCGCCGCCGCGGTGCTCGCGGCAGCCATCGCGCTGCCGGGCGCGCCCGCACTGGCGCAGACCAATGAAATCACCATCGGCATCTCGATCTCGACCACGGGGCCCGCCGCGGCGCTCGGCATTCCCGAGCGCAACGCGCTCGATTTCGTGCCGAAGGAGATCGGCGGCGTACCGCTGAAGCTGATCGTGCTCGACGACGGCGGCGATCCGACGGCCGCGACCACCAACGCGCGGCGCTTCGTCACCGAGTCCAAGGCCGACATCATCATGGGCTCCTGCACCACGCCGCCGTCGATCGCGGTGTCGACGGTCGCCAACGAGGCCGGCATCCCGCATTTCGGCCTCGCGCCGTTCCCGATCAACGAGGCGCGCATGAAGTGGTCGGTCGACCTGCCGCAGTCGATTCCGATCATGGGCAAGGTGCTCTACGAGCACATGAAGGCGCACAACATCAAGACCGTCGGCTATATCGGCTATTCGGATTCCTACGGCGACCTCTGGGTCAACGACTTCAAGGCGCAGGCCGTGCCGATGGGCTTGACCATGACCGACGAGGAGCGCTTCGCGCGTCCGGATACCTCGGTCGCCGGCCAGGTGCTGAAGCTCGTCGCCGCCAATCCCGACGCCATCCTGGTCGGTGCTTCCGGCACCGCCGCGGCGCTGCCGCAGACCGCGCTGCGCGAGCGCGGCTACAAGGGTCTGATCTACCAGACCCACGGCGCCGCCAGCATGGACTTCATCCGCATCGCCGGTGCGGCCGCTGAAGGCGTCATCATGTCGGCCGGCCCGATCATGTCGCCGGAAACCCAGCCCGACAGCGCGCTGACCAAGAAGCCCGGCCTCGCGCTGAATACGGCCTATGAAGCCAAGTACGGCGCCAACAGCCGCAGCCAGTTCGCCGGCCACTCGTACGATGCCTTCGAGGTGATGAAGCGCATCATCCCGGTGGCGCTGAAGACCGCCAAGCCCGGCACGCCGGAATTCCGCGAGGCGATCCGCAAGGCCTTCATCTCCGAGAAGGAGATCGTCGCGACCCAGGGCGTCTACAACTGGACCGAAAAGGATCGCTACGGCCTCGACGACCGTTCGCGCATCCTGCTGACGGTCAAGGACGGCAAATACGTCCCGGCGATGTGAGCTGGACGCAATCTCTGAAACGAAGAAGCCGGTCCCGATGGGGCCGGCTTTTTCTCACCCTCCCCTGGAGGGGGAGGGTCGCTTCGCATCGCAAGTAGCGATGTGAAGCGGGGTGGGGTGGTGGTCTATCGCCGCCGGTAGTGCTTCAGCGGCACAGCTTCCGCTTCGCGAGCGCCATAGAGCTCGACATAGATCGGTTCGAGCACGGCATTCAAATCCTCACTGACCTCCGAATTCCAGAACCTGACGACGCGATATCCTTCCCGCTCCAGCCACTCTTGTCGCGCACGATCGCGCTTCGCCACTTCATCGTCGTTGTGGTGTCCACCGTCCAACTCGACGATGAGTCGCTTGG
Organism: Bradyrhizobium sp. 33ap4; assembly: GCF_032654765.1. NCBI lineage: Bacteria > Pseudomonadati > Pseudomonadota > Alphaproteobacteria > Hyphomicrobiales > Nitrobacteraceae > Bradyrhizobium > Bradyrhizobium sp. 33ap4. The sequence goes on along the minus strand of NZ_JAUMTJ010000035.1, from coordinate 21,431 downwards.
CCGAGCAGAAGAAATCGACGACGTAAGGGCCAATCGGTGCCTGCCTTCGAAAATGCGTTCCGTCCGTTGGCAGCTCTCTCAGCGCGCGCCACAAGATTCGTTCATGCGGCGTCGTGTTGGCGCGCAGCTTCTTCGCGGCGGCTCTGCGGATTGATGTTGAGACCATTTGTGTGGCTTCACCCCACCCCGATCGCACCCGCGATGCTGTGCATCGCGCGCGCAATCGACCCTCCCCCTCCAGGGGAGGGTGAAGTGGGAGCGCAATCCTTGCGCGAATGCAAGCGCGGTCAGAAATCATTTCCCGGAAGGCGCACCTGCCTTCATCCTTCCCTGGAGGGGGAGGATCGCCGCGCATGTAATGCGCGGCGAGGTGGGGTGACGGTCTCTCCGCGGTGGAGTTGCGCGTCCTAAATCGCGCTCTCGCCTTCGTGCTGGAAGCCGAGATAGCTCGCGGCGACGCCCTTGTTGGCGGCGATCTCCGTCGCGGGGCCTGACAGCACGAACTCGCCGAGCTCCATGACATAGGCGCGGTCGGCGATCTGCAATGCGGCCTGGGCGTTCTGCTCGACGAGGAGCACCGAGACGCCGGCGGCGCGGAGCTCGCCGACGATGCGGAAGATGTCGGCGACGATGATCGGAGCGAGGCCGAGGCTCGGCTCGTCCAGCATCAAGAGCTTCGGCGCGCCCATCAGCGCGCGGCCCATCGCCAGCATCTGCTGCTCGCCGCCGGACAGCGTTCCGGCAAGCTGCTTGCGCCGCTCCTTGAGCCGCGGAAACAGCGTGTAGACCCGCTCCAGCGAGGCGGCCGCGACGGCCTTCGCGATCCGGAACGCGCCGAGCTCGAGATTGTCCTCGACATTCATTGTGCCGAACAATTCGCGATGCTCGGGCACCAGGCTGAGGCCGGTGGCGACGCGGTCCTCGATATCGAGCGGCGCCATGTCGACGCCGGCGAAGCTGATGCGCCCCTTCAGCGGCAGCACGCCCATGATGGCGTTGAGCAAGGTGGTCTTGCCGGCGCCGTTGGCACCGATGATGGTGACGATCTCGTTCTGGGCGACGTCGAGCGAAACGCCGCGCACCGCCTCGACCTTGCCGTAGGAGATGTGAACGTCGGTCACCGATAGCAGCGCACTCATGCGGCGGCTCCGAGATAGGCCTTGATCACGTCGGGATTGCGCTTGATCGCGGCCGGCGTGCCCTCGGCGATCTTGGTGCCGAAATCCAGCACCACGATGCGGTCGGCGAGATCCATCACGAACCCCATGTCGTGCTCGACCAGCAGCACCGACATGCCGCCGTCGCGCAATTGCCGGAGCAGCGCGGCCAGCCGCTGCTTCTCCATGTGGCGCAGGCCGGCGGCCGGCTCATCGAGCAGCAGCAGCATCGGATCGACGCACAGCGCGCGGGCGATCTCGACGATGCGCTGCTGTCCGAGCGACAGCGAGCCCGCGAGCTGGTCGATCTGGTCCGACAGGCCGACGCGCGCGATCTGCCGCGCGGCTTCCGCCAGTAGCTTCGACTCGTCGGCGCGGTCGAGCCGGAGCATGCTGGAGATCGCGCCGGAATTGCCGCGCAGATGCGCGCCGATCGCGACGTTCTCCAGCACGGTCATGTCGGGCACCAGCTTGACGTGCTGGAAAGTTCTGGAAACGCCGAGCTTGACCACCTCCTGCGGCGGAGCGTTCGCGACCGCGTTGCCGAGCACGGAGATCTTGCCGCTGGTTGCGGTCAGGACGCCGGTGATCAAATTGAAGGTCGTGCTCTTGCCAGCGCCGTTCGGGCCGATCAGCGCGACGATCTCGCGGGCGTTGACGTCGAACGAGACGTCGTTGACCGCGAGCACGCCGCCGAACTGCTTGCGCGCCTTGTCGATGTGCAGAAGGATCGGAGACGTTCCGGGCGCCCGTTCGCGGTGCTCCAGCTTCACGGACGTGTCCGGGGTCTTGCGGGCGGGCTTGAACGGCAGCCGCGACATCAGCCAGGGCCAGACGCCCTGGGGCGCGAGCTGCAGCAGCAGCACCAGCATGATGCCGAACACGATGGTCTCGAGCTGGCTCTGGCCGCCGAAGATGTAGGGCAGGTAGCTCTGCAGCACCTCCTTGAGGATCACGACGATGCCGGCGCCGAGCACGCCGCCCCAGACGTAGCCCGCGCCGCCGACCACGGCGATGAACAGATACTCGATGCCGGCCTGCGCGCCGAACGGCGTTGGGTTGGCGGCGCGCTGGAAATGCGCATACAGCCAGCCGGACAGGCCGGCCAGCACCGCGGCATAGATGAACACCAACAGCTTCGCGCGGGGCGTCTGCACGCCGAACGCTTCCGCCGCAACATGGCCGCGCCGCAAGGCGCGGATCGCGCGCCCGGTGCGGGAGTCCAAGAGGTTCATGGTCAGCAGCGCGGACAGCAGCACCGCGACCCAGATCGCGTAGTAGATCGCATCCGGGCTCAGCATCTTGAACGAGCCGATCGACAGCGGGGGAATGCCGGAGATGCCGTCGTTGCGGCCGAGGAATTCGAGCTTGCTGAACAGATAGAACAGCCCGATGCCCCAGGCGATGGTGCCGAGCGGCAGATAATGGCCGGATAGCCGTACCGTGACGATGCCGAGCAGCACGGCGGCGATGCCGCTGACCAACAGCGAAGCCGGCAGCGTCAGCCAGGGCGAGACGCCGTAGGCGGTGGTCAGCACCGCCGTGGTGTAGGCGCCGAAGCCGCAGAACGCGGCCTGGCCGAACGAGGTCAGGCCGCCGACGCCGGTGAGCAGCACGAGGCCCATCGCGACCAGCGCGGCGAGGCCGATATTGTCGAGCAGCACGATCCAGAACGGCGGGATGCCCGGGACAAGCGGAATCACCGCCATCACGAGCGCGAAGATGATGAGGGGAAGGCGCTGCGCCATCGCGCTCAATCCTTCTCTTCTTCGACCTCGGGCGCCGCGAGGGAGCGCAACACGAGCACGGGGAGGATCAGCGTGAACACGATGACTTCCTTGAAATTGCTGGCGTAGAACGATGAGAAGGCCTCGACGATGCCGACCACGATGGCGGCGACCGCGGTCAGGGGATAGCTGACCAGGCCGCCGATGATGGCGGCGATGAAGCCCTTCAGGCCGATCAGGAAACCGGTGTCGTAATAGAGCGTGGTGATCGGCACGATCAGGATGCCGGAGATCGCGCCGATGACGGAGGCGAGCAGGAACGCGATCTGGCCGGACAGCGTGGTGCGAATGCCGACCAGGCGGGCGCCGAGGCGGTTGACCGCGGTGGCGCGCAGCGCCTTGCCGGTCTTGGTGTAGCCGAAGAACAGCCACAGGGCGACGATGAAGCCGATCGTCAGGCCGTAGACCGCAAGGCTCTGCCCGGTGAAGCGCAGCGGGCCGGCGGTTACTGCGGCATTCGACAGCGCAGGCGCGCGCAGGCCTTCGGCGCCGAAGAACACCAGGCCGAGGCCCTGCAGCGCCAGATGGCAGCCGACCGAGGCGATCAGCAGCACCAGCACGGAAGTGTGCGCGATCGGCCGGAACGCGATGCGGTAGAGGAACAAACCGATCGCCGCCACGATCAGGAGCGCGAGCGCGATGTTGACGGCGATCGGCGTGCCGGGACCGACCAGCGCGTAAATCAGACCGAGCAGCGCGACGGGAAAGGCGATGTTGAGCGCGACCGAGCGGATCACCAGCCGCGCATGCAGCGCGTTACGGGCGAAGAACAGGTCGAGGGCGAAGGCGACGAGGCCCATCGCGACCGCAAGCCGCGCTGTGCCGGGCACCTGGCCGGTCGCCAGCATGGCGTAGCTCAGCGCGCCGTAGGTGACGAATTCGCCCTGCGGGATCAGGATCACCCGCGTGACCGCGAACACCAGCACCAGGGCCAGCCCCAGCAGTGCGTAGATCGCGCCATTGGTGATGCCGTCCTGCAGCAGGAACAGCATGATCGTTGTGTTCAAGGCCGAGCGCTCCCCCTCAAGCGTCGGACCGCCTCAACCGGTCGTGCCGGTCAGGTCGGCCGATATCGGCTGTTGAAAGCTGCCGACATTTGATATAGTCCATAACAATTATTAGATATAATCTCAAGGTCCCCGAGTGTCGTGCGGGATTCTTGTAGCGGGATTGCGAGCCTGGAGCGATGACTGTTTCCAAGACCGCCGCCGATGCCCTCCGTTCGTCGCGGGCCCTGCGCAGGGAACCGGCCGATTCTGCCGGGGACGACAGCATGCTGCAACTGGGCGAACTGTCCGGATTGCTCGGCTATTCGTTGAAGCGCGCGCAGCTCAGGGTCTTCGAGGACTTCCTGCGCTGCGTCGCGCCGCTGCAGCTGACGCCGGCGCAGTTCTCGGTGCTGCTTCTGCTCGACAAGAATCCGGGCCGCAACCAGACCGAGATCGCCAACACGCTCGGGATCCTCAGGCCGAATTTCGTCGCGATGCTCGACGCGCTGGAGAGCCGCGACCTTTGCGCGCGGATGCGCTCCACCAACGACCGCCGTTCCCACATCCTCGTCCTGACCGACAAGGGCCGCGCCGTGCTGGCGCGCGCCAAGAAGCTGGTCGCCAACAAGCACGAGGCGCGGCTGATCGAGGTGCTCGGTCCGGCCAACCACGCCGCGCTGCTGGAGATGCTGGCGAAGCTCGCGCAGGAGTTTTGAGAGAGCGCGACGGCCCGTCCGCTCGCAATGACGCGTTGGGTTGATACATATCCAGCATGCGGGCGCCGCCAGGCGGCGAACCATCGCGGTCTAAAGCTTGTAGCCGATGTTCCGCAGCAAATCCTTCCGCCACGCAATGTCGGCGTCGGTTTCGACACCCAGCGGCGAGGCGCCATCCACCACGCCGAGCACGCCGCGCCCGAGCTCCGTCTGCGCGACGATCACCTGTGTTGGATTGGCCGTCGAGCAATAGATGCGGCAGACCTCCGGCACTGCGCGCACCGCCGGGAGCACATTGACGGGAAAGAACCCGTCGCCGAGGAAAATCAGGAAGGTGTGACCGGCGCCGATCGCCAATGCGTTGTCGCGTGCCAGGGCGAGCGAGGCGTCGTCGTTACCGGAGCAGCGCACCAACCGCTTGCCGGAGGCCTCGCAGAAAGCCAACCCGAAGCGGATGCGCGGAACCGTGCCCACCAGCGCTTCGTGAAGGTCTTCCACGGTCTTGATGAAATGCGACTGGCCGAAGATGAAGTTGGTCTCATCCGGCTTGACGATGGGCACCACGGTGAGTTCCATGGCTTCGCTCCTGCACGCGAACTCCCCAATCCATGGTAGGCCGTCGGAGGGCGTTTGCAAGCGGCCACAGGCGCTCAAATGTGCCGGCTGTTGCTTCGGCTCACGCCGACCAGCGTCCGTACTCACGATGGCTCTCAAGGGGGGACCGGAAATCGCCGGGAGGTTGCGCGCCGAAGGGCGGCAATTGTGGTATCGTCCGTCAAGCGCGATGGCCCGTATGTTGCCCGGCCCCTCGCAAATGGCCGCGAAGCGTACCGAGCGTTGCTAACGGATCTGAAGGGAGCGCTTCCGGGGGCTCGAGGAGGATCAACGCCGTGAAGCGGGACTTCGACCTCATCGTCTATGGCGCGACGGGTTACACCGGGGGTCTCATCGCCGAATATCTGGCGACATCCTATCGCGGCGACGATGCTCCGTCCTGGGCAATTGCGGGACGCTCGACCGACAAACTCCAGAAAGTGCGTGCCGACATCGGCGCACCGGACGATTTGCCGTTAGTGAAGGCGGATGCCGCCGAGCCGGCCAGCCTGCGTTCGATGTGCGAGCGCGCGACCGTGGTCGTCACCACGGTCGGGCCCTATCAGCTTCACGGTCCCGAGCTAGTGGCGGCATGCGCGGCCACCGGCACGGCCTATGTTGATCTTTGCGGCGAACCGGGCTGGATGCGGGGTATGATCGACGCCCATCACGAAGAGGCAAAACGGACCGGCGCGCGCATCGTCTTCTCCTGTGGCTTCGATTCCATCCCGTTCGATCTCGGTGTGCTCACGTTGCAGGAGAAGGCGCGCGAGAAATTCGGACGCGCGGCGCGGCGGGTGAAGGCCCGTCTGCGCAAGGTGAGGGGTGGCATGTCTGGCGGCACCGCGGCGAGCGCTCAGGCGACGCTGGCCGCCGCGGCGCGCGACCCGGCCCTGATCCGGCTGCTGACCGATCCCTTCGCGTTGACGCCGGGCTTCACTGGGCCGTCTCAGCCGTCGGGCCTCGTCCCCGAATATGACACGAGCATGCACGCGTGGCTCGTGCCGTTCCCGATGGCGCCGATCAACACCAAGAACGTGCACCGCACGAACTTCCTGTTGGGCCATCCCTACGGCAGGGACTTCGTTTATGACGAGATGATGGTGGCGCCGGGACTTGGGGACATCGCGAGCGTGACGACGGAGACGTTCGCCACGGTGGTGTCCTTGTTCGGGACCGGCGGTCTCAAACGCGGCGCAGGCCCGACCCGGGAAGCGCGCGAGAGGGGCTTCTACGACATCTTCTTTCTGGGCGAGGTGCCGGATGGCGGACGGGTCGAAGCCGTTGTCACCGGCGACCGCGATCCAGGCTATGGCTCGACAAGCAAGATGATCACCGAAAGCGCTCTCTGCGTCGTGCGTGACGTGCAGGGTGAGGGCGGCATCTGGACGCCGGGCGCGCTGATGGGGCCGGCCTTGCGCAAGCGTCTAAAGGAGCGCGCCGGCCTCACTTTCAATGCGCGTTGAGGTCACGCACGCAGTCGGCAGGTATAGCAGCCCGTTCGGCTAAAAAAGCGACTAGAGGGCGATCATACGATCGTCCGCTACGATACTTGAACTTGGCTCCGACTCTTCTGCTTGCAAGGAAGGCAACCCTAATCCAGGGCCAAGCAATTGACGGCAGCGAAGCAGTGCCGCAAATCCGGACAGTGCGTCGAGACTGGTCCGAAGCAGCATCGGTAACTCGCTCGGCTGTTTCATTGTCGCACGGACCAGCGCGGCGAGATCGATCGTCCCGTTTGCACGCACTGCGGACAGGGCGGCGGCAGGAAGCTGCCGACCGGCCGGATCCATGATCACGCGGACGGCAGTCATAGGGAGGCCGCGCGCTGCAGCGACACTCGCCGCCACATGGGATTCGTTATCGACCGCCAGCGCGCCTGTACTCATATGCAGCGAGCGCTTCGCTTCTGGATGCATGGCGACCGTGGTCACACCAGCAATAGGGCCATAAATCGAACCGGGGATGAGTCGAAGCAAGGCTTGCGACCAGTCTCGATCAGTGAAGAGCTGAATCGTTTCCGAAACGATCGTCGATGCTACGACGCATGCGCCTGCCGGGAGGTCGGGCGAAAGGCCGCCCGCGACGCCAAAGCTGATAAGACCGTAGCAATCCTCAGCAATTGCCGACGCGAGAGACTCCGCGAGCGTGCTGCCATCGCCACTGCAGATCGCCTGCGTATGCAGGTCTGCAGCGATCCGCGCCTCAAATGCAAGTCCCGTGACTCCAATCACCGCTGCCATGAGTCCGCTCCCCGGATGCCGCGCTGGACGGCGAGTGTCCGCGCATGCGGGTCGTATCAGGAGTGTTCTGCTCCAACGCCAAATCGCAAATGACTAACGAGTTAGTTTCTGACGGATATGTTAGCTGCTTTGTTTTGGCGCCGTGATAAATGCTGCCTAGGGCCGGGATCCGTGGCGAGCGTGAGATCGTGCCGGAAGCTGCAACAGCGCACTTGACGAGCCAAATCGGCGACCTCACGAGACGCGTGCCGATGCAATGTCCGCCGCGTCTCCAAGTCATCGTGCGGAACGATTTGGAGCGTTGTCCGCGCTGGCAGTTCGCCTTCGCGAGCGAGCGCAAGGATCATCGATACTATGAGTTGGTCGAGGATACCCTTCATCCCGAGTTCGATTACCGGTATTTCCTCATCAAAGATGCGGTTGATCAGGTTTGTGCTGTACAGCCATTCTTCCTAATGGACCTGGATTTGCTGGCCGGTGCGAGGCCGCGGTTTGGCGTACTCATCGACGCCATTCGCCGGATGTGGCCAGGTTTGATGCGCGCCCGTGCGCTCATGGTCGGGTGCGTCGCAGGGGAAGGTCATCTTGACGGGGACGAGGCCTGCCATCGAGGCTGCGCGGAACTGCTGGCCTCTACGATTGCAATACATGCTCGCAGGCTCGGGGCGCGGCTGATCGTGCTCAAAGAGTTTCCGGCGCGATACCGACCAATCCTCGACTGCTTGATCGCTCACGGCTTCACCCGCATCCCCAGCCTGCCCATGATCAGGCTTTGCATCGATTACGCCAATTTCGATGACTATATGAATCATGCGCTCAACAGCGCAACCCGCAAGAAACTTCGCAAGAAGTTTGAGGCGACAGCGCGGGCCTCTCCATCCGTCGAGATGAACGTCGTCAACGACGCGACGCCGGTGATCGCGCAGATCTATCCATTGTATTTCCAAGTCTATCAGCGTTCGAAACTGCACTTCGAGAAGCTGACGGAACGATACTTCTGCGACTTGGGGCGGCGGATGGGGGACAAGGTCCGCTTCTTCCTCTGGCGTCAGAACGAGCGGATCGTCGCGTTTGCCGCATGCATGGTACATGGTGACGCGATCTATGCGGAGTACATAGGTCTCGACTACGATGTCGCCTTAGACCTGCACCTCTATCATTATGTGTTTCGCGACATGGTGAGCTGGGCAATCGCCAACGGGTACAAATGGTTTCGCAGCAGCGGGCTGAACTATGATCCAAAGCTGCACCTGAGGCACTTGCTTGATCCGATCGACTTATACGTTCGGCACACCTCCGCGCCGATCAACTCAGTGTTGAAGCGCATTTTGCCGGTGCTCGAGCCGACGCGATATGACGAGACGCTTGCGAAGTTTCGTAACTATCAGGAGCTTTGGGCGCAGCCCGAGACTGGCCTTGGGTCCGTCAAGGATACGGCCTAATCCACCAAAATCACCCGCACGTCATTGACGTTGGTCAGCGTCGGTCCGGTCAGCAACAAATCCCCGGTCTGGGCGAAGAACCCCGTCGCATCGTTGTTCTCGAGATAGGCCTTCGGATCGAGGCCGATCGATTTCATCTTCGCGAATGTCGCCTGGTCGATCACGGCGCCGGCCGGGTCGGTCGCGCTGCCGGCGCCGCCGTCGGCGCCGTCGGTATCGGCGGCCAGCGCTGAGACGTCGGGCGTATCCTTCAGCAGGCCGGCCAGCGCCAGCGCGTATTCCTGGTTGGGGCCGCCGCGGCCGTTGCCGCGCACCGTCACCGTCAGCTCGCCGCCGGAGATGATCGCGACCCGCTTGCCTTCGCTGCGCGCCTTCAGCGCCAGCCGCGCATGCGCGGCCGCGATCTCGCGGGCCTCGCCTTCGAGATCGGCGCCGAGCGCGATGGTCTCGTAGCCGGCGTCCCGCGCGACCTTCACCGCGGCGTCGATCGAGGCCTTCGGCTTTGCCAGCAGTTCGAATGTCGCCCGCGCGAAGACGGCATCGCCGGGCTTGCAGCTTTCGTTCGCGGGATCGTCGAGCGCGCGGCGGACCGCGTCGTCGATCGAGAGATTGTATTTGGCGACCAGTGCGCGGGCGTCCGCCAGCGTGGTCGGATCCGGCACCGTCGGCCCGGAGGCGATCGCGGAGGGATCGTCATGCGGCACGTCCGATATCGCCAGCGTGACGATCTCGGCCGCGTGCTGGCCGGCGCGCGCCAGCCGTCCGCCCTTGATGCGCGAGAGATGCTTGCGCACGGTGTTCATCTCGCCGATCGGCGCGCCGGAGCGCAGCAGTGCGCGGTTGACCTGCTGCTTCTGGGTAAAGCTCACGCCGTCGACCGGCGCGATCCAGTTCGCCGAACCGCCGCCGGTCAGCAGCACCAGCAGGAGATCGTCCGGGGTCGCGGTCGCGGCGAGCCGCAGCGTGTCGTCCGCCGCCTTGAGCCCGGCCTCGTCGGGCACCGGGTGGCCGGCCTCGACCACCTTGATACGGCGGGTCGGCACGCCATGGCCGTGGCGGGTGGTGGCGATGCCGACCAGCCGCGACGGATCGAGCTCGAGCGCGTCGAGATAATGCCGCTCGGCCGCCGCGGCCATCGCCGCGGCGCCCTTGCCTGCGCAGAGACAGATCACCCGTCCCTTCGGCACCGGCCGCAGCCGCGACGCCAGCACGACGTCGGGATGCGCAGCCGCCACAGCGGCATCGAAGATCGAACGCAGGAAAGGACGACGGTCGGTCATGGTTGTGCCTTATGTAACGCGGTCAGTGTCCGCCGACTTCGCCGCTGATGACGTCGCCGAACAATTGCCAGCGCTCGCCCTTGAACTGCATCAGCTGGAGCTGTTCGATCGGCTGGAAGTCGGCAGGCCCGGTCGACAGCGTCACGCCGGGCAGCAGGCCGCCCTGCGCGAATTGCTTCAGGCTCGCCGCCTGCTTCATCACATTGGCGCGGGTGAGGTCGTCACCGCAGCGGCGCAGCACCTCGACCATCGTGGTCGCCATGTTGTAGCCGGTCATCGCCGAGGCATCGACGCGGTTGGTGTCAGGCATGTATTTGGCGAGCAGTTCGTCGAACGCCTTCATGCCGGCGTCATCCTTCCACTGCGGATCGCTGGCGTCCTTGGCGTAGGCGGCCGAGATCACGCCCTGCGCATTGTCGAGGCCGGCCGGACGCATCACGGTCGCGGTGGAGGCCGAGACGTTGGAGACGATGGTCACCGGCTTCCAGTTCATCTCGCCGAGCTTCTTGATCGCCTGGGCGCCGAATTTCGGCGTGGTGAAGAAGACGATGACGTCGGGATTGGAGGATTTCAGCCGCACCACATGGGAATCGATCGTCGGCTCGGCGACTTCATAGCTCTCCTTGGCGACGACGCGCGCGGGATCGCTGGCGAAGCCGTCTTCCAGGCCCTTGAGGTAGTCCTTGCCCATGTCGTCGTTCTGGTAGAGCACCGCGACCTTGGTGGCGGGCTTTTCCTTGAGCAGATATTTCGCGTAGATCCGCGACTCGCTCTGGTAGCTGGGCAGCCAGCCCATGGTCCAGGGGAAGGCCTTCGGATCGTTCCACTTGGTCGCGCCGGTGGCGACGAACAGCTGCGGTACCTTCTTGGCGTTGAGATATTTCTGGATCGCGGTGTTGGAGGCGGTGCCGAGCGTGCCGAACAGGAACAGCACCTCGTCGCTCTCGACCAGCTTGCGGGCCTGCTCGACGGCCTTCGGCGGCGAGTAGGCGTCGTCATAGGAGACGAAAGTGATCTTGCGCCCGTTGATGCCGCCGTCGTCGTTGACCTTCTTGAACACCGCGGCCATCGCCTTGCCGACCACGCCATAGGCCGACGCCGGGCCGCTATAGGGCACGATGTTGCCGATCTTGATCTCGGTGTCGCTCGCACCGGTGTCGTATTTCTTCTGCGCCCATGCGGCATTGCCGGTCGCGGCGGCGACGGCGAGGCCGAACAGGGCGGTTGCGACACGGTGTCGGATCGGCATCGGCATGTCCCGAAATCTCCTTGTTGTTGCCGCCGCGCAAGGGCGTCGGTTTCTTGTCGGGTTTCTTGCCGGTTTACCTAGCGTATTGCCGGGCAAAGTGTAAGCGGGCATTGCCCGGGCCGGCCTGCGAGCAGGCCATGGCTTTGTATTCTGGTTTCCGACGCGTCTTCTTCGCGCGAACCGGTACCCGCTTCGCCCGGAAATGCGCCAACAAAAAGCCCCCTGCGAGGGTATCGCAGGGGCCATTCCCGGTCGGGAGGCGGCGGGAGATCAGCCGCCGACGTCGGCGCTGATGACCTCGCCGAACAGTTCCCATTTCTCGCCCTTGAACTTCATCAGCTGCAGCTGGCTGATCGGCGCGAAATCGTTCGCCGCGGTGTTGATCTTGACGCCAGGCAGCAGCACCTCGGTGCGGAAGTCCTTCAGGCTTGCGGCCTGCTTCATGATGTTCTCGCGGGTGAGGTTGTCGCCGCACTGCTTCAGCACCTGGACCAGCGTCTGCGCCACGCCGAAGCCGACCACGGTGCCGCCGTCGAGCTTGTCGCCTTCGGGGAAGTCCTTGGCCATGAAGGCGTAGAACTCCTTCATGCCGGGGTCATTGTCCCATTGCTTGTCGGAAGCGTCCTTCAGGTAGGCGGCGGAGATGATGTCCTGCGCGTTCTCGAAGCCGGCCGGCTTGATCACGCTGCCGACCGATGCCGACACGTTGTTGAGGAAGTGGGTCGGCTTCCAGCCGATTTCGGCGACCTTCTTGATTGCCTGGGCCGCGAATTTCGGCGTCGCGATGTCGATGAAGACGTCGGCGTTGCTCGCCTTCAGCTTGACGATGTTGCTGTCGATGGTCGGCTGGGAGGTCTCGAAGCTTTCTTCGGCGACGATCATGCTGGCGGCCTTCTGGCCGAGCCCGTCCTTCAGGCCCTTCAGGTAGTCCTTGCCGTAATCGTCATTCTGGTAGAGCACCGCGATCTTGGCGTTCGGCATGTTCTTCAGGATGTACTTGGCGTAGATCTGGGTCTCGCTCTGGTAGTTGGGCTGCCAGCCCATGGTCCAGGGAAAGTCCTTCGGGTCGTTCCACTTGGTGGCGCCGGTGGCGACGAACAGCTGCGGCACCTTCTTGGAGTTCATGTATTTCTGGATCGCCGAGTTCGACGGCGTGCCGAGCGAGTTGAAGATCAGCAGCACCTCGTCGCTCTCGACCAGCTTGCGGGCCTGTTCCACGGCCTTCGGCGGCGAGTAGGCGTCATCGTAGGAGATGAAGTTGATCTTGCGGCCATTGATGCCGCCGGCGTCGTTGACCTTCTTGAAATAGGCGGCCTCGGTGCGGCCGATGACGCCATAGGCGGACGCCGGGCCGCTGTAGGGCATGATGTTGCCGATCTTGATCTCGGTATCGCTGGCGCCGGTGTCGTATTTCTTCTGGGCAAGCGCAGCGCTGCCGGATGTCGCGACGAGCGCGAGCGCGGCCCCGAGGACCGCAAGTTTTTTGGTAGCGGACATCTATGTCTCTCTCCCTGTTTGTCATGTGTCTCGGCCTCTTGCTTGGAGAGCTCTTTATTTGGCTGCAGTGATTATCATTTTAGGCGGTTCGCCTCAATGAGAAGCCCCTGCGGCAAACGCCGCAGGGGCGGTATCTTTGGTCGACCTTCCCGGCCTAACCGCCGACGTCGGCGCTCAAGACTTCGCCGAAGCGCTCCCAGGTCTCGCCCTTGAAGCGGATCAATTGCAGTTGCGAAAGCGGCGCGAAATCGGTCGCCGAGGTGTTGACCTTGACGCCGGGCAGCAGGCCGCCGGGCTCGTAATCGCGAATGCTGGCCGCCTGCTTCATGATGTTCTCGCGGGTCAGATTGTCACCGCAGGCCTTGAGCACGTGGACCAGGCCCTGCGAGACGATATAGGCGTACATCACGGAGGCATCGGCCCGGTTCGCTTCCGGATAGTACTTATCGAGGAATTCGTTCCAGGCGATCATCGCCTTGTCGGTCTTCCACTGCGCGTCGGTCGGATCCTTGAAATATTGCGACGAGACGATGTCCTGGGCGTTCTCGAAGCCCGCGGGCTTGATCACGCTGCCGATCGATCCGGAGACGTTGTTGAGGAAGTGCAGCGGCTTCCAGCCGAGCTCGGCATTCTTCTTGATCGCCTGTGCGGCGAACTTCGGCGTCGTGATGTTGAAGAATACGTCGGCGCCGGAGGCCTTGAGCCTGACGATGTGGGAGTCGATGGTCGGCTCCGTCACCTCATAGCTGTCCTCGGCGACGATCATCGACGCGGCCTTGGCGCCGAGCCCGTCCTTGAATCCCTTCAGATAGTCCTTGCCGTAGTCGTCGTTCTGGTAGAGCACCGCGATTTTGGCATCCGGCTTGTTCTTCAGGATGTACTTCGCATAGATGATGGACTCGCTCTGGTAGTTGGGCTGCCAGCCCATCGTCCAGGGGAAATTCTGCGGGTCGTTCCACTTGGTGGCGCCGGTGGCGACGAACAGTTGCGGCACCTTCTTCTGGTTCATGTATTTTTGGATCGCCGAGTTCGGTGGCGTGCCGAGCGAATTGAAGATCAGCAGTACCTCGTCGCTCTCGACCAGCTTGCGCGCCTGCTCGACCGTCTTCGGCGGAGTGTAAGCGTCGTCGTAGCTGATGAAGGTGATCTTGCGGCCGTTGATGCCGCCCTCGGCGTTGATCTTGCGGAAATAGGCCTCCTCGGTCTTGCCGATCACGCCATAGGCTGAGGCCGCTCCGCTATAGGGCATGATGTTGCCGATCTTGATCTCGGTGTCGGAGGCGCCGGTGTCGTATTTCTTCTGGGCAAGCGCCGCGCTGCCGGATGCGGCGACGAGCGCAAGCGCAGCAGCAAATGCCGTCAATTGTCGTATTGCAGACATGCCGTTTCTCTCCCTGATTGCCGATGATGTGTCGCGGCCCCCTGTTTCGAGGGCTCATTATTGGTCGTAAAAACTATCATCTTACCTGGGGTGTCTCAATGAAAAGCCCCTGCGGCATTGCCGCAGGGGCTGCGTCTTTAGTCGACCACCCTCAAGGCGGGCCGCTGCTCAAAAATCCGCCAACGCGTTCGCGTGTGCGTGGAGCCAACCGCGGAGATTGCTGTCGAGTAAAGCGACGCTGTTGAGTTGAGCGAGCGGATCGAACAGACCGACGTGACGATCAGTTGCTCAGATTGCTCGAAATGATGTCCCCGAACAGCTCCCACCTTTCGCCCTTGAACCGCATCAGGCGCAGTTGCTTGATCGGTGCGAAATCGGTGGCCGAGGTGTTGATGCTGATGCCCGGCAGCAGCGTGCCGGGGACGAAATCCTTCAGGCTTGCGGCCTGCTTCATGACATTGGCGCGGGTGAGGTCGTCACCGCACATCTCCAGCACCTTCACCATGGTCTGTGCGGCGGCGTAGCCGAACGAAGTGGCGCCGTCGAGCTTGTTGGCGTCGGGATAATTCTTCTTGAGGAAGGCGAGGAATTTTTCCATGCCGGGATCCTTGTCCCACTGCGGATCGGCGCCGTCCTTGAGATAGGATGCCGATAGGATACCCTGCGAATTCTCGAAGCCCGCCGGCTGCATCACGCCGCCGACCGACGCCGAGACATTGGCGACGATCTGCAACGGCGTCCACGCGATCTCGGCGGCCTTCTTGATCGCCTGTGCCGCGAATTTCGGCGTCGTGATGCTGACGAAGGTGTCGGCACCGGTGGCCTTCAGCTTGACGATGTGGCTGTCGATCGTGGGCTCGGATGTCTCGTAGGCCTCCTCGGCGACGATCATCGATGCCTTGTCGCCGAAGGCGTCCTTCAGGCCCTTGAGGTAGTCCTTGCCGAAATCGTCGTTCTGGTAGAGCACGGCGACCTTGGCGTCGGGCTTGTGCTTCATGATGTATTTTGCGTAGACCCGCGCCTCGTCCTGGTAGGACGGCTGCCAGCCCATGGTCCACGGATAATCTTTCGGGTCGTTCCACTTCGAGGCGCCGGAGGCGATGAACAGCTGCGGCACCTGCTTCTCGTTCATGTATTTCCGGATCGCCGCATTGGTCGCGGTCCCGACCGAGCCGAACAGCAGCAGCACTTCGTCGTTCTCGACCAGCTTGCGCGCCTGCTCCACCGTCTTGGGCGGCGAGTAGCCGTCATCGTAGGAGATGAACTTGATCTTGCGGCCGTGGATGCCGCCGGCATCGTTGATCATCCTGAAGTAGGCGGCCTCGGTCTTGCCGATCGTGCCATAGGCCGAGGCGGGGCCGCTGTAGGGCATGGTGTTGCCGATCTTGATCTCGGTGTCGCTGGCCCCGGTGTCGTATTTCTTCTGCGCCAGCGCGACATTGCAGCTCGTCAGGATCAGAGCGAATGCGGACAACAGCGCCGTCAGGGACGGACGTGCGGCAGTCATGGTTTCCCCACCTCGGGTTCTTTGTTTGGAGTATTCAATACCATCGGCGCGGGGCGTCAACAAAAAGCCCCCGCGACGGATATCGCGGAGGCTGTTGTTTTATTCCCGCAGTGCAACGTCACTCGGAGGGGACGTCGCCGGAAATGATGTCACCGAACAGCTCCCACTTCTGCCCCTTGAAACGCTGCATCTGCAGCTGGGCGATCGGGGCGAAGTCGGTGGCCGAGGTGTTGATCTTGACGCCGGGCAGCAGGGTGTCGGGCGTAAAGTCCTTCAGGCTCGCCGCCTGCTTCATGACGTTGGCGCGGGTGAGATCGTCGCCGCACATTTCGAGCACCTTGGCGAGCGTCTGTGCGGCGCCATAGCCGTACACATAGCCGCCGTCGGTCTTGTCGGCGCCCGGCATGTACTTGTCGAGAAACTCGGCCCACTTCTTCATGCCGGGGTCGTTGTTCCACTGTGTGTCGGCGCCGTCCTTGGCGTAGGCCGCCGACAGCACGCCCTGCGCGTTGTCGAAGCCCGCCGGCTGCATCACGCTGCCGACCGAGGCCGACACGTTGGTGATGATCTGCAGCGGCTTCCAGCCGAGCTCGGCGGTCTTCTTGATGGTCTGCGCGCCGAACTTCGGCGTGGTGTAGATCAGCAGCACGTCGGGATTGGCGGCCTTGATCTTGACGATGTGGCCGTCGATCGACGGCTCCGAAATCTCATAGCTCTCCTCCATGATGATGCTGGAGGCCGCCTTGGCGCCAAAGCCGTCCTTGGTGCCCTTGAGGTAGTCTTTGCCGAAATCGTCGTTCTGATAGAGGATCGCGATCTTGGCGTCGGGCTTCTCCTTCATCAGCCACTTGGCGTAGATCTGCGCTTCGCTCTGGTAGCTCGGCTGCCAGCCCATGGTCCACGGGAAGTTCTTCGGGTCGTTCCACTTGGTGGCGCCGGTCGCGACGAACAGCTGCGGGATCTTCTTGGAATTCAGGTATTTCTGGATCGCGGTGTTGGACGGGGTGCCGAGCGGGTTGAAGACGAGCAATACCTCGTCGCTCTCGACCAGCTTGCGCACCTGCTCGACCGCCTTCGGCGGCGAATAGGCGTCGTCATAGCTGACGAAATTGACCTTGCGGCCGTTGATGCCGCCGCGATCGTTGATCATCTTGAAGTAGGCTTCTTCGGTCTTGCCGATCACGCCATAGGCGGAGGCTGGTCCCGAATAGGGGATGATGTTGCCGACCTTGATCTCGGTATCGCTTGCGCCGGTGTCGTATTTCTTTTGGGCGAATGCGGCAGTGGACGTCGCGGCAACAGCGACGATCGCCGCGGAAATCGCGGCGATCCGAACGGTAGAAAGCATAATATCTCCTGGTTTGCTTCTATAGGCTGTCAGTTTTTCTTGAACTTTGCGGCCAGTTGCTGGGCAACGATCGCAACCTGCCTGGCGCCGTGCGGCACGAGGAAGATGACGAGGAACAGCAGCACGCCGAACACCGCGCCCGAAAGGCCCTTCGAAATACCCTCGGCGATGTTGGGCACGAAGATGATGAAGGCGGAGCCTACGATCGAGCCGGGCAGCCAGCCGACGCCGCCGACCACCATGCCGAGGAACAGCGAGATCGCGAGCTGGATGGTGTAGCCGTCGGGCGCCACGAACTGCACTGCGATGGCGCCGAGACCGCCGGCAACGCCGGTGATGCCGGCCGAGACGCCGAACGCCAGCGTCTTGTACAGCGCGACGTCGACGCCCATCGCGGAAGCCGCGATCTCGTTGTCGCGGATCGCCATGAAGGCGCGGCCGGAGCGCGAGCGCAGCAGGTTCACCGAAGCGATATAGATCGCGATCGTGACCACCAGCGTGAAGTAATACAGCCACATGTCCTGCCCCATCGGCAGGCCGAACGGCGCATCCGGCTTGGTGACCACGAGACCCTGCACGCCGCCGGTCCAGTGCTCGAAATAGCCCAGCTTCAGAAGCTGAGGCATCGCGGTGGCTAGCGCAAAGGTCGCGAGCGCCAGATAGACGCCGGATAGCCGCAGCGCCGGCTGGCCGAACAGGAAGCCGAAGGCGAAGCAGACGATGCCGGCGATCGGCAGCGTGAGGGCATAGTTCATGCCCACATGCTCCATCAGGATCGCCGAGGTATAGGCGCCGACGGCATAGAACGCGCTCTGGCCGAGCGAGAACTGGCCGCTTCCGCCGGTCAGGATGTTGAGCGCCAGCACCGCAAGGCCGTAGATCAGAAGCATCGTCATCTGGAAGATGATGAAGTTCTTCACGAACAGCGGGATCAGGACGAGCGCGGCGAGCACCACGAGCGAGGTGCCATAGCCGAGCGTCATGGCGCGCTTGGGAACGGCCTCGACGGCGGAGCCTTCTGTGACGATTTCTTCAGCGGCGCTCATGATCAAACTCGCTTCACGATGGCGCGGCCGAACAGGCCTGCCGGTTTCACGACCAGGACGACGATGATCAGCGCAAGCGCGATCGGAAGTTTCAGTTCATTGCCGACGCCGGGGATGTAGGTGCCGACGAGGTTCTCGAAGACGCCGACCAGGAAGCCACCCATGACGGCGCCGAACGGGCTCGACAGGCCGCCGAGCACGGCTGCGGCAAATCCATAGATCAGCACGCCGAGCATCATGTTAGGCTCGAGGAACACCACAGGTGCGATCATCATGCCGGCGATCGACCCGATCGAGGCGGCCATGCCCCAGCCCAGCGCGATCATCCACGAGGTGTTGATGCCGACCAGCCGGGCCGATTCCGGCAGCGATGCGGCGGCGCGCATCGCAAGACCGACCCGGGTGAAGCGGAAGAAGAAGAACAGCAGG
Organism: Bradyrhizobium sp. 33ap4; assembly: GCF_032654765.1. Classification (NCBI taxonomy): domain Bacteria; kingdom Pseudomonadati; phylum Pseudomonadota; class Alphaproteobacteria; order Hyphomicrobiales; family Nitrobacteraceae; genus Bradyrhizobium; species Bradyrhizobium sp. 33ap4. Next base: position 2,766 of record NZ_JAUMTJ010000035.1, on the reverse strand, counting down.
AGCAGCATCAACAGCGTGATGCCGATCATGCCGGCCTGGTGGGTCGAGATCAGCTGGCTGCCGAGGAACGGTGAGGAACCGAACGGCGTCGGATACTGCTTGATGGTGAAGTCCCAGATCAGGCCGGCGACCGAGTTGATGATCGCGTAGAGCGCGATGAAGCCGGCGACGTTGGTCAGGATCGGCGCCTTCGCCAGCGGCTTGAACAGCAACCGCTCGATGACGATGCCGGCGGCGAACGAAAAGGCGACGGTGAGCACGAAGGCGCCCCAATATGGCACGCCCCATTGCATCAGCTGCCAGGACACGAAGGTCGAGAACATCGCCATTTCGCCCTGGGCGAAATTCAAATGGTCGATGGCCTGGTAGATCATGACCACCGCGAGCGCCATGCAGGCATAGATCGCGCCGGTGGCGATGCCGGCCAGGACCTGGTTGGCAAAAAGCTCCATTGTGCCAGCTCCCTCAGTAGCCGAGATAGGATTTGCGGACGTCTTCGTTGTTCGCGATGTCCTTGGCATTGCCCGACATCACGATCCGTCCGGTTTCGATCACGTAGGCCTGGTCGGCGAGCTCGAGCGCGAGCTGCGCATTCTGCTCGACCACCAGGATGGTCACCTTTTCCTCGCGATTGATCTTTCCGAGGATGCGGAACAGGTCGCGCACGATCAGCGGCGCGAGGCCGAACGACGGCTCGTCGAGCAGCATCAGGCGCGGCCGCAGCATCAGCGCGCGCGCCACCGCGAGCATCTGCTGCTCGCCGCCGGACAGCGTGCCGGCCTGCTGGGTGTAGCGCTGCTTCAGCACCGGGAAATGCTCGTACATCCGTTCGATGTCGGCGCCGATCGCCTTCTTGTCCGGGCGGCTGATGGCGCCGAGCTGCAGGTTTTCCTCCACCGTCATGTTGGTGAAGGTGCCGCGGCCCTGCGGCACGTGGGCGATGCCGAGGCGGACCACGTTTTCGGTCGAGCGCGTGCCGATCGGCTTGCCCTCGAACTCGATCGCGCCGGTGGAGCGCACCATGTTGCAGATCGCCCGCAGTGTGGTGGTCTTGCCGGCGCCGTTGGCGCCGAGCAGCGTGGTCAGCGAACCCTCGTTGAGCGAAAAGGAGAGGCCGTGCAGGGCCTGGACCTGGCCGTAATAGGCGCGCAGGTCCTTGACGTTGAGCATCGTGGTCATTGGTCCTTGCTCCCCAGATAGGCCTTGATGACATCAGGGTCGGCCTGGACCTGGGCCGGCGTGCCTTCGGCAAGCTTGCGGCCGAAATTGAGCGCGACGACGTGGTCGGCGATCGACATCACGAGACCCATGTGATGCTCGACCAGCAGCACGGTGATCTTGCGGTCGTCGCGGATTTTGCGGATCAGGTCGCCGAGCACATAGACTTCTTCGTGATTGAGGCCGCCGGCCGGCTCGTCGAGCAGCAGGATCTTCGGATCCGCGGCCAGGGCGCGCGCCAGTTCGACGCGCTTCTGGGTGCCGAACGGAAGTCCCGAGACCACGGTGTGGGCGACGTCCTCGAGATCGAGATAGCCGAGGATGTCGTGCACCTTCTTGTTCATGTCGGTCTCGCCGCGGCGGACCCAGGCGAGGCGCAGCGAGTCGCTGACGATGTCGCTCGAGGTGCGCGCATGCGCGCCGACGCGCACATTGTCGATCACGGACAGGTTGGGGAACAGCGCGACGTTCTGGAAGGTGCGGCCGATGCCGATCTCGGCGATCCGGTGCGGCGGGCGCGACAGGATGCTCTTGCCTTCCATCAGGATGTCGCCCGACGACGGCTGATAGAGCCGCGACAGGCAATTGAACAGCGTCGTCTTGCCGGCGCCGTTCGGCCCGATCAGCCCGAGGATCTGTCCATGGCGCATGTCGAACGACACGCCGTTCAGTGCGATGATGCCGCCGAACACGACGCTGACGTCGCGAACCGCGAGCAGGGGATCATTCCCCTGCGCGAGCTGTGCCTGCGTCATCTCGTCTCGCCCGCCGTCTTCGAGCGGTGCGAGCGGCCCTGCGATGCGTTTCGCTGGACGTGATGGAGGCTATCTGATCCCCTCGGCCAAACGTGCAACTTTCCCTCCTACTCTGGTCTTTTTGCGTTCTTCTTTTTTGGATTGCGGCGCCATTCCACCGAGCGCCTGCTCGATGTTCCTTACCATCGCGACAAGACGAGGTCCAATGTCGTTGAGCAATCTGTCTTCCGTGAAGCGGAATGCCGGCGCGCCGCAATTGAAGGCGTAAGGACCGGTTCCGTCGTTCAATCTCAATGCAACGCCGACTGCGGCGACGTCGTTCTGCCAGTCGCCTGCGGACATCGTGAAGCCGTGCTTCGCGACCGTCTCGCCGGAGCGCTCGATGCCGTCGCGCATCTTGGCCCAGCGGCTGCCGTAGTGATCCCGCAGCTCACGCAGTAAAGCCGCGCGCTCGTCGGGCGGCAATGCCCAAATATAAGCACGCCCCATCGCGGTGGTTGCGATCGGCACCCGCGAGCCGACGTCGAGTTGTACGCCGAGCGCCAGGCCGTTCCGGCTCTGGCCGAAATAAATCATGCTGTGGCGGTCGCGGCCGCCGACGGCGACCGCTCCGCCGGTCGCGCGCATCACTTCTTCTCGATAGGGCTCGGACAAATGCCGAACGCCGAGATTGGCGAGCGCGGCGTAGCCGAGTGCCATCGCCGACGGCGCGAGTTGGTAAGTCGGATCGTAGCCATGTCGTTCTGTGAGCCAAGGAGTTGAGTGTTATAGTTGTCTTCCTAAGACCGCTTGG